>JBDHRV010000210.1:0-4282 GCA_039807745.1 Burkholderiales bacterium
ATGAAGAATCTCGCCGAGACGATGAAGAACGGAAGTTCCGTCCTTTTCGTGCTCGTGCGCAAGGTGACCGCGGACAAGGTGCTGGAACAACTTGCCGGAACCGGCGGCACGGTGCTCAAGACCTCGCTCACCCACGAGGACGAGGCCAAGTTGCAGGCCGCGCTGAGCGCCGCCAAGTCGTAGCCCGGGCAGGCCGCGCGTCGCGCCGATTCGATCGGCCGAGAGCCCGCTTGCGCGATCACACGCCCAGTCGCGTGCTGGCGGTTGCGATCGTCGCGATGCTGGTCTCGGCGCTCGCGGCGCGGGCTGCCGACCCTGCTGTCGAGGCGCCTGCAGTCGTCACCCAGTCGTTCGCCGGCGGTTACGTCGGCTCGCCGGCGTGCGCCGAATGTCACCGGACTGCGTTCGACACCTGGGCGGGATCGCAGCATGCCCGCGCGATGCAGGTCGCCGACGCGAAGAGCGTGCTCGGCGACTTCAGGAACGCCAGGTTCACCTATGCCGGCACGACGTCGACATTCTTCACACGCGACGGCAAGTACTTCGTGCGTACCGACGGACCCGACGGCAAGCTCGCCGATTTCCAGATCCTCTACACGTTCGGCGTCGCGCCGCTGCAACAATACCTGATCGAACTGCCGGGCGGGCGGCTGCAGGCGCTCGGCATCGCGTGGGACTCGCGGCCAAAGTCTGCGGGAGGCCGGCGCTGGTTTCATCTCTATCCCGGAGAGAAGATCCGGGCCGGCGATCCGTTGCACTGGACCGGCGTCGGCCAGAACTGGAACTTCATGTGCGCCGAGTGCCACTCGACGGACCTGCGCAAGCGCTTCGACGCTGCCACCGGCCGGTTTCGAACGACATGGTCGGAGATCAGCGTCGGCTGCGAGGCCTGTCACGGCCCGGGTACCGATCACATCGCGTGGGCGCGGGAGAAGGCGGCCGGGAAGGCGACCAAGGTTCCGGACCTGGGCCTCGCGATCGTGCTCGACGAGCGCAAAGGGGTGCGATGGATACCGACGGCCACCGGGAACGCGGAGCGCAGCACGCCGCGCACATCGTCGCGCGAGGTCGAGGTATGTGCACGCTGCCACGCGCGAGCGGCGCGCCTCTCCGACGACTACGTCCACGGCCGGCCGCCGCTCGACACGCATCGGCTGGCGCGGCTCGACGAGGGTCTGTATTGGCACGACGGGCAGATGCGCGACGAAGTCTACAACTGGGGTTCGTTCGTGCAGAGCAGGATGTACGCGCAAGGGGTGACGTGCTCGGACTGCCACGGCCCCCACACGCAGGCCCTGCGGGCCCCAGGGAATGCGATGTGTGCGACGTGCCACGCGCCGACCAGGTTCGACACCGCAGCGCATACGCATCACGCGCAGGGTTCGGCCGGTGCAGCTTGCACGGCGTGCCACATGCCGACCACGATCTACATGCAGATCGACCCGCGCCACGACCATTCCATGCGCATTCCGCGCCCGGAGCTGTCGGCGAAGCTCGGCATGCCCAACGCGTGCAACGGCTGCCACGCGAAGAAAAGCCCGCAGTGGGCGGCGGACGCAATCGCGAAGTGGACCGGCAAGACGCCCGTCGGTCATCAGAACTTCGCCGAGGCGCTGCATGCGGGCTCAGTCGGCGCGCCCGGTGCGCGCGACGCGCTGCAGGCGATCGCGGATGATCCCGCGCAGCCCGCGATCGTGCGTGCCACGGCCATCGATCGGCTGGCGCCCTGGCTCACGCCCGAGACGCTGTCCTCGGTCGTCCGGGCGCTCGACGATGCGGACCCGCTGGTGCGCTTGGCGGCGGTCGAAGCGCTGTCCGCCACCGACCCCGCCACCCGCCTGCGCTATCTGCCGCGGCTGCTCGCCGATCCGGTGCGCAGCGTGCGTATCGAGGCGGCGCGCGCACTCACCGGGCCGGAGGAGAGCAGGATTCCCGCGCCACAGCGGGATGCGTTCGCAAAGGCGCTCGCCGAGTATGTCGCGGTGCAGACGTACAACGCCGACCGTCCGGAAGGTCATGTGAACCTCGGCAACCTGTACGCCCTGCGCGGCGACCCCGACCGCGCACGCGCGCAATTCGAGCAGGCGCTCGCGATCGATCCGCGCGCGGTCGAGGCGCGCGTGAATCTCGCGGATCTGCACCGGGCATGGGGTGCCGACGGTGAAGCGGAGGCGGTGCTGCGCAAAGGTATCGCGCTCGAGCCGCGGGCCGCGCCGCTCCATCACGCACTGGGCCTCGCGTTGGTACGACAGAAGCAGACCGCGGCCGCAGTGCGCGAGCTGGGCGAGGCGGCGAAGCTCGCGCCCGCGAACGCTCGCTATGCGTACGTCTACGCGGTCGCGCTGCACGACACCGGGCGTCCCCAGGACGCGCTGCGGGTGCTCAGGGAGGCGCTCAAGCGCCAGCCCTACGATCGCGAAGTGTTGTTCGCTCTCGCGCAATACTCGGCGGCGGGGAATCGGGAGAGTGCGCTCGGTTACGCCAGACAATTGCTGGAGCTGGATCCCGAGAATCCGCAGTACGCGAGGTTGGTGGCCTCGCTGAGCGGTGGCACCGGAAGATAGGGCATTGCCCAGCTATCCGTTCGAGCGGTCTCGAGTGCTTATCTGGAGCGATACGAGCCGCGCCAGCAGTACCGCAAGGTAGAGCTGCCCGCTGAGGGCCTCCAACGTTGCGAGCGAGCGCGCGACGCGATGCACCGGGACGATGTCGCCGTAACCCACCGTCGTGAGCGTGACGAAGCTGAAGTACATCCAGTCGGTTACCGCGACCGGTGTCGCGGTCGCGCTCACGAACGAGCCGGGAAAGAAGTGCTCGGCGACCTGATACGCGTTCGCCCATCCGATCCCGAGGAGCAGATAGACCGCGATTGCGCCCAGAACCCGCGACAGGTCGACCTCGCCGGGACGGACAACCTGCCGCAGGATGATCAGCGAGAACACCAGGACCGTTGCACAGGCAACGAGCTCGGGCCACGCGCCGAGCGTGCCGGGCGGGGAAAACCAGACGGCCCAGCGCACGGCGAGCGTCGCGATGGCCATGAGGACAGCGAGCAGGAATGTCCGCCGCTCTGCCGAGGCGACGGCGACCCCCGAGATCAGCATGAGAGACGTCGCGATGTCGCCATAGAGCCGCTCGTTGTCGCGCTCGAGGCCGAGCGAGGGCAGCACGAATCCCATGAGAACGAGGAGCGCCAGGAGTGCCGGCAGACCGTAGTCCGGCTCCCGCATCCTGGTGACGACATGCCGTAGCGGTCTTTGCATGGTCGCTGTGTGTCGATCGAATGCCGCGTGGCTGTGGATTGCACATTATCGGATTCTCAGATAGGTTGCTGACAATGATCGCTGGGGTGAGCCGATGGCGACCAGGACCATTACCGCAACGCAAGCGGCGCGCAGCCTCGCGGACGTCCTGGATCAGGTGCGGTATCAGGGCACCGAGTTCGAGATCCTGCGCGGGAAGGAGGTGATAGCGCGGCTCGTGCCGGCAGTACCGCCGGGTTGCAAGGAGCGTTGAGATGAATGCGATGCGGGCGACACCTGCAATGCTCGTGTTGACGTGCCTGCTGGTGCTCACCGGGGGCTGCGCTACCACGCCCTCTGCACCCACCGTGCTGACCGCGCCACCCGGCGTGGAGCTGCCGATCCGCGCCCGCGTCGCGGTCCAGGTGAATCCCACGATGCCCGGCACGCAGACGGTCGAGTTTCGCGGCGAGACCTGGCAATACCCGGACAGCGAGCTCATGCAGCAGGCCGCGATCAGGGTGTTCCGCGAAGCGTTCTCCGAGGTGGGCGGCGCCCAGAGCCTCGGCGCTCCCACGATCACGGTCGTGCTCAACGGCAGCAGCTCGGTCAATCCCGTGATGAGTGAATACTATGCCAACGCCACGGCAACCGTGTTTCCCGGCGGCAACACGTACACCCAGCCGCTGGGAACGTTCTCGGGCAGCGGCACCGGCAGCCAGCCGAACTTTTCCCAGGCGGGGATCGCAGCGGCATACGAGGGGGCGTTCCGGCAGATCGGCAACCGCATGCTGGCGGACCGTGGATTGCTCACGAAACTGAAGGGGAGGTAGCGGGCCCTTCAGGCCGGCTCACGCCCGCGCCGCGTGCGCCCGCCACGCCGCGGGCGTCGTCCCTGACCAACGGCGAAAGGCCCGCGTGAACGCGCTCGCATCCGCGTAATCGAGCGCGATGGCGATCTCCACGACGGGCTTGCGTGTCATCTCCAGGAAGTGGCGCGCGATCTCGAAGCGTGTTTCCTCGACCAGCGCGTGGAAGGT
>JBDHRV010000040.1:0-25445 GCA_039807745.1 Burkholderiales bacterium
GTTGAAAAGATCCCCGTGACATGGAACTTGGGTCGCCTCGCTGCTATCCTCATATGATCCCTTGACCGAGGTCGAACGATCGCAAGTCGCGGCAGGTTATTGGAATGCTCCGAAGAGGCTGTACTTGCAGGAGTTTACAAAGGTAACCTTTCCTGCAGTCTGGCATACGCGACACGGCGCGGTAACAATTTCACGCTTCGTTGTAGTTGTTACCGGTCGCGGTGCGCGCCACCGGGCGCACCGCCGCCGGCCGGAGCCCGGGACAGTCCCAGTTTCGTAGAAACCCCGCAGACCGCAGGTTAGTTCTGAAAGGCGCGCGTCAACGCCCCGCCTGCGAGGCGGGTGGCTTCACCCGCGGCAGCGAACATCTTGCCGAGGGTGACAAAGCCGTGGACCATGCCTTCGAAACAGCGATGCTCCACGCTCACCCCTGCCGCCTGCAGATGCTGCACGTAGGCGATGCAGTCGTCGAGCAGAGGATCGAAGCCCGCCGTGATCACGAGCGTCGGCGGCAGACCGTCGAGATCGTGTCGCAAGAGGGGCGACGCCCGCCAATCGACGTAGTCGTGCGCATGGCGCAAATACTTGTTCTGGAAATAGCGGATCGACTCCAGATCGAGCAGATAGCCGCGTCCGAACTGATGCCATGATGGGCGTTCGCTGGCTTGGTCGGTCGCCGGATAGATTAGAAGCTGAAACACCAGCGCGGGTGCACCCCGATCGCGGGCCAGGATTGCTGTCACAGCCGCCAGGTTGCCCCCCGCGCTGTCGCCCCCAACCGCGATGAGCCCCGCATCCACTCCGAGTGTTTCAGCGTTCTCACTGGCCCACACGGTCGCCGCATAGGCGTCGTCGACGGCCGCAGGAAACGGATGTTCGGGCGCCAGGCGATAATCGACCGACAGCACGGCGCAACTTGCTTCGTTCGCGAGCGTCCGACACAGGGGGTCGTAGCTGTCGAGGTCGCCGACAGTCCACCCGCCGCCATGAAAAAAAATCAGCAATGGCAGCCTTGCCGTCGCGGTGCTTCCCGCTGCCCGATACAGACGCGCCGGAATGGTCCCGCCCTCGCCCGTGATCTCGATCTCGCGCACCGCGGCCACGGCTGGTGCCTCGGAGCTGAAATAGGCGAACAGCTTGCGCGTTTCGTCGCGCGCCTTGGCGACATCCAGCGTGTGGAACGCCGGCGCCGCCGCACGCGCGACGATATCCATCAGTGCCTTGGCTTGCGGGTCCAGTGTCTTGCTCATCGAAGCCCTGGCATGTTTCCGAAGCTGGATTCAACAAGGCCGCAGGCAAGTCTCGATCGGCAGACGCGAGCAAGACGCCGAGCCGTCAAGGCACCGGACTGGCGATCGGGGGGGCGGCAACACGGCTCCACATCAGGGCAAGACCCCCCCCGGCAACGATCCCGGCAGCATCGATCGCCCAATCGACCACCGAGGGTGTTCGACTTACGGTGAGGAACTGAATGACTTCGGCTGCCGCGGCGAACAGGAGCAAGGCCGTGCCGGTGGTCGCGAGTTCCGTTGCCGCACTGGCCAGGCTGCGACGCGCGATGGACGAGACGGCAACCCACGCGAGCATCCCGAAAAGGGTGAAGTGGCCGAGCTTCTTGACCGTGAACACGAGCCCGAACGGCCATCCCAGAGCCCTCCTCGCCTCATTCGTCCAGCGCGGCCGGGAAACCGCAGACCCGGCAGCGGAAGGCGCGGCAGCGAACGGTTCGGCGACCACCAGACCGTTGACGGTGTCGGCACTGCGATCCACGATCTGCTCGATCGTCGATTCGGGCGCAGCCACACCGGCGATGATCACGATGGCGATCGCGACGATGGCCGGGCCGAGCGGTCGATCGAAGAGGCGCGCCAGCCACGCGCAATAGACGAGTGCCGCGCACCAGAGCACCGCGAAGAAGGCGCGCCAGAAGAAGGCTGAGGACTTTTCGGCAGCCGGAATGAGCCGCACATCGTCGACCCACAGCGTGCCGGAGGCCGCCAGGTTCTGCACGTTGATCTGCACAGCCACGGTGTCGTTCGGAACCCGGATCACGCGCTCGCACAGCCGCCACGCCGTCGATCCGTCCAACTCGCAGATCTCGTGCGGGGCTCGACGATCCTCGCGATCGACGAACGAGAGCAGCACGCGTGCAGTATTCCAGCCGTTCCTGCCGTGCACGATGGCGTCGGTGCGCACTCGTGCCGACACACGGAGGAACCCGGCTCCGGGTAGCTGCCCGACGGTGTAGTTGAGACTGCTGCCGCGTCCGGCGTGTGGCGCCAGCCGCACCGCGCCCGATGCACCGACGCCGCCCTGCGGCTCCCACGCGACGCGCGGCCCGCGTACGTGCCAGGCGCCGCCCGCGGTGAGGGGCGACTGCTCCATGTTGCCGCCCGCGACGAGGTTGTCACCGATGTCTCGATGCAGATCGTAGTGCGTGAAGAAAAACGCCATCACGGCAAGAAAGATGGCGGCAAGCAGCAGCCCGAGCGCGGGCTTCGACAGAGGTGTCGCGACGTGATCTGGGGGCATCCGCGGCGAGAGGGGCAATCAGGGGAAGTGCTGTGTACCACGGCGTCCGCGCCGCGCGCAACGCTCGCCCGGACGAGCGTTGCGGCCGCCGTCAGAGGAAGCGATCGAGCAGTCTGCGGCTTGCGTGGTCCAGAGCGCCGAGATCGCGCACCAGGAACCGGATGCCGTGGCGGTCGGCGATCAATAGACCCGATCGGCCGAGCCTGCGGATGTCCTCCTCTGCCTTCAGCACGAGGACGGCATCGCCCCGGTCCGTTTCCACCTCCCACGTACTCGGTGTGGCAAAGCTCGATACGCTGCGCAGACGGAGGATCTCGGGCACGAAGTCGCGGCTCGCGAGCTCCTCTTCGAGCAGCGCCCGGGTGTCGGCGCGCAGATCCGACAGGCGCTCGATCCACGCGAGCTCGTGACCGTCGCTGCCGACCAGCGCGATGCTGTCGCCCGGCGCCGAAATAGGAAAGGCACACACCGGTATCACCCCCTCGTGGCTGCGTCCGTCGGACGTGACCAGCATCAGACGCCCGAACGCGTTGCGGGACAGCCGCAGCTCGGGGGGCGACATCTTTCCGGTTGCGCTACGCCGCTGTCGCTGCAGACCTGCCATCCCAGTCTCCTTCGCCGGAAGTCGCGGTCTCGACCTGGCGTGCCTGCGCCTCGTGCAGGCGGTAGTACGCACCCTGGCGCGCCATCAGCGCCTCGTGCGGCCCGACCTCTGCCACCTCTCCGCGCTCCATCACCACGAGACGATCGGCGCGGCGCAGCGTCGACAGGCGATGCGCGATGGCGATCGTGGTGCGCCCCTGCACCAGGTTGTCGAGCGCCTTCTGGATCTCCTGCTCGGTCTCGGTGTCGACCGACGACGTCGCTTCGTCGAGAATCAGAATGCGCGGGTCGATGAGCAGCGCCCGCGCGATGGAGATGCGCTGGCGCTCGCCGCCGGACAGACCCTGACCGCGCTCGCCGACCAGCGAGTCGTAGCCGCGCGGCAGGCGCAGGATGAACTCGTGGGCGTGGGCGGCACGGGCCGCGGCGACGATCTCCTCGCGCGTGGCCTCCGGCTTGCCGTAGGCGATGTTCTCGGCGACTGTGCCGAAGAAGAGGAACGGCTCCTGCAGCACGAGCCCGATATGGCGCCTGCATTCGGCGACCGGCAGTGACCGGATGTCGACGCCGTCGATGCGGATCGCACCCTCGGACACGTCGTAGAAGCGGCAGATCAGGTTGACGAGCGTGCTCTTGCCGGAGCCGCTGTGGCCTACCAGCCCGATCATCTCCCCCGGCGCGATCTTGAGATCGACGCCGCGCAGGACGGTCCGGTTGCCGTAACGGAACCATACATCGCGGATGTCGATCTCGCCGCGCACCTGTCCGAGGTGCACGGGACGCGCGGGCTCCGGCACGCTCGACACATGGTCGAGGATGTCGAAGATCCGCTTCGCGCCGGCGGCTGCCTTCTGAGTCACGGAGACGATGCGGCTCATCGAGTCGAGTCGCGTGTAGAAGCGGCTGATGTAGGCGAGAAACGCAGTCAGCACGCCGACCGTGATCTCGTTGCGCGACACCAGCCAGATGCCGAACGCCCAGACGAAGAGCAGGCCCACCTCGGTCAGCAGCGACACCGTGGGCGCGAAGAGCGCCCATACCCGGTTCAGGCGGTCGTTGGCCGCGAGATTGTGCTTGTTCGCCTCGCGGAACCGTGCCGACTCGCGGTGCTCCTGGGCGAAAGCCTTGACCACCCGGATGCCGGGAATCGTGTCCGCGAGCACGCTGGTGACCTCCGACCACACGCGGTCGATCTTCTCGAAGCCGGTACGCAGCTTCTCGCGCACGACATGGATCATCCAGACGATGAAGGGCAGCGGCAGCAGCGTCACGAGCGCGAGCCACGGATTGATCGAGAACAGGATCGCCGCCGTCAGCGTGATCATCAGCACGTCGGTCGCGAAATCGAGCAGATGCAGCGACAGGAAGATGCAGATGCGGTCGGTCTCCGCGCCGATGCGCGCCATCAGGTCGCCGGTGCGCTTGCCGCCGAAGTATTCGAGCGACAGGCCGAGGAGATGCTCGTAGGTGGCGGTGCGCAGATCGGCGCCGATGCGCTCGCTCACCAACGCCAGGATGTAGGTGCGCGCCCAGCCCAGTCCCCACGCGAGGAAGGCAGACCCCAGGAGCCCCGCCAGCAACAGCCCGACAAAGCCGAAATCGATCGGCATCCCCCGCTCGAACGGCACCAACACCCTGTCCATCAGGGGCATGGTGAGATACGGCGGGACCAGAGACGCCGCGGTGGCAGCCAGCGTCAGCGCGAAGCCGATGACAAGCTGAAGCCTGTACGGTGTCGCGAACCGCCACAGGCGCAGCAGTCCCCAGGTCGAAGGTGGCGAGTGGAAGTCGCGGCGACAACTCGCGCACTCGTCCAGATCAGGATCCAGCGGGGCCCCGCAGCAGGGGCACAACGCCTCGGCTTCGGGCAGCGCCGACCGCAGCGCACCGTCACCGTTCGACCAACGCTCGAAGTGCTCCACAGCCCGGACAGCCGCGGCATGGCCTTCGAGCGTGTAACGCCAGCATGCGAGCCGGGATTTCTCGTCGCAGAGTTCGAGCGTACCGACGCCGGCGTGGTCGTGGTGAGCGAGGCGCAGACCCGGCCGATACTTCCAGTCCCGCCACACGGGCTCGCCGGGCGCGCGGGCGAGCAACCGGCGGTCGGTCACGACGACCACACCCTTGGCAAACCGGAGCCGCTCGTCGAGGTCGAGCGGGACCCACGCCAGCACCGTCTCCTGCCCCATCAGCACGGCTTTCAGCTCATCGCCCCACTGCAGTGGGAGCGATCCGTTGCACGAAGGCGTGTGTGGGCTCGGAAGAGGCTCGGTCATTGTCGCGTGCAGATCCTGCGGGAAAACCCCGCGTTCGAGGCGGGTCCGGGATTGCGCTCCGGGTGGAGCACAGCTACGAAACGTTGCAGGAACCCGCGGCGTTGACGAGAACCCCCGCGGCGCCGGGCATCCTGCCCCCGGAAACTTGCCGTTGGCTTATCCGGATTTCTGACACCACCGCTAACGGCATGATTTTTCTGGAGTATACCGCAAACCTTCGCTTCCGATCGTGCTCGGCCATTGATTTTCAGTGCTTTCCTGTCGTCGCCGGCGGCGCTCGTGCGTTAACCGGGCAACGGGCGCCCGGGCGGTCGGCGCCCGTGGATCCAGGAAAAAGTGCCCGCCCTTCCGCAAGGTAACTCATGAAAAGACGAGACATCGAGATTCTTCGCGTCCTGCACTTGCGTGGACCCAATATGTGGACCTACACCCCGGTCCTGGAAGCCTGGATCGACATTGGTGAGCTGGAGGATGCGCCCTCCAACACCATTCCCGGATTCTACGAACGCCTGTCGTCGTGGGTCCCGTCGCTGGTGGAACACCGCTGCAGCTACGGCGAACGGGGCGGCTTCCTGCGCCGTGTGCAGGAGGGCACGTGGCCGGCGCACATCCTCGAGCACGTCACCCTTGAACTGCAGGTCCTGGCGGGCATGGCGGGCGGATTCGGACGGGCGCGCGAAACTTCCACGCGCGGGATCTACAAGGTGGTGGTCACCGCTTGGCACGAAAAGGTCACGCGCGACGCGCTCCAGGCCGGACGAGATCTGGTGATGGCCGCAATCGAGGATCGGCCGTTCGACGTGGCCGCCGCCATCGAAGGTCTGCGCGACGGCGTCGACACCTACTGTCTCGGACCCAGCACCGCCTGCATCGTGAACGCTGCCGAGGAGCGCGGCATCCCGGCGATCCGTCTGTCGCGGGGCAATCTCGTGCAGCTGGGTTACGGCGCGCAACAGCATCGCATCTGGACCGCCGAAACCGATCGTACCAGTGCGATCGCGGAGAGCATCTCCCGCGACAAGGACCTGACCAAGAGCCTGCTCGGATCCTGCGGCGTGCCGGTGCCCGAGGGGCGGCTCGTGGAGAGCGCGGAGGATGCCTGGCAGGCGGCCGAGGAAATCGGCCTCCCGGTCGTGGTAAAGCCAACGGATGGCAATCACGGCCGCGGCGTGTTCACCGATCTTACCGACCGCGGCGAGATCGAAGCCGCCTACCACGTCGCCCGCGAGGAAGGCAGCGGGGTCATCGTCGAGCGGTGCGTAGCCGGGCTCGAACATCGGCTGCTCGTCGTCGGCGGTCGCGTGGCGGCGGCCGCGAAGGGCGAGCTCGCCGCGGTGGTGGCGGACGGTCGCTCGACGATCCGCGACCTCGTCCAGAACCAGCTCAACTCCGATCCGCGGCGCGGCGACACCGAGGACTTTCCGTTGAATCCCGTTCGCATGAACTCGACCGTGCGCACCGACCTGGCGCGGCAGGGCTTCACGCCGGAGTCGGTGCCGCCGGCAGGCGCCTCCATCCTGATCCAGCGCAACGGCAACGTCGCCTTCGACGTCACTGACCGCGTGCACCCCGACGTCGCCACGGCTGCAGCGCTCGCCGCGCGCGTGGTCGGACTCGACATCGCAGGCATCGACCTGGTGGCAGAAGACATCGGGCGGCCGCTCGAGGAGCAAGGCGGCGCAATCGTCGAGGTCAATGCCGGCCCCGGCCTGCTCATGCATCTGAAGCCGGCGGACGGCGCCCCGCGTCCGGTCGGACGCGCCATCGTCGACCACCTCTTCCCCGCGGGCAGCAACTGCCGCATCCCGATCGTGGGGGTCGCCGGCGCGAACCACACCACGCTCATCGCGCGCCTCGTCACCTGGATGCTCCACCTTGCAGGCAGGCAGGTAGGCCTCGCGTGTCAGAGCGGGCTGTACCTCAACCGGCGGCGGATCGAGGGCGGCAACGCGGCGAACTGGGAGGCAGGGCAAAGGCTGCTCATGAACCGCGCGATCGAAGCCGCGGTGTTCGAGAATGGCGCGCGGACGATCCTCGCAGAGGGTCTTGCCTACGACCGCTGCCAGGTGGGCGTGGTCACCGACCTGGGGGAGCCCAGCGAGGTCGCCGAATTCGACGTGCGCGACGCAGACCAGCTCTACACGGCTTTGCGCACGCAGGTCGACGTGGTGCTGCCGCACGGCGCGGCGGTACTGAATGCCCACGACCCGCACGTGGTCGAAATGGCGCCTTTGTGTGATGGCGAGGTGATCTTCTACGGGCTCGACTCGAGCTTCCCGATCATCGCCGAGCACCTGACCCAAGGTCGGCGCGCCGTGTTCTTGAGCGACGGGCAGGTGGTACTGGGCAAGGGTGCAGAGATCACGCCGCTCGCCACGCTCGAGGGTGCGTCACGCAGGCGAAACGGCAAGCCGAAACCACCGGCGGAAGCCGTGCTTGCGGCGGTGGCCGCGGCCGTCGCCCTCGACCTCGCGCACGATGCGGTCGCCACCGCCATCGAAACCTTCGACTCGAACGGTGCGGGAGCCGCGCGCGCCAACGGCCGTGCCGCCAAAGTCGCGGTCTGCTAGCGGCACCACCCCTTCAAACCAGGAAATCTGCATGGAAGTCTCGAAGATCTGCATCCTGCGCGGCCCCAATCTGTGGACCCGCCATACCGCCATCGAGGCGATCGTGGCCTGCGACGAAGACGAGCGCAGCCTCGCCACGATGCCCGGCGTCGAAGCCCGCCTGCGCGCGCGCTTTCCGGAAATCGGGTTTCTCGAGCCCGCCACCCACGCCGGAGCGATGTCCCTCGCGCACGTGCTGGAGCTTGCGACGCTCGGCCTGCAGGCCCAGGCAGGATGCCCGGTGACCTTCAGCCGCACCGCACCTGCCGGTACGCCCGGAGTATTCGAGGTGGCGGTCGAATACACCGAGGAGGCCGTCGGCCGGCTTGCACTGACACTGGCCGAATCACTCTGCCGCGCCGCCATGACGGACGCGCCCTTCGACGTCGGCACCGCGCTCGCGCGCCTGCGCGAGCTCGACGAGGATCTGCGTCTCGGGCCGAGCACCGGCGCCATCGTGCATGCAGCCACCGCGCGCGGCATTCCCTACCGCCGGCTCACGAGCGGCAGTCTCGTCCAGTTCGGCTGGGGCAGCCGCCAGCGCCGCATCCAGGCCGCCGAGACGGACCGCTGCAGCGCGATCGCGGAATCGGTCGCACAGGACAAGGAACTCACGAAAAAACTGCTTGCTGCGGCCGGCGTGCCCGTGCCGCTCGGCCGCCCGGTCGTGGATGCGGAGGACGCGTGGCGCGCCGCCTGCGAGATCGGCGGCCCGGTGGTGGTGAAGCCGCGCGACGGCAACCAGGGGAAGGGTGTTGCGGTCGCCATCGAGGGCCGCGACGCCGTGATGGCGGCGTACGAAGTGGCGGCCGAGTTCCGCGACGACGTGATCGTGGAGCGCCACCTTTCGGGCAACGACTTTCGCCTGCTCGTCGTGGGACGCTCCCTGGTCGCGGCGGCGCGACGCGACCCGCCCCAGGTGATCGGCGATGGCGTCCACAGCGTTGGCGCGCTGGTCGACCAAGTCAACCGCGATCCACGCCGCGGCGAGGGTCACGCCACGTCGCTCACCAAGATCAGCTTCGACGACATCGCGCTGGCGCGCCTGGCAGCGCAGGGCTATACGGCGGACTCGGTGCCGCCCAGGGGTCAGCGCATCATCCTGCGCAACAATGCGAACCTGAGCACGGGCGGCACCGCCACCGACGTGACCGACGAGGTGCACCCGGAGGTGGCCGCGCGCGCGGTCGCGGCCGCCCAGATGGTGGGTCTCGACATCTGCGGGGTCGACGTGGTGTGCGACAACGTGCGCCGCCCGCTCGAGCAACAGGGGGGTGGCATCGTAGAGGTCAACGCGGCGCCGGGCCTGCGCATGCACCTCACCCCCTCGTTCGGCAAGGGACGGGCGGTCGGCGAAGCGATCGCCTCGCACATGTTCGCCGAGGGCGAGGACGCCCGTATTCCGATCTTCGCGATCACCGGTACCAACGGCAAGACCACCACCGTGCGCCTGATCGCGCATCTCATCGCCGGCAGCGGGCTGCGCGTCGGCATGACCAACTCCGACGGCGTCTTCATCGCCGGGCGCCAGATCGACACGGGGGACTGCAGCGGTCCCCGCAGCGCCCGCCGCGTGCTCATGCATCCGGAGGTCGACGCCGCAGTGTTCGAAACCGCACGCGGGGGAATCCTGCGCGAGGGGCTCGCGTTCGATCGCTGCCGGATCGCCGTGGTCACGAACATCGGCGCCGGCGACCATCTCGGCCTCAATCACATCCACACGCTGGAGGATCTGGCCGCCGTGAAGCAGGTCGTGGTGCAGAACGTGTCGCCCGACGGCGCCGCGGTGCTGAATGCGGCCGATCCGCTGGTGGCGGCGATGGCCGAGAGCTGCCCCGGCTCGGTCACCTTTTTCGCGGCCGATCCCCACCACCCGGTGATGGCGGCGCACCGCGCGCGCGGCAGACCGGTCGTCTACGTCGAAGGCGACGCCATCGTTGCCGCCATGCGAGGGCGTCGCCAGCGCATCCCGCTCGCGGACATCCCGCTCACGCGCAACGGTGCGATCGCCTTCCAGGTCGAGAACGCGCTCGCCGCGACCGCGGCCGCCTGGGCTGCGGGACTCGAGTGGGACGTGATCCGCGCCGGGCTCGCGACCTTCGCGTGCGATCGGCAGACCGTACCCGGCCGCTTCAACGTCTTCGACCACCGCGGTGCAGCCGTGATCGCGGACTACGGGCACAACCCGGACGCCATGCGGGCGCTGGTCGGAGCCGTCGACGCGATGCCGGCAAGGCGGCGCGTGGTCGTCATCAGCGGCGCCGGCGACCGGCGCGACGTCGATCTGCGCGAGCAGACGCAGATCCTCGGCGCCGCCTTCGACGAGGTGATCCTGTACCAGGACAAGTGCCAGCGCGGGCGGAGCGACGGTGAAGTGCTGGCCATCCTGCGACAGGGGCTCGGCAACGCCAGGCGCGCGGGCGTGGTCGAGGAGATACGGGGCGAGATCCCGGCGATCGATACCGCGCTCACACGCCTCGATGCGGGCGACCTGTGCCTGATTCTGGTCGACCAGGTGGAGCCGGCGCTCGCCCATATCGAGAAGCGCATCGCCGAGCTGGCAGCCTGCTGAGATTCCCTACACCGGCCGCCGCGGCTCGAAGGGGTGCGCGGGGCACGACCGCGGACACTTGACGGCAGGACCGCGCTCGCAAGACACTGCGCAGGCATGTTCACCCCATGGGAGCAGTCGATGAAGAAGAAGATGTTGGCCGTCGCGAGCGCGGTGCTGGGTCTCATAACCATCAGTGCCACAGCCGAAGATCGGAAGGCCGCCGACAATCTCACCAACCGCGCCGTGCACGTCTGTAACAAGTGCCACGGCGAAGGCGGCATCAGCAATGACCCCAAGGTGCCCAGCCTGGCGGCGCAGCAGGTCGCGTATCTCGTCGAACAGCAGAAGCTCTTCCGTGACCAGCGACGCAACGAGATCAGCTCGGAGGCCTACATGTGGGGTATCTCGGCCTTGCTCGACGATGCCACGATCCAGGCCCTGTCCGATCACTACGCGGCGCAGACGCCGCCCCCCGGCAAGCCTGCTTCGCCGAAGCTCGCCGAGCGCGGCCGCAAGGTGTACACGCGTCCCATCGAAGTCGCCAAGGGCAAGCACAAGTCCTGTGCCGACTGCCACGGCGAGCAAGGCGAGGGCGCCACGGCCATTCCGCGGGTAGCGGGCCAGAATGCCGAATACATGCTGGGCCAGTTGCAGAAGTCGTTCCGTACGGTGGCGCGGCCTTCCGCGAAGGTGATGACGCCGGTATCGCACGCGCTCAGCAAGGAAGACATGGTTGCGGTCACCGCCTACATGCAGTCGCTGAGCACGGGCAATTAGCAAAGCGCTCGCCGCGCCGGATCGCAGGCGCGTGCTTCGCCTTGCCCTGGGTGCGACGCTCGCCGGCGCGCTGGCGGGGCTCGTCGGCGGCGCATTCCGCTTCGTGCTCGACCGGGCCGACGCGCTGCGCGATGCCTTCCTCGGCTGGTCACAGCAGTGGCCGCAGGTGGGGTGGCTGTGGCCGGTGCTGGCGGCGGCGGTCTGCGCGGCCGCAGCGCGCGCGCTGGTGCGGATCGCGCCGATCGCCTCCGGCAGCGGCGTGCAGCACGTCGAGGCCGTCATGCGCGAGGAGGAAACACCCGCGCCGCTGCGCGTGCTGCCCGTCAAGTTCATCGGCGGCACGCTCGCCATCGGGTCCGGACTTGCGCTCGGGCGCGAGGGGCCGATGGTGCAGATGGGTTCGACCATCGGCGTCGGCATCGCGCGGCTGCTGCGCACGGGAATCGAAGAGCTTCGCACACTGCAGGCGGCAACCGCCGGCGCCGGGCTTGCCGTGGCGTTCAACGCGCCGATCGGCGGCGCGCTGTTCGTGTTCGAGGAGGTGGCGCGACGCTTCGAGCCGCGACTCGTGCTCGCCACCCTCCTGGCATGCTCGGTGGCGGTCGCGGTCGCGCGCGCGATGCTCGGCGACGAGCCCGCCTTCCATGTGGCAGCCCTGGCGCCACCGCCGTTCTGGAGCATCGTCCCGCACCTGCTGCTCGGCGCCCTCCTCGGTCTGCTCGGCGCCGCTTACAACCGCATCGTCGTGTGGGGGCTGGATGCGTTCGAACGCTTGCCGGCCTGGCCGGTCGAGGCGCGCGCGGCGGTGGTCGGCGCGGGGGTCGGCCTCGTTGCCACCTGCGCGCCGTCGCTCGTGGGCGGCGGCGATGCGCTGAACGAGCAGGTATTGGGCGGTGGTCTGCCGCTTGACACGCTCGCGCTCATATTCGCCGTGCGCTGGTTCATCGGTCCCTGGTCGTACGCTGCGGGAACCCCCGGCGGGCTCTTCGCACCCTTGCTGGTCATCGGCGCGGCGTTCGGCGCGCTCTGCGGCGCCATCGTCCACGATCTCGCCCCCACACTCGCGCCGCAACCGCTTGCATTCGCACTGGTCGGCATGGCCGCCTTCTTCACCGCGGTCGTGCGCGCACCGCTCACCGGCATCGTGCTGGTGGTGGAGATGACCGCGACCACGACGCTTCTGGTGCCGATGCTGGCGGCGTGCTTCGCCGCGGCGGCAGCGGCCACTTGCGTCAGGAGCGAGCCCATCTATGACACGCTGCGCACGCGCTCGCCCGTCCCCCCATCGAAAGCGGCAGTCTCCTGAGGTGGGCTCGCGCGATATTTGCCAGCCGGGCGTCTTCGGTCGTAGAGTAGCCGTTCGATCCGACCGGCGACATGCAGTTGCGCGACAGTGCGGCGCAGCCATTTCCGAGGCGCACGGTCGGGCATGCGAGGGACGCACGGCCGCGCATCGATCGTGCGAGCGTGCAAGACGGGGAGATGAAACGATGAGAAAGAGAAGCCAACCGGCGAGCGGCGGCACATTGGTCGAGTTGTCCGTGGTCCCGACCATGGGCAGCGAAAGCGCCGCTGGAGCACCGCAGGACCCCCCATCGCAAGGCGCCACCGTGGAGGATCTCGCGGAGGCCTTGCATGCGACGCGCGACGCGCAGTTCGCGGACCAGACCCCACCGGCGCTTTATCTGCGCCCCGAGCAGCTCTCGGATCTGCATTCCTCGCGGGATTTCATCCAGCTTCTGCGCTCCAATCACG
Organism: Burkholderiales bacterium; assembly: GCA_039807745.1. GTDB lineage: Bacteria > Pseudomonadota > Gammaproteobacteria > Burkholderiales > JAEUMW01 > JAEUMW01. The sequence continues at coordinate 13,107 of JBDHRV010000040.1, forward strand.
TCGACGTTTCCAGGATCCAGTCTTCGATCAAGTACGAGTACGAGCTGGAGTCGCTGCAGATCGAGCTGGTGAAGCTGCAGCGCTGGATCCAGGAGAACGGCAGGCGCGTGGCGATCCTCTTCGAAGGGCGCGACGCCGCGGGCAAGGGAGGCACCATCCGCCGCTTCATCGAGCATCTGAATCCACGCGCGATGCGGGTGGTGGCGCTGCCGAAGCCAACCGAGGAAGAGGCCGGCCAGTGGTACTTCCAGCGCTACATGAAGCAGCTGCCGAACGCGGGCGAGATCGTCTTCTTCGACCGCAGCTGGTACAACCGCGCGGTGGTCGAGCCGGTGAACGGCTTCTGCACCAGGGATCAGTACGACCGCTTCATGCAGCAGGTGCCCGAGTTCGAGCACATGCTCTTCGAGGATGGTATCGTGCTCGTCAAGTTCTGGTTCTCGATCTCGCGCGAGGTGCAGTTCGACCGCTTCACGTCGCGCGGAACCAACCCCCTCAAGCAGTGGAAGCTGAGCCCGCTCGACGGCAAGGCGCAGGAGCTGTGGGACGACTACACACGGTACAAGGAAGTGATGTTCAGCCGCACCCACACGAGCTTCAGCCCCTGGATCATCGTCAAAGCGAACAACAAGCGGCGCGCGCGGCTGGAGAGCATGCGCCACGTGCTCTCCGTGATCGATTACGCGGGCAAGGAAAAATCGCGCATCTCGCTCTTTCCGGATCCGGACGTGATCACGCGCTTTCACCGCGGGGCGGTCAAGATCGACTGAGGAAGGCGGGCTGACCCCGGCGATGCGTTTTCGCGGGCATCGTCGCTGTGGGATTTGACTTATCCCCGCAACGCTCTTACAAATTACGTTTCTGGGTCACGCGATCGAATTCCCCGCAGCCTGGCAGCAAGACCGGGCGCGTCGTGACCAACTCCGCGTGAGTTCGCAGTTTCACGAGCAACAAGACACAAGGGAGGCTTCACATCGATGTTCCAGGTCCGCATTCACGGGCGCGGCGGCCAAGGCTGCGTCACCGGCGCGGAGATGCTGTCGATCGCCGCATTCCTCGAAGGCAAGCACGCGCAGGCATTTCCGAGCTTCGGCTCGGAGCGCACCGGTGCCCCCGTCGTGGCGTTCTGTCGCATCTCCGATCACGAGATCCGGCTGCGCGAGCCGATCATGGAGCCCGACGGGCTCATCATTCAGGATCCGACCCTGCTCCACCAGGTGGACGTTTTCAGCGGCATCGTCCGCGACGGCTACGTCCTCATCAATACCAAGAAGAGCTTCGACGATCTCGGCCTCGGCGATTACTTCAAGGGCTGGCACCACTCCCACCTCTGTACGGTGCCGGCGACCGAGATCGCGATGAAGCACCTCGGTCGCCCGCTGCCGAACGCAATCCTGCTCGCCGGATTCGCGGCCATCAGCGACGCCGTGTCGCTGGAGTCGGTGCACGCCGCCATCCGGCAGAAGTTCTCGGGCAAGGTCGCCGAAGGCAACGTCGCCGCGGCCAGCGCCGCGTTCGAATTCGTGAAGCAGGAACGAGAGGAGTACGCCCGTGCTGAAGCAATGTGAAGGCTCTCATGCGGTCGCCGCATCGGTTTCGCTGTGTCGGCCGGAAGTAATCTGTGCCTATCCGATCTCGCCGCAGACCCACATCGTCGAAGGTCTGAGCGAAATGGTGCGCGATAGCACGCTCCTGAACTGCGAGTTCATCAACGTCGAATCCGAATTCGCCGCCATGTCGGTCGCCATCGGCTCGTCGGCGGCGGGGGCACGCACCTACACCGCAACGGCGAGCCAGGGATTGCTGTTCATGGCCGAGGCGGTCTGGAACGCGTCCGGGCTCGGCCTGCCGATCGTGATGACCGTCGCCAACCGCGCGATCGGCGCGCCGATCAACATCTGGAACGACCACACCGATTCGATGTCGATGCGCGACTCGGGCTGGATCCAGCTCTTCGCGGAGAACAACCAGGAAGCGGCCGACCTGCACATCCAGGCGTTCCGGCTGGCCGAAGCGGTATCGCTGCCGGTCATGGTGTGTATGGACGGCTTCATCCTCACCCACGCCTACGAGGGCGTGGACATCCCGACGCACGAGCAGGTCGATGCCTACCTGCCGCCGTACGAGCCGCGCCAGGTGCTGGATCCGAACGAGCCCGTCTCGATCGGTGCCATGGTCGGCCCCGAGGCGTTCTCGGAGGTGCGCTATCTCGCCCATGCCAAACAGATGGAGGCGCTGGAGCTGATCCCGCAGCTGGCAGCCGAATTCGAGCAGGTGTTCGGCCGCGACTCGGGCGGGCTCGTGCACGGCTACCGGCTGGAGGACGCGGAAGTCGCCGTCGTCGCGCTCGGCTCGGTACTGGGTACGATCAAGGACACGATCGACGATCTGCGCAACGCCGGACACCGCATCGGCGTGCTCGGCATCACGTCCTACCGGCCGTTTCCGCTCACTGCCGTGCGCGACGCGCTGCAGGACATGCAGCGCGTGATCGTCGTGGAGAAATGCTTCGCGGTGGGGCTGGGCGGCATCGTCACGCGCGATGTGCGGATGGCGCTGCGCAGCATGCGCCAACCGGTGTACGACGTGATCGCGGGCCTGGGCGGGCGCGCGATCACCAAGGCATCGCTGCGCCAGCTATTCCTGGATGGCATCGCCGACAAGCTCGAGCCGGTCACCTTCCTCGATCTCGACTGGAAGGCGGTCAACCGTCAGCTCGAGCGCGAGCGCACGAAGCGGCGTTCCGGACCGATCGCCGAGAATCTGCTGCGCGATCTCGGCGTCGTGGCGGCGCGCATCCGCTAACAGGGAGAAGACCAAGATGACAGTCACCTCAATCAAGTTCTATCAGACCGGCACGCACACCGTCGGCAACCGCCTGCTCGATCCATCGCAGCGCACGGTGCAGGCGGACATGCGACGCACGAATTCGCTCAACTCGGGTCATCGCGCCTGTCAGGGCTGCGGCGAGGCGCTCGGCGCGCGCTATGCGATCGACGCCGCGATGATGGCGACCGACAATCAGTTGATCGCCGCCAACGCGACCGGCTGCCTCGAGGTGTTCTCCACGCCCTACCCCGAAACCTCGTGGCAGATCCCGTGGATCCACTCGCTCTTCGGCAACACCGCGGCGGTGGCCACGGGCATCGCCGCCGCGCTGCGGGTCAAGGGCCGCACCGAGGTGCGAGTGATCGCCCAGGGCGGCGACGGCGGGACGACCGACATCGGCTTCGGCTGCCTCTCCGGGATGTTCGAGCGCAACGACGACGTGCTCTACATCTGCTACGACAACGAGGCGTACATGAACACCGGGGTGCAGCGTTCTTCCGCCACCCCGGGCGCGGCGCGCACCGCGACCACGCCCGCTGTCGGCAAGCAGCCGGGCAACGTCTTCGGACAGGGGAAGAACGTCCCGATGATCGCGATGGCGCACGAGATTCCCTACGTCGCCACGGCCATCGTGTCGGAGCTGCGCGACCTCGAGGCGAAGGTGAAACGCGCGATGGAATTCCGCGGCGCGCGGTACATCCACGTGTTCGTGCCGTGCCCGCTCGGCTGGGGGACCGCCTCCAACGACACCATCCGCATCGCGCGGCTCGCGAAGGAATCCGGCGTCTTCCCCGTCATCGAGGCGGAAAACGGCGAAGTTGTCGCAGTCTCGAAGATCCGCAAGCAGGTTCCGGTCGAGGAATACCTCAAGCCGCAGAAGCGCTTCGCGCATCTCTTCTCGCCGCAGCCGCGGCTGGACGTCATCGGCCACATCCAGGCCATCGCCGACCGCAATATCCGGCGTTTCGGTCTGGTCGACGGAGGAACTCACTGATGGACAAGCCGTTCGCGATCACGCTCGACGTCGGTTCCTCGCTCGCCAACAAGACGGGAACCTGGCGTACCTATCGCCCGCTGTACCTGGACCGCCTGCCCCCGTGCAACAACGCCTGTCCGGCCGGGGAGAACATCCAGGGCTGGCTCTATCACGCCGAGTCCGGCGACTACGAGCAGGCGTGGCGCACCCTCACGCTGGACAACCCGATGCCGGCCGTAATGGGCCGCGTGTGCTACCACCCCTGTGAGACGGCGTGCAACCGCGCGAACGTCGACGAGGCCGTGGGCATCAACTCCGTCGAGCGCTTCCTCGGCGACCAGGCCATTAAGCTCGGCTGGAAATTCGAGAAACCCGCGACCTCGTCCGGCAAGCACGTGCTGGTGGTCGGCGCCGGGCCGTCCGGGCTCTCGGCGGCCTACCACCTGGCGCGTCTCGGCCACCGCGTGACCATCCACGAGGCGGGTCCGCTGTCGGGCGGCATGATGCGCTTCGGCATCCCGAAATATCGCCTGCCGCGCGACGTGCTGGAAGCCGAGGTCCAGCGCATTCTCGATCTCGGTGTCACGCTCAAGCTCAATACCAAGGTCGCGAACATCGAGGAGACGATGAAGGAAGGCGGGTTCGATGCCGCGTTCCTCGCCGTCGGTGCGCACATCGCCAAGCGCGCCTACATCCCGGCGGGTGAGGCCGCGAAACTGCTCGATGCGATGCAGGTGCTGCGCAGCATGGAGGGCGAGGAAAAGCCGATGCTCGGGCGCCGCGTGGTGGTCTATGGCGGCGGCAACACCGCGCTCGACGTGGCGCGCACGGCGAAGCGGCTCGGCGCGGAGGAAGCCATCATCGTCTACCGCCGCACCCGCGAGAGGATGCCCGCGCACGACTTCGAGGTCGAGGAGGCGCTGCAGGAAGGCATCATGATCAAGTGGCTGTCGACCATCAAGAACATGTCCGACGAGGGCACGCTCACCGTCGAGCGCATGGAACTCGACGCGAAAGGCTTCCCGCAGCCGACCGGCGAGATGGAAACGCTGGAAGCCGACTCGCTGGTGCTCGCACTCGGGCAGGACGTCGACCTTTCGCTCCTGAACGGCGTGCCGGGTCTGGAGATCAAGGACGGCGTGGTGCAGGTCTCGAAGAACATGATGACCGGCCGTGCCGGCGTCTTCGCCGGCGGCGACATGGTGCCCTCCGAGCGCACCGTCACGGTCGCCATCGGCCACGGCAAGAAGGCGGCGCGCAACATCGACGCATGGCTGCGCGGCGAGACCTACGAGCCGGCGCCGAAGCACGAGATCGCCACCTTCGACAAGCTCAACCCGTGGTACTACGACGATGCGCCGAAGACGGTGCAGCCAACGCTCGACACGATCCGTCGGCAGTCCACCTTCGATGAAGTGGTCGGCGGGCTCGACGAGAGCAACGCACTCTTCGAAGCGCGCCGGTGTCTGTCGTGCGGCAACTGCTTCGAGTGCGACAACTGCTACGGCGTGTGCCCCGACAACGCCGTCATCAAGCTCGGTCCCGGCAAGCGCTTCAAGTTCAACCTGGACTATTGCAAGGGTTGCGGCATCTGTGTGTCCGAGTGCCCCTGCGGCGCCATCACCATGATCCCCGAGTCGATCTGACGGCATTCGCGGGCGTCGCGGGAGCTCCGACCGGGAGTTTCCGCGGCGCCCGCGCCGTTTCCGGTTTGCCCCGGCTGCCGCCGAACGATGCGCCGCCGCCGCGGTCCATAGGGCCTCACCCGCCCGGAACGTCTCCCGATGCGTCTACGCGCCTACGCCCTGCTCCTCCTTGCCGTCCCCGGTTTCGCCTTCGCGGCGGAACGGCCCGAAGACGAGACGCTCTTCCTCTACAACGTCGCCGTTTTCGAGTACAACGGCAAGCGCCCCACCGTGCCCTGGAAGGAATTCGGTCAGCCGCAGACCCTGGCGGAGGAAGTGCGCAAGAAAACCGCGACCGGCTCGGTCGATACCCATTCGGTGCGCAAGCTGGACATCCGCGGCGCCGCGAAACATCTGCTGACGTCCAGTGGCGCGACCCTGGTGGCCAACGTGCCGGCGCGCCCCGGCGACGTGGTGCGCGCGCCGTGCGGCTTCGGCACCAACGTCGAAGTCGATTTCGCCCAGGCCGCCGTCATCGCCGGTCCGGCGACCACCTTGCTCGTCAAGGTACTCGAGATCGACTCCGATGTCCCGGACGGCGCGGAATTCGTCGGTGCCCTCTCCGGCGCCGGCAGCAGGCCGGTCGACCAGACCAAGGTCAAGTTCCCAACGATCGAGGGCGACACCGTCGTGATCGAGGTGAGCCGCCAGCAGAAGGGCAAGGACCCGCGCGGCTGCATCGTGCTCGTCACGCCTTGACGGCGTCCGGGCGCGTTCTTCCTGCCGCCGAAAGCTGCCGCGTAGCGCGGCACGCCGTCAGGCGTGCGCGACCACCAGCGGCACGTACATCTCGTCCTGTGTCGTGCCGCCGTGCGCGCCCACCTGCACGTGCGGCTTCTCGCCCAGCGTGAGATCCGTCAGCGTCCAGTTGTCGCGCGCGAGCAGAACGTAGTGCCCGACCCGCGCCGCAAGACGCGGATGCGGCGCGCCCGGACCGAACCAGCCCTGCGCGATCAGGTCGCGGCTGCGCACGAGATCGAAGCCGGTCGATAGATGCGTCGTCGCGTAGTCCTCGAAATCCCGGCAGCGATCCGGATCGACGTAGCAATACGCCACGCGCGGCTCGCCGCACAGCGGCAGCGTCAGCATCGCCGCGAGCTCGGGGTGGTTCTGCAACGTGACGCGCGTGTCGGGCGTACTGTCGATGAAACCGTGGTCCGCGGTGAGCAGCACGGTCGTGTCGGTACCGCGCAGCGCCCGCACCAGGGCCTCGAACGCGGCATCGATGCGATCGAGCTCGCCGCGCACCTCGCCGCTGCCGATGCCGTGTACGTGCGCGAGCGTGTCGAGCTCGGGATAGTAGACGTAGACGAGCTTGCGCACGGGCACTGCGGCGGCCGCGAGCACGCGTTCGCACAGCTCGCCGAGCGTGCGATAACCCACGCGCTGCGCACAGCCGCTCGCCGCGGCGTTGAAGTCGGAGTGCGCGATGCGCTCCGGCGCGATCACCCAGGAGCGGTCGGCGAGCCGGTCGTAAAGCGGTGACAATCCGAGCAGGAGCTGCGGCGTGACACCCCCGTCGCGCAGCGATCGACCGCCGCAGCGCGGCCGAAACGGCAGCACGGCGGCGACCGTGCCGATCTCGCGAAAGTGCATGTGCCATCCCGTCAACCCGTGCTGCTGGGGTGCCAACCCGGTGAGGAACGTCGGGATGGCGGCGGCCGTGGTCGCCGGGAACACCGTCGTCATCCGGGCGCGCAGGTGTCGCCGCAGCGCCGGCGCCACCTCGGCATGCGCCGTAAGGTGGCGATACCCGAGCCCGTCGATCACCAGCAGCACGAGTGTGCGCACTGCCGCGAGCGAGTCGGTGTCGAACCCTTCCAGCATCGGGTAGCCGGGTCTGCCGCCGCGTGACGCGATCACCGAGGCCATCAGATTGACGATGCTGGCGCCGCCGTATTCGGGCCGCACCCGTTGCTCGTTGTGCGCGGGGCTGGCGATCACGACGATGCCGCCTCCCGCAGCTGGCGACCCGGCGCAAGCTGATCCGCGACATGGCGCTCGATCGGCAGCGGGTCGCCGTGCACCGCGCTCGCGACGAGCTCGCCCAGCAGCGCGGACCACGTGAGCCCGCGCGCGCCCAGGCCGACGCACGCGAAGAGTCCACCCTGGCCGGCACCCGGCAGGGCACCGGCCAGCGGCATATGGTCCGCGCTCACCGCGCGCACCCCGACCCAACCCGCGAGCGTGGCGGGATCGCAGCCGACGGCGAACCCCGGCAGCATCCGCGCGAGCCGCTCCAGATTGCCCGCTTGATCCGCCGCGCGCATTGCGCAGTCGCTGTCGTCCTCGTCGAACGTGGCGCCGATGCAGTGCGTGCCGCCGACGGCGGGCGTGACGTATCCGTCGCCGCAGACCGGCGCACGCAGCGGCCGGCCCTGCTGCTCCGGCAGCTGCGTGACCTGGCCACGCACCGGACGCAGCCGCGGCCCGCAAGCCATATCGAATCGCATCGCATCCCTCGCGTTGGCGAGCACCACCACCGGTGCTTGCGCGAGCACCCGCCCGCTCGCATCCAGCACGCGCCAATCGGTACCAGTGGGTTCGAGCCCGATCGCCTCGCACTGGAACAGGCGCCGGACGTCATTCTCGCACGCGGCAAGCCGCGCCTCGCACACGCTCGAGGCCGAGGCCCAGCCGCCGGCGGCGAACCAGAAGCCCGCGCCCCCGGTGCGCGCGCCGGTCCGCTCGCAGCCTTCCTCGCGGTCGACGCGGCGCGCCACCGCATCCGGCAGCCCGACCGACTCGCGCGCGCGCACCAGCCGCTCGAGCCGCCGCGGATCGCGGCACACCTGCAGCACGCCGGTCGGCCCCCAGCGCGGCGGGCAGCGCTCGCGGTCGAGGATCCGCAACTGGCGCATCGCGTACAGCGTGGCGGCGGTGGTGAACGTGCTGCGGGTGCGCCGATCCGCCAGCAGCGCCGGATGCAGGATGCCGATGGGATTGCCCGATGCTTCGCGCGCCGCACCGGCATGCCGCTCGATGAGAGCGACGCGCCAGCCGCGCGCCGCGAGGCGCTCCGCGCAGGCGGTGCCGGCGAGCCCCGCCCCGATCACCGCGGCGTGCCGGTGCGCCGGGTCTTCCCGCCGCGGTCGCGCCACGCCAGCGAACACGCCGACCAGCATCTCCCGCTTGCGACCGTAGCCGGTCCGCTTCTCCACGCGAAAGCCGGCGGCGGCGAGCGCCCGCCGCACCTCTCCCGCCACGCTGTAGGTGGCGAGCGTGGCACCCGGCGCCGCCAGTCGCGCCAGCTCGCGGAAGAGCGCGGCGCTCCACATCTGCGGGTTCTTCGCCGGTGCGAAACCGTCGAGGAAGAACGCATCAGCGGCAGCGTCCAACCGCGACAGCATCGCAGTCGCGTCGCCCAACAGCAGCGTGAGCGCGACGCGACCGCCCGCCACGTGCAGCCGGTGGAAGCCCGGCACCGGCGGCGGATAGACGCCGGTCAGCTCACGGGCGAGCGGTGCGAGCTCCGGCCACGCCGCGAAGGTGCGCGCGAGATCGTCGTGCGCGAGCGGGTGTTTCTCGACCGCGACATAGTGCAGACGCGCGCCCGCTGGTGCGCTCGCCTGCCACGCCTGCCACGTCGCGAGAAAGTTGAGCCCGGTGCCGAATCCACATTCGACGATGGTGAATCGTTGCACGCGTGCCCAGCGGTGCGGCAGCCCGTTGCCGAGCAGGAAGGTGTGTCGCGCTTCGGCGAGCCCGCCCGCGGCGGAGAAGTAGACGTCCTCGAAGCGTTCGGAATACGGAATGCCGTCTTCGCGCAGCCGCAGCCGTGCCGGCTCGATGACCGGCGTTTGCACCGGCACGCGGCAGTCCGAGTCTCTCGCGTCGATCATCGGGGTCAGGCCGGCCCAATCATACGGCGGTGCGAACGCCTCGCCGCGCAGCGTCAGGCCGACAGGCGATCGAGCGGGATCGGCCCGCGCAGTTGACGCAGGAAGCAGGTCGCGAGACCGATGTCGGCGCGCCCGCCCTCGCGTTCGAACTGCGCGCGCAGAGCGAACCACGGCAGGTGCGGATAGCGGTGGTGCACGCCGTGGAGATTGAAGTGGAGCAGCGCCGCGGCGATCCAGCGCGGCGCGTGCGCATTCATCGCCAGCCGTGGCTGCTCGAGCACGGTAGCGTAGTGATAGGAGTTGTCCGCAATGGAGACGAGCGCGGCGCGCGCCAGGACGACCGCGGCGAGCATCCAGACGTTCGCCCCGTAGAACCAGATGGCGAGACCGAAGACGGCCAGGATCGCGAGCGTGTCCAGGCGCATCTCGCGCAGCGCACGCGGCTCGCGCACCGCACGGACGACGAGCCCGCCGGTCGAGTCGGGGTGTTCGAGACGCGGCGCGAGCCAGTCGATCGCGCGCCGCGGCAGCAGGCAGGCGAGCGAGCTCAGGACCTCGATAAAGTACATGCCGCCCAAGAGCTGGATAAAGAAACCGGCGGCGGCGGCGAATCGCGACGTCCGTGCGGGATCATAGACCTCCGTCCGGTCGCGGCGCGTGCGGCTGTAACGGTGGTGCAGCAGGTGCGCGACGCGCAGCGCGCGGAAAGGCGCGCCATAGAGCACGCACAGCAGGCGGCCGGTGCAATCGTTCCAGCGGCGCTCGGCGAACAGATGGCCATGGATGGCTTCGTGGATGAGCGACCACATGGTGTTCGCGGTCAAGGCGACCGGTACCAGCAGCAGGCCCCACCAGACACTCGCGGGCAGGAGCCAGACGGGCACCACGAACAGCAGCAGAAGGTTCGCCGCCACGAGCAGCGCCACCAACACTGCGTTCACGCGGATCCCGCTGTCAGAGTGGAAGCTGGTCGACGACATGGATGGCGCAGGTCATGGGAATTCTAGCCGCATCCGGCGTCCGGTGTGTGACAGGCACGCCGACGCGAGACCGGAGGGGGCATCTCGGCCCTGGCGCGGTAAGATGCCGCCTGGCCGGGCGGCGCGCACCGCGCGGGTAACACTTTCGAAGCTCAACTCTTGGAGAACGCGAAATGGGAGAAGGATTCATCGGATCGATCGTGATCGGACTGATCGCGGGCTGGCTCGGCGGCAAGATCATGCGCGGCGGCGGGTTCGGACTGATCGGCAACCTCGTCGTGGGCGTGATCGGCGCCATCATCGGCGGATTCACGTTCGGCCTGGTCGGTCTCAAGGCGGTCGGATTCATCGGATCGCTGATCTCGGCGACCGTGGGCGCCGTCATCCTGCTGTGGCTGGTAGGCGTGCTGAAGTCGAAGTGACCAGACCTCTAGTCGAGCACGTGCGAGACCATGCCGTCGGCAAGCTTGGGCTCGAACCACGTGGATTTGGGCGGCATCACTCCGCCGGCGTCGGCCACGGCCATCAGGTCCCCCATGCGGGTCGGAAAGAGCGCAAAGGCGGCGGCCATCCCGCCCGTGTCGACGCGCCTTTCCAGCTCGCCCAGGCCGCGCATGCCGCCGATGAAATCGATGCGCTTGTCGCGGCGCAGATCGTGAATGCCGAGCACCGGCGCGAGCAGGTGATCCGAGAGCAGGCTGACATCCAGTCTCCCCTCCGCGTCGGCGGGTAGCCGTTCCGGGTGGATGGTGAGCCGATACCATCGCCGGTCGACGTAGAGCCCGAATTCACCCGAGCGCTGCGGCCTGACGGCCGTGGAGCTGGACGCCACGGCGAAGCGCTCGCCCACACGAGACAGGAAATCCGGCAGCGCGAGCCCGCCCAGATCGGCCACGACGCGGTTGTAGTCGAGGATGCGCAGCCCGTGGGCGGGAAAGATCACCGACAGGAAACGCTCGTAGCTCTCCTCGCCGGTGTGGCGCGGGTTGGCGGCTCGCCGCGCCGCCGCCACGCGCGAGGCCGCGGCCGAACGGTGGTGACCGTCGGCGATGTAGAGCGCGGACATGGCATCGAAGGCGGCGGTGAGCGTCGCGACCGTCCGGGCATCGTGCGCCACCCAGAGCCTGTGCACGATGCCGTCATCCGCCGTCACGTCCACGTCGGGTGAGCCGGCAGCCGCTTCGGCCAGCAACTCATCCACCCGCGGCGCATCCGGGTAAGCCATCAGCACCGGACCGGTCTGGGCGTTCAGCGCGTCGATCTGGTGGACGCGATCGTTCTCCTTTTCCGGGCGTGTCAGCTCGTGGCGGCGGATGCGATTCGCATCGTAGGCCGCAATCGACGCGGCGGCGGCCACACCGGTCTGCACGTGGCCGCCCATCGTCAGCCGGTAAACGTAATAGCAGGGCTGGGCGTCGCGGGTGAGAATGCCTGCCGCCAGCATGCCGGCCAGGTTCTGTGCCCCCTTTGCGTAGACGGCCGGCGCGTGCGGATCGGTGTCCGGCGGCAGATCGATCTCCGGCTTCGAGATGTGCAGGAAACTCCACGGCTTGCCGGCGGCGCGCGCACGCGCTTCCGCGGTGTCGAGCACGTCGTAGGGCGGTGCGATCACTTCCGCCGCGCGCTCGGGTCGCGGACGCAGGCCGGTAAATGGCTGAATGAGATGCATGGTGACGACAGTTCAGGAGGCGAGCGGCAATTGTAGCGTGAGTGCTCGTCGTCGCCGTTCAATGTGTTCGGTGATCTAACAACGGGGGGCAGCGAGCAGAGCCCCGAAGACAGCCGCGGTGTCGCGCGTTCGCTCGACCTTGATCACCTGCACGCTGTCGAGCTTCGAGCCGAATGCCGATTCGAGCACGCCGCGATCGGTCGCGTGATCGGCCACCAGCACCACGCGCTGCGGGCGCAAGCGAAGCGCGAGCTGCTGCAGCTCGAACTCGCACCCGCGGCGCTCGCGCGTGAGACCGCGCACGTCCATCACCACGGCATCGGCGCGCTGCATCAGCTCCACCACGGTGGCCTGCCAG
>JBDHRV010000211.1:0-4178 GCA_039807745.1 Burkholderiales bacterium
GCGCTCGGGTTCCAGAGGTCGTTCGTGGTGAACGCCGACGCGTCGGCGAGCGTGGTGCCATTGGGCGCAGTGATCTGCAACGCGCCGGCGACGAGCTTCCCCGTTACGTCGAAGCGCTCGCCGTTCTCGTCGGTCGTGCTCCTCAACTCCACCAGTCGGTCGCCCTCCCACCGCTCCGTGCCGCGGTGCGCGAAGCGGAACGCGGAGACGAACGCGATCTTCACTTCGAGGTCGATCGCGGTGATCACGCGCATCCCGCTGCCGGCGGTCTCGAAGCCGACCGAGTGCGCGCCGATCTGCTTGCCGTCGCGCAAGATCCTGAACTTGAGGGCCGGTGGCAGGGCGGCAGCCGGCGCACGACGGGGCGCGACGCAGGCGAGCGCGCCAGCGGCGATGAGTCCGAGCGCGGCGCGGCGCGTGACCGTCATGGCTGGCGCTCATCGATCAGGCCGCGTTCGCGGAAGAAGCGCTCCGCTCCCGGATGCAGCGGGGCCGCGCCGTGGCTGCGGGCCATCTCGCGCGGTTCGAGCTCGTTTAACACCGGGTGCAGCTCGGCCAGGATCTGGAAGTTGTCGAAGATCGTGCGCACGAACGCGTAGACCTCGTCCTCGGGCTGTGATGCGGTCGTGACGAGGGTCGCGGTCACGCTCACGGTGGGGATGTCGTGAGGATTGCCGCGATACCGTCCGCCCGGGATCAGGCCACGCGAGAGTTCCGGATGCCGTTCCAGCAAGTGCTGGATCTGCGGTCCGGCCACCGGCAGCAGGCGCACATCGCAGGCGAGCGCCGCCGCGGTCACGTGCCCGTTCGGCGAACCGCCGACGAAGGTTGCCGCGTCGAGCCCGCCCGTGCACAGGCGCTTCAACTGCGCCGGCCCGCGCTCGCGGTAGACGCGGAAGTCCTGCGGCCCGAGACCCATCGCCGCCAGCACCTGTTCTACCACCGCATGCTGTCCGGATTCCGGGCGCCCGATGTTGATGCGTTTGCCCTTGAGGTCGCCGATCTGCTGGATCCCCGAATCGGCACGCACCAGCACCGCCAGATATTCGCTGTAGAGCGCGAACAGGGACCGCAGCGCCGCCTGCCCGCCCTTCGCCGCGAATTCGCCGGTGCCACGGTAGGCGGCGTCCTGGGTGTCCGACTGCACCAGCGCAAACTGGGCACGGCCCGCCTTCAGCGCAGCGATGTTGGCGACCGAACCGCGCGAGCGGACGGCCACACAACGCGCCCCCGCGGGATGCTCGAGATTGAACAGCGTGCACAGCGCCGAGCCGACCGGATAGTAAACACCACGCTCCGAGCCGGTCGAGAGCACCAGCGGCCGGTCCTCCGGCACACCTTTCTCCGCCTCGGTGTCGATGGCGAACGTCAGTGACGCGACCAGCGTGAGGAAGGCGACCAGACCCGGACCGGCGGTGAGCCTAGCGATCAAGATTCACGTCCTGGTAGGAGCTCGGATCTTCCACCGGCTCGAGGTGTGCGATCACCGTGGCGTATGGCAGGCTCGCGCGGATCTCGCCCTCGATGTCCTCCATGAGGTTGTGGCCCTTTTCCACCGACCACGCTCCGGGCACGAGCAGGTGGAAATAGACGAAGCGCCGGTGCCCGGCCTGCCGGGTGCGCAGCGCGTGATAGTCGACGCCTGCCGCGCGATGGCGCTCGAGGATGGCCTGCACGCGGTCGCGCTCCTCTCGCGGGAGTGCGCTGTCCATCAAGCCGCTCACGGACCGGCGCATGAGGCGCACGCCCGTGAGGCAGATGTGGGCAGCCACCGCGATCGCGATCAGCGGATCGAGCCGCAACCAGTCCGTCGCTGCCACGAGCGCCACCGCGGCGATGACACCGGCGGACGTCCACACGTCCGTCATCAGGTGCTGCCCGTCTGCTTCGAGCGTGATGCTGTGGTGCGCTTTCCCGGCCCGGATGAGGATCTGCCCGACCACCAGATTGACGAGCGCGGCCACCGCCGAGACCGCAAGGCCCCAGCCCACCTGCTGCAGCGGCTCCGGATGGAGGAATCGCGGCACCGCCGTCAGGGCGATGCCGGTTGCCGCGGCGAGAATGAATATGCCCTCGATACCGCTCGCGAAGTACTCCGCCTTGTCGTGGCCGAAGCTGTGCTCGTCGTCGGGCGGCCTGGCGGCGACCTTGAGCAGCCACAGCGCGACGATCGCCGCCGCGAGGTTCACGAACGATTCGAGCGCGTCGGAGAGCAGGCCGACCGACCCCGTGAGCCGCCATGCAAGCCCCTTCAGAGCGATGGTGGCAAGCGCCGCCGCGATCGAGAGCCATGCAAAACGGGTGAGCGATTCGCGAGTCATCGGCACCAGAACGCCCACAAGCCGCGCGTCCCCGCACGCAGCAGTCGCAACGCGAGGCAGGCGGACTCAGAGCCAGACCAGCACTTCACCCTTGCCGTCGCAGGCAAGGTCCCCCATGAATCGACGTACCCGGGCATTCGGCGCGAGCTGGGCGAAGCGGGATTCGAGCGACTTCCAGGACTGCACCAGCAGCGGCAGGAAGCGCAGATCGTGGGTGCCGCAATCGCCGAAGGTGGCGGGCAGCGAAGCGGGCGGCGTCGTGAGGAGCAGCGTGCCGCGGCGCATCGCGAAACCGGGATACGCGCCCACTGTCCCGAGCACCGCGAGGGTGCCCGCGATCATCCGCGAGGCGCAGTAATCACCCGCATCGCCTTCGATCAGGATGCTGCCGCGGCGCAGGCGGTCGGCGCACCGATCGGCCACGTTGCCGCCTACGATCACCATGCCGCCGCGCATGCCCTGACGGTTGCCAGGCAGCGCTGCACCGAGGAAATCGCCGGCATTGCCGCAAACGTGAACCAGCCCGCGCTTCATCTCGGCTGCGGCGAACGCCCCGCAGTTGCCGCGCACGGTAATGCGCCCGCCACGCAGGCCGAGTCCGAGGTACGCGCCGGTATCCCCCTCGACTTCGATCGAGCCGTCGAACATGGCCTCGCCGATGCGATCGAGCTTGTCGCAGGCGTTGCGGAAGACGAGGCTCGACGTGTCTTCCCCTTGGAGCTCGAAGAGCTCCTCGACGCGCGGTTTGCGGTTACCGCAGGGCAGCTCGATGGCGGCGATATCGGCAGGCGATCTGCCCGCGAGGCGGGTCGGGGTGAGTGCGGAACAGTCGACGCGCTGGCGCGGAATGTCCTTCAGCGTGAACGTGACGGGGCTCATGCCATGACTTCACGGAGTTTGAAATGAAACTGCCCGAGCTTGCCGCCGTAGTTGCCGGCGCTGATGCGCCGGATCCCGTTCGCCGCACCCAGCTCGCAGGCTGCCGCGATCCCCGCGCGCATCGCCACGCGAATGTCGGCGTCGGTCAGACCGTCGATCACGATCTCCATCACCGACTCGATGCCGGGCGCGAGGTCGGAGCGCGTGATGCCGCGAATCGTCGGGCAGAACGCGTCGTTGGTGGACGCCATCAACGCCTTGTACTTCGAGCCGACCTTCGAGCCCGAGCGCACGACGCCACCGGGGAACGGCATGATCACGTTCCGAACCTTGTGCATGGCGTCGATCGCTGCTTCGCAGGCGGCCAGGGCCTGCGGCTGCGAGTCGGCGAGCACGAGGAAGTTGCCGCCGCCGACCGCCTTCACCATGCCGGTCGTCTCCTGCACGAGAAACTCGCCGTCCATGACCGGCACGCGCCAGTAGCGCCTGCCGCCGATCAGCTTCGAGAGCTGGAAGCCGTCGCCGAAGAAGCGCAGGTTCTTGCCCAGCGCGATCGGCTCGCCCTCGTCGATGCCGGCGAATGCGGCGCTCGTGGGCGATGTCAGCACACATTGGCCGATGCGGCGCTCGACCTGCTTCGCGAGCTCCTTGCCGGACATGGCAAAGAACAGGATGGACGCGCCGGGGCGTCCGTCCGGGGTCTCGCCGGGATCGAGCTTGCGTTCGACGCTCGCCTCGCAGCCGCAGGCGATCACGGACGTCGCGAAACCGGTCGCGGCGTTCGCGGCATGGTAAGCCCACTTCAGGTTCTGGGCCGTGACGAGCACCCGCGTCGCCTTCATGCCGAAGGCCTCCGCGAAGGTGTCGTCGATGTGGACGCCGTTGATGTTCATCGCGCTGCGGGGAGGCGGGAGGGGGGAGGCGGGAGGCGAAAGAACGTCGTGCCAGGGCCGGGGACTCGCATGCGGTGAAGGCTGT
>JBDHRV010000212.1:0-4128 GCA_039807745.1 Burkholderiales bacterium
AGGACGTTGGCGGTCAGATCGGCCTGAAAAAAGCGAAACACTGCGGCGTTGATGAGCATGCATACCGGGAATTGAACGAGGAACACCGAGTACGAAATACGTGCGAGAGAAGACACCCACGACGCGGCTGGCCAGCGTTCGGGCAGCCGCGGCACGAAAAGCTGCGAAGCCGCGGCCTTCAGCACGTCGACGAGCGGCATTCTCGAGAGGCGATCGCTCACTGGACTCGGGGGCTTGGTGGAGACAGGTGCATCAATCTGCGGCGTGACGATGTTCTTTTCTTCTTGGCCTGGCGGGCGCCGGGGAAATGCGCCCTTATTCTAACGCAGGCGTGTCCTGTCACGCGTGGCCGTGACATGCCCACCGGCCGCGGCTACCATCTGGACATGATCGGTTCGTCGAGTCGACGCAGTGCCTGACGTCGCCATCGCGGTCCCGCGCGACGGGAGCCGCGTGCGCTTCGCTGCGCTGCCGCCGCTTTCCGTTTACGTACACGTTCCCTGGTGCGTCCGCAAATGCCCCTACTGCGACTTCAACAGCCACGAGGCGAAGGGGGCGCTGCCGGAGTCGGAATACGTCGCCGCGCTGGCTGCGGACCTGGAAAGCGCCTTGCCCCAGGTCTGGGGCCGCAAGGTGTACACCGTGTTCTTCGGCGGCGGTACCCCGAGCCTCCTGTCGGCGCGCGCCATAGACGATGTGCTGGGAGCGATTCGCGCGCGGCTCCCGCTTGCGCCGGATGCGGAAGTGACGCTGGAAGCGAACCCCGGAGCCTGCGAAGCGGAAAAATTCGCCGCGTTTCGAACGGCGGGCGTGACCCGGCTTTCCATCGGCGTTCAGAGTTTTCACCCGGGTCACCTGCAGTCGCTCGGCCGCATCCACGACGATCGGCAGGCGCGGCGCGCCATCGAGATCGCGCAGGCGAGCTTCGATGACATCAACCTCGACGTGATGTACGGGCTGCCGGGTCAGACGCTCGAACAAGCACGGGCCGATATCGAGACCGCTGTGTCGTTCGGGACGACACACCTCTCCGCGTACCACCTCACCATCGAGCCGAACACGTACTTTCACCGCTACCCGCCGCAGTTGCCCGGAGACGACCTCGCCGCGGACATGCAGGGGCTGGTCGAGGATACGTTGACGGCACGGGGCTACGAGAACTACGAGACGTCCGCTTTTGCGCGACCCGGCCGCGGATGCCGTCACAACCTCAACTATTGGCGATTCGGTGACTATTTGGGCATCGGCGCCGGCGCACATAGCAAGATTTCCTTGCCGGACCGCGTCGTGCGCGAAGTGCGGGTAAAGCACCCCAGGGAATACCTGAACGCCATCCAGCAAGGTCGTCACGTCGACATGGCGCAAGACGTGGCACCCCGTGACCTGCCCTTCGAATTCATGATGAACGCGCTTCGGCTCACGGCGGGATTTCCGCTGCGTCTCTTCGAGGAGCGCACGGGTCTGCCGCTCGCCGTCGGGCTGCACGGTCTTAACGCCGCCGAGGCGCGTGGGTTCATCGTGCGCGACCACGAGCGTGCCGCGCCGACCTTGCTCGGGCGTCGGTTCCTGAACGAGGCGCTGCAGATCTTCCTGCCGCCGTCGCGCTAAGCGCTACTCGACCACTCCCTTCTCGCGCAGCGTCGCGCGCAGTTTCTCGACGCGCTCGCGGTTCACACCGAAGTCGTAGTAGCCGAACCGGGACGCCGACCGCACCGCCACTTCCCGCTGTTGCGCGCGCAACAGGAACTCCACGTCGTCGATGAAGCGCAGTCGGCCCGTGGTGAATTCGACGCTTAGGTAGTCGGGTGTTGCCTGCACGATTCGCGTGTCGGGGGTGGCCTCGATGAGGCGCTTCAATTCGCCCCATGCCTCTGCCGGCGGCATCTTGAGACGAAACGGCGCGATCGCGTGCTTGGGATTGATCGCGTCGCTGCTGACGCAATTGTTGCGATCGGGACAGGCCGCGAGCAGGCCGGACTTCGCGCCTGGTGCCTGGGCGTGTGCGGCGGCCATCGCGAGCAGCGACGTCGTGAGTCCGATTGCGGTGCGTAAGCGGACCGTGTTTCGAATCGCGATTCTCATGGTTCGGTTCCTCCGTTCTCGCGAATCGGCGCGGTGATCGAAACCGCCCGGATGCGACGAAAAATGATGTCGTGGACCGCGTGTCCGAGCCGCAAACCGCGCTGCTCGAACTTGGTGAGCGGTCGATAGCCGGGGCGGGGCGCGTATCCCGAAACAGTGTTGGCGAGGCGCGGCTCGGCAGTGAGCACGGCGAGCACGTGCTCGGCATAAGGCACCCAGTCGGTTGCGATGTGCAGGTAGCCGCCGGGCTCGAGGCGCTCCGACAGCAAGGTCGCGAACGGGGGCTGGATGAGGCGTCTCTTGTGGTGCCGCAGCTTCGGCCAGGGGTCGGGAAAGAAGACGTGAATCCCGGCCAGCGACGCGGGTGGGATCATGCGCCTCAGCACCTCCACCGCATCGTGCTGGATGATCCGCACGTTCCCGAGCCCGCGCTCGGCGATCAGCTTCAGCAGGCTGCCGACGCCGGGTGCGTGCACTTCGATGCCGAGGTAGTCATTCTCCGGGTGGGTCGCCGCAATCGCGGCAGTGGTCTCGCCCATGCCGAATCCGATTTCGAGCACCTTCGGCGCGGGGCGACCGAACTCGGCGCACAGATCGAGCGATGCGTCGCGGAAGGGTATGCCGTAGCGGGGCAGCAGTTCCCTGTGGGCGCGCTGCTGGGCGTTCGAGATGCGCCCCTGACGCAGCACGTAGCTGCGGATCGGGCGGGTGTCGGGAGCGGCGTCCATGGCGGGCATTCGCGCAGCGCTGCGGCGCCGGCCGATTGCACGGGCGGGCTCAGGCCGCCTTCGGGGCCTGTGAAATCATGCCCGCGGTCGGGCTGCTCGGCGCTGCCGCGTAGTGCTTCTTCGGCATGCGCCCGGCACGGTAAGACTCGCGTCCGGCTTCCACCGCCTTCTTCATCGCGGAGGCCATGAGCACCGGATCCTTCGCAGCGGCGATGGCGGTGTTCATCAGCACGCCGTCGCAGCCGAGCTCCATCGCAATGGCGGCGTCGGAGGCGGTGCCCACTCCCGCGTCGACCAGCACGGGAACCTTGGCATTCTCGATGATGATCTGGAGGTTCCACGGATTGAGAATCCCCATCCCGGACCCTATCAGCGAGGCGAGCGGCATGACGGCACAGCAGCCGATCTCTTCGAGCGCTTTCGCGATGATCGGATCGTCGGATGTGTAGACCATCACGTCGAACCCTTCCGCGACCAGTGTCTGGGCTGCTTTCAACGTCTCCACCACGTTCGGGAAGAGCGTCGTCGGGTCGCCGAGCACCTCGAGCTTCACGAGGCGGTGGCCGTCCAGCAGCTCGCGCGCGAGTCGCAGGGTACGCACCGCTTCGTCCGCCGAGTAACAGCCCGCGGTGTTCGGCAGAATCGTATACCGCGACGGCGGCAAGGCTTCGAGCAGGCTCGGCTCGTTCGCATTCTGGCCGATGTTGGTGCGGCGGATCGCGACGGTCACGATCTCGGCGCCGCTTGCCTCCACCGCGCGGCGCGTTTCGTCGAAATCCTTGTACTTGCCCGTCCCGACGAGCAGGCGGGAGGCGTAGGCACGGCCGGCAATCACGAGCGGATCCATGGCAGGCGAGGCGATAAGTGATCGGGAAAACCGAAAGATTACCCGCTGCGGGGCAAATTGTCCCGAGCCGCTTCAGCCGCCGCCTACCGCCACCACGATCTCGATGCGATCGCCATCGGCAAGCCGCTGCTCGCAGAACTGGCTGCGTGGGACGATCTCGCCATTGCGTTCGAGGGCGATCTTCTTGCCTGTGAGCTCCAGCCGCTCCAGCAACTGGCTCACGCTCATGACCGCGTCGAATGCGCGCGGCTCTCCATTGATGGTAATGGCGATCACTGCTAAGCTATGTGTTGGTTTTCAACAGCTTAAATTCTAGCACGCACGCGTCGCCGCGGTGGAAGGGCGGTGGCGTCACGCGATCCGGGGCGGTCCTTCAGCGGCCGGCTTCGAGCAAGATGCGGGTGTAGTTCAATGGCAGAACGGCAGCTTCCCAAGCTGCATACGAGGGTTCGATTCCCTTCACCCGCTCCA
>JBDHRV010000213.1:0-4128 GCA_039807745.1 Burkholderiales bacterium
AACTCGTCGTTCGGCGACAGCAGCGGGTGCGTCTCCGACTGGCCCTTGCCCTGCTTGATCTCGACCAGGCGCTCGTTACGCATGCGCGCCTCGGCCCAGGCGGCGTCGATCGGCCGGCCGGTGGTCTGGTCGACGTCGGTCGGATACATCCAGCCGCTGCTGAGGTTGGCGTTGTGCGAGATGGCGAGCAGCTCATTGCCGCTCTTCCGCTGCGCGTCCATCCAGTTCCACAGTTCGGTGGGCTTCGCCGAATCGAGAGCGCTGAACGGATAGTCCGGCACGTGCTCGCAGGCGCGGAAGAAGACGTTGCGGTGCATGTTGCGATTGCCGGGCATCGAGGTCCACTCGTACGAGCAGAACGCGGTGAACTTGCCGGGCTCGTTGGCCTCGTCGGCGATCCTGACGTTTTCCCGCCATACCGTCGCGGTCACCTTGGGATCCATGAACGCCTTCACCGGCGCGCCTCCAGCCAGCTTGAGAAGGTACGAGAACACCCGGTTCTGCTCCGCCGAGCTGTTGGGGTCCTTCATGATCATCGGCTGCGCCTCGGGCAGCTTGCTCACGTAGGATCCCGGCGTGTTGGCCTCCTTGGTGATGGCGACGTATTCCGAGTGGTCGGTCACGCCCATGAAATCCATCGGCGTGTCGATCTTGATGTCGAAGCCCATCGGGTGCTTGATGGTCCCCCCCTTGGCGTACTTGTAGGCGTCGGCCGGGCCGGTGATGCGGTTGCCCATCACCCACGCGTCCACCGACCAGCTGGTGTGGATGTGGGTCTCGCCGAAGTACGCATTGCGCTCGGGATTGGGCTGCAGCGCGGACGCTGATGCCTGCGCAGCCGCCGGAGCGGCGGGAGGCTGGGCAGGCGGGGCCGCTTCCTTCTTTGCGTCTTCCGCTGCCGACTTGGCCGGCGCAGGCGGTTCGGGCTCCTTTTTCTGGCAGGCCGCGAGCGCGACCAGTGCGAGGATCGCCAGGGTGGCTGCGTACGGACGTGAGCTCATGATGTCGACCCCCTGTTGCTGTTGTGCAGCTGCTTCATCCGATCGGGCTGCTGTGCCGCCGGAACAACATGGCTCCCGCGAATGCGAGCCCCATCAGGAGATGCAGCTCGGCTATCAGCCATGGCACGGGCATCGGCCGATTCGCGGCCATCGCGTACGAGAGAAACAGGAAACCCACGCCCAGGTTGTAGCCCACGAACCCCGGCGCGAGGCGCAGCCGCCGCTCGGTCAGATCCGGGCGTGCCAGCCACCAGGTCAGGCCCAGCGCGGCCAACGCAATGCCGAGCATGCGCGCGATCACCACCCCGACGCCCTCGATCGGCGCCGCCAGCAGAAACTCCGTTACCGGTTCGGGGAGCGCGAGCACGGCGAGACCGACACCGAACTCGCCGAGCGCGGCGGCCGCAAAGAGCGCCCCGGTCACGCGCGCGAAGCGGGGCTCGCGCTCGCGGGCCATCGTTTCCCGTGAACCTGCCGGCCGCCGCTAATAGTTGAGCCGGGTGATCTTGGTGCCTTCCAGGCCGGCGCCCGCCATCAGTCCCTGCGCGCCGAAGACGAAGGCGTACACGTCACTGGTGAGTGTGGTCGAGGTAACCGACCTGGCCTTTCCTTCATCCAGCACGACGACGCTCGGACCGACACCGACCTGTAAACCTTCTCTCATGTTGAGACTCCTCCATGACCCCTCGTTCATGAAGAACATGACCAGGCTGTAGGTCTGCGCTCCTGCCTGGAAACCGTACGATACCCCGGAGAGGTTGTAGTAGCCGGAGATGCCGCCGCGCCGGAACAGCACGCCGTTGCCGGTCTCCCCACCGATGAGGAATCCCGCCTTGGTGATGTCGGGAAAGACCAGCGTCGCATAAGCCCTTTGCTCCAGCATCTTGGCCGTGGGATGCGTCGCCGTCAGCCGGTTCAGCGCCCACCTGGCTTCTCCTTCGAGCCCGTAGTCCTGTGCGGTGGCGGGTGCCGCAACCACCGCGAGCGACATCGCGCCGGCGATTGCGAGAATCCAGGCTCGGAGAAAAGCGGTGATCCGTTCTCCTGCCGATGTGGTCATCGCTTGCATGTCTTTCTCCTTGTCGATGGTGTAGGGGAAGTACACGTTCTCGCGCGCTCCGTCAGTAACCATCACGGTGCCGGCACCACGCGGTAATAGACGCCGTTGGCGCCGTAAGCCGGCTGGAACCAGGTGTTGCCGCTCAGGTAGTAAGTGGTGCCGCCCTTGTTGATCGACATGCTGCCTGGGGGCAGCGCGGCGTAGCTGCCGCCCATCACGTAGCTGGAGCTGGCCGCACCAGCGGCGTACCCGGTTGCGACACCAGCGTTGTACGCACTCGCCGTGCTCGCGCTGCCTGCCGCGACACCCGCCGAATACGCGCTCGACGTCGCTGCCGCGGTATTCGACGACGCGATGGCCGCGCCCGCCGCCATGCCGACGACTGCCCCCGCGGCCGCCGCGCAGCCGGTACAGCCGGAGGACGGGTAATAGTTCACCACCGTCGGCGGGTGATACGGGTAGTACGCCGGGAAATGGTAGTAGGCGCCGCCATATGCGGGCGGGTGGTAGGCGGTGGCGCCGTAGGGGCCGGCGTGATACGCGCCATAGCCGGCCTTGCCGGCGGTGGTGCCGCCGTAGACATTGGTGTGCGCGGTGCCGCCGCCCCACGCGTGTTCCGTGCTGGTGCCCCAGCGGCTGGTGTGCTCGGTGCCCTCGCCGTAGGCGTGCTCGGTGCTGCCGCCGTAGCGGTTGGCATGCGCCCAGGCCGCGGCTTGGCCCGGGGCGAGCAATGCGATCATCAACGTCGCATAACCGATAGCGATCCTGTTCATGATCTGCCTCCTCATTTCTTCTTCGGTGGCGAAGATTTCGACGGTTTGGTCTTGGGCAGCGCGGGCAGTGCCGGCAGGCTCGGCTTCGCGAATGCGATGCGGTTGGCGCCGGCCGCTCGGGCCGACTCGAAGAACTCGGTGGCGATCGCCGGGTCGAGCTGCCAGTTGGAGAGTTCCATCTCGTGGCGCAGCAGCGCGGGGTCGTTCAGGTACACCGCGCGCACCCGCCGCGGCAGCTTGTCTTCTGCGCCGATCCACGCCTGCACGAACACGCCGTTGGTGACATACGCCACCATGTCCGTCGTGGTGCCGCCGACCACGTTCGACTGGCCGATGTAGAAAGCGACCTTCAGCCCCTCGGCGATGTCCTTATAGGGGTCGGCGACGATGAGATCGGTGAACGGGAAGTAGATGGCGGCGGAATCGAACGCGGCCTCGAGCGCGGCGTCGATCGTGGGCGGGGCCTCGGCCACGGCCACCAGGTTCTCGACCGGCGCAAGAGCCATCATGGTCTTGCCGTTGTAATAGAACTCCGAGGGCGGTCCGTCGCCGAAGGTGACCACGCGCAGCTTGTCGGGGCGCACCAGCGTCACGTCCGACTTGGTGGTGAAAACGAGCGGTGGGCCGAAGCGGCTCTGGCTTTCGTAGGAGACCACGGCGGTGAAGTTCATCGACTTCGCCGCGGCGAGCCGGGCGCTGGAGGCCTTCAGAATGTCGATCGCCTTCGCCTCCAGCACCGGCTCGGCCGCCTTGGCGGGCGGCTTCGGTTTGGCCGATGTCGCCGCTGCCGGCTTCTTCGCCGGCGACGCGGCGTGGCCGCTGGCGCTGCCCAGCGCGAACGTCAGCGCAACGCACAGCACACCCCAGAGTGCGGCCACCCTCATGGAATCATCCCGCACTGGAACATCTTGTTCGCGATCGGTCCGGCCACCTGGTTCAAGAATGCTGAGGCCATCTGCGGATCATTGCGCAGCCTCTGAATCACCTCCTGCTCACGCTCCGATTTCGGCTGCTCCCTCTTTTCCCACAACTGCTCGCAGGTCGAGTTTTGATACTTCTCGATCACGCGCTGCGCGATCATGTCGAGGATCGGATATTGAGCACTCGCGGCGCCCGTCCACAGCAGGGTCGCCGCCAAGGCGAGGCGACAGGAACGTGTGACCACGGCTTTCTCCTTGTCTGGTGCGAGAGGCCGCCTCGCGACGGCCGTCGCTTGTTCAGCGCGCCGCGCTGCCGAGGTGGGCCACGTCGTAGGCAGCGATGATGCGCACGCTCTGGTAGCGCTTCTCCACCG
>JBDHRV010000214.1:0-4027 GCA_039807745.1 Burkholderiales bacterium
GTGCTGCAGCCGCCGCGCGTGATCGTGCGCTTCGAAGACGGGCTTCCGTTCGAACAGGTGGAGGATCCGGTCGACCTGCTCGCCCGGGCGCACCCGGCGCGCTGGGCGAAGTTCAAGGATCGCTTCGGCGATGTGCGCCTGACCCGCGCGCTGACCAAGATCGCCCCGGACGAAGTGCGCCGGCTGCAGAGGCTCGCAGCGGAGCGCGACCCGACCTACAAGCCTGCGAATTTCGAGGCGTTCTTCGAACTGACCACCGAGAAAGCCGACGATCTGGGGGAGCTTGCCCAACAACTGCGCGGCTGGCCGGGCCTGGTTTCGGTCGACATCGAGATCATCGGTCCCGATCCGCTGGTCGCGCCCGGCGACGACCCGCGCTACGTCAATCAGGGTTATCTGACGCCGGCCCCCGACGGCATCGACGCGCCCTTCGCCTGGGCGCTGCCCGGCGGCGACGGGGCAGGGCAGCGCTTCGTCGATGTTGAACGCGGGTGGACGCTCGCTCACGAGGATCTCGTCGCGCACGGGGCGACGCTGGTCCACGGCATGATTCGCGACGGCTCGCGCGCGCACGGCACGAGCGTGCTCGGCGAAGTCTGCGCAGTGGACAACACCATCGGCTGCGTCGGCATCGCACCGCAGATCGCCGGCGTCATGGCGTCCTCCTACTGGGGCTCCACAATCCCGGACGCGATCCTCGCCGCGGTGCAGAACCTCGCCTTCGGCGACACCATCCTGCTCGAGGTGCAGACCGTCGCTCAGACCACGCCCGCCGGCGACCCGACTTACGGCCCGGTCGAGACGGTAGACCTCAATTTCGAGGCGATCCGCCTCGCCACGGCGCTCGGCATGATCGTGGTCGAGGCAGGTGGCAACGGCACCAACAACGGCGGCCTGCCCGCGCTCGACCTCGATGCCTACACCAAGGGCGGGCTGCAGATCCTCAACCCTGCCAGCGCGGACTTCCGCGACTCGGGAGCGATCATGGTCGCGGCAGCGAGCTCCGCCGCGCCGCACACCAGGCTCGGCTACTCGACCTACGGCGCGCGCCTCGACTGCTTCGCCTGGGGGCAGAACGTTAACACCGCCTCCTCCGACACTACTGGCGCGACCAACCTGTATACCGGCATTTTCAGCGGGACCTCTTCGGCTTCGCCGATCGTCACCGGCGCTGCGCTCTGCGTTCAGGGCGTCTACGAGGCGGCGAACGCCATCCGCCTGAGCCCCGGCCAGATGCGGCAGATCCTCTCCGACGCGGCCGTCAACACCCTGCCCTCACCCGCCGAGGTGACGGCGATGGGGGTGATGCCGAACCTCGCCGGCGTCATCGGTAGCCTGCTCGGCCTTACTCCGGACATCTACATCCGTGACTTCGTCGGCGACACCGGCGACCCGCATGCCGGGTCGATCTCGGCCTCGCCCGACATTATCCTGCGCAAGACGCCGGTCGCCGACGCGCAGATGGCCTTCGGGCAGGGCAGCGGCACCGAGATGAGCGCGACGCTCGGCTACGAGGCCGAGGCCGGGCAGGACAACTTCATCTACGTGCGGGCGCTCAACCAGGGCAGCACCGACGCGAGCGGGGCGACGGCGACGATCTACTGGTCGCCGCCCTCCACCCTGGTTAGTCCCGACCTGTGGAATTTGGTCGGAACCGTCACCATGCCGAACCTGCCGACCGGCGAGCAGCTGGTCTGTGCCGACGCCCTGACCTGGCCGGCGGCTCAGATCCCTGCGACCGGGCACTACTGTTTCGTCGGGCTGCTCGACCACCCGCAGGATCCGGCGCCGCCGCTGGCGGACTTCCTGAACTGGGACAACTTCCGGCTGTTCATCCGAAACAACAACAACGTCACCTGGCGGAACTTCAACGTCGTCGACGTCGACCCGAGCGCGCCCGAGCCCGCGCCGCAGGCCTTCCTGGTGGCCGGCTTCCCGAACCAGGCGCTCGATATGGTGGTGGAAATGCAGCTTCGGCTGCCGCGCGGCGCGGAGGTGCTGCTAGAGGCGCCGTTCCGGTTCTTCCGCGAGATGAAGGCCAACCTCGAGGTGGTGAAGGTCGACGAGCGCCAGCAGATCGCCTTCGCGCGGCTGCCGGCGGCCGGCCGCGTCCGGCTCGGCGCCGGGCTGATGCCGAAAAAAGCGCGCTACCCGATGAAGCTCCATGTGAAGCTGCCGCCCGCGAACGCCGACGAGTTCGGGCAGGTGATGGCGCGTCAGCTCTTCAAGAACGAGGAGGAGGTCGGGCGCGTCACTTGGCGCTTCCAGTCCGCCAAGCTGCGCGAGGAGCAGGAGACCCGCATCAAGGGTCTCGGCTGACCCCGAAGCGAGGGGGGGCTACCCCCCGGGGCGCCCGTCAGCAGCAATAGAGTAGTTCCCGGCCTGGGTCATGCCGAGTCTCGCGCAGAGGGCCGGGCCGGGGCGTTGCTGCGGTTGACGGTCAGCGCCAGCGTTTGGGATGCCGAGGCTGGCGGCCCCGGCCAGCGGGATTACAGATTCGAGCAGCGCATCGGCTGGAGGGAGGACTCGACGAGGATCCAACCTCGCTCGCGGGGGGAGCGCTCGCGCCGGGGCCCGCAGGCCGAACCTTCTGCGGCCAGTCGGGTGCCACCGATCAGGCCGCCTACCGCGCCGGCTGCGGGCGCGTGGCGATGACGGCCATCGCGCCGCTGTTGCGCGAATCCGGTAATCTGCTCGGAATCGAACTCCGACCGCCGCATGACCATCCGGGACGAAGCGAACCGCTTTGAGCCCCGCCAACATTACACCTGATGACTTCCCACTACACGACGGCCGCCGCCGATCGCATTCCCGTCTCGCAAAAGGTCGCCTACGGCATGGGCGCCGTAGTGACGATCGTCGCCGTGAACTCGGTCGTGCAGTTAACGAATCTCGTGTACGTCGTCGGCCTCGGCGTGAGCGCGATCTGGATCGGTTACGCGCAGGCTTTCCCGCGGCTCTGGGACGCGATCATCGATCCGATCCTCGGCAACATGTCCGACAACTGCCGCTCGCGCTGGGGGCGGCGCATTCCGTTCCTCGTTATCGGCGGCATCCTGATCGGCGTCGCGTTCTGGCTGTTGTGGACGGTGCCGCGCGATTGGAGCAAGGAATGGATGTTCGGCTACTTTCTCGTGACGTCTCTGTTCTTTTACACCGTCGTGCCGATCTACGCGATCCCGCACGGCGCGCTCGGCATGGAGATGACCGACGACTACCACGAGAAGACCAGCATCTTTGCCTACGCGAGTTTCATCGGCAACGTCGGCGCGCTCACGCTGCCGTGGGTCTACTTCCTCGCCAACCGCCCGATCTTCCACGGCGACACGGTCAACGGCATCAAGTGGGTCTGCCTCGGCATGAGCGTGATCCTCACCGGCGCGGCGATGTGGTGCGCGTTCGTGTGCAAGGAAGGCAAGATTCACCAAGCCAGCCAGCAGGAGCGCGTGCCAATCATTGAGAGCTTCCAGGCCACCTATCGCAACACGACCTTCCTGCGCCTCGTCGGCGCGTTCGTGCTGCTCATCGTCGCGTTCCAGCTCGTGATGGGCTTCAACAACTACATCCAGATCTTCTTCCTCTTCGACGGAAAGACGGACGCCGCCTCCGAGCTGATGGCGGTGAACGGCACGCTCTGGGCCATCGTCGGCATTCTCGGCGCGTTTCCGATGGCGTGGCTCTCGAAGCGCTACGGCAAGCGCTTCACCGTGCTGCTGGCGTTAGCGCTCATCATCGGCGGCAACCTCTCCAAGATCGTCTGCTACGACCGCGCGCACCCGTATTGGACGATGTTCCCGACCGTCTGCCTCTCGCTCGGCATGGTCTTCGCCTTTTCGCTCGTGAACGCGATGATCGCGGACATCTGCGACGAGGAGGAACTCGCCACCGGCATCCGCCGCGAGGGCATCTATTTCGCCGTCTACAACTGGTGGTGGAAGGTCGCCGTCTCGATCGCGACGATCATCAGCGGCTATCTCCAGCGTTTCACCGGCTTCGTCGAGGGCGCGAAGGTGCAAACCGAGTCCAC
>JBDHRV010000215.1:0-4026 GCA_039807745.1 Burkholderiales bacterium
CGATCGCTGGCAGCCGTCTCCCCTGGTCGCTAGAATTACGCCGGTTCCACATATTGCAGGGGGGTAGAACGAGTGCGTTCGCGAATCATCGGAGTCATCGGCCTCGTGTCCATCGCGGGTTCGCTTGCGGTGGGCTGCGCCGCGATCGAGAAGACGAACACCGCGGAGGAAGAACGCATGCTGGCGGCAGCCGGATTCCAGATGAAGCTCGCCGACACACCGGAGCGCATGAAGAAGGTCGCCGCGATGCCGCAGCGGAAGTTCACCAAGGTGCCGTACAAGGACGGTACGGTCCGCTACCTCTGGGCCGATGCACAGTTCTGCAAGTGCCTCTACGCCGGGACGGAGGCGGCATATGGCCGCTACTGGAAGCTGGCGATGGACTCGGCCATCGCCACCGACGAGGCGCAGACCGCAGTGGCCTCCGAATTGTATGGAGACTCCGGCGCCTGGGGTGCATGGGGCGGGTGGGGACCCTGGTACTGACGTAGGCACGAAAGCTTGGCCGACACGCTGGACGACGGGGGACTCAGGACGCCGCCGGTGCGGGTCGACCTCGAGGCCATCGCCGCGAAGTACCGCGCTGCCGTTGCCGAAGGGCAGATGCGCAAAGGAACTTTCTCTCGCTAGCGGTGCCCAGATTGCAGGCACGGTCATGGCGGCGAAGCGCCGTGATTCTGACCAGCCGCTCTCCGGCAGAGCCGAGGCGCGCACCTTCTGCGCCGCGCTCGCCGCCATTCGACCATGCAGTGGTACACCCGGTGATCGCGACGTCAGGATGTCGCACGCGGGCGCGACGATGAGCCCCATTTCCTTGCAGCAGGTGCCAAGATGACGAATACACGCGGTTCCTTCCCGTCTGCCTTCGATCCGCAAGCGCTGCCGCCGGCGGCGCAGCAGGTCTTCGACTACTGGGTCGACGGCTGGCAGCGCGCGATCCTGTTCTGGGACGTGCTGCGCCGGCGCAGCGACCAGTACTACCGGCAGAAGGCACAGCCGGTGCCGAACGTTTTGAGCTTCGACGCGGAGCTGGTGCTCGACGCCCGCACCTTCGAGCGCCCCGCCAACTATCTGCTGCTGCGCATCGCGCCCCCGACCGGCGTGACCGTGAATCCGGGGAAGCGGCCCTTCGTGGTGGTCGATCCGCGTGCCGGCCACGGACCGGGCATCGGCGGTTTCAAGGCCGACAGCGAACTCGGCGTGGCCATGCGCGCGGGGCATCCGGCGTACTTCGTCGGTTTCACCCCGGAGCCCATGCCCGGCCAGACGATCGAAGATGTCATGCGCGCCGAGGCGGTGTTCATCGAGAAGGTGATCGCGCTGCACCCCGATGCCGACGGCAAACCGTGCGTGATTGGCAACTGCCAGGCAGGGTGGGCGGTGATGATGCTCGCCGCGACGCGCCCCGAGCTCTTCGGACCGATCATCATCCCGGGTGCGCCGCTTTCCTACTGGGCGGGCATCGAGGGACGGAACCCGATGCGTTACTCGGGAGGGCTGCTCGGCGGCAGCTGGCTCACCGCGCTGACCGGCGACCTGGGGGCCGGCAAGTTCGACGGCGCCAACCTCGTCGAGAACTTCGAGAACCTGGATCCCGCCAACACGCTGTGGGGCAAGAACTACAACGTGTGGTCGAAGGTGGACACCGAAGCGGAGCGCTTCCTCGAGTTCGAGAAGTGGTGGGGCGGCCATGTCCAGCTCAATGCCGAAGAGATGCAGTGGATCGTCGATCAGCTCTTCGTCGGCAACCGGCTTGCCACGGCCGAGATCGTCACCAGCGACGGCGTCCGCATCGATCTGCGCAACATCCGCTCGCCCATCGTCTGCTTCTGCTCCGAGGGCGACAACATCACACCGCCGCAGCAGGCGCTGGGGTGGATCGTCGATCTCTACGCGAAGGACGAGGACATCCGCGCGGCCGGTCAGACCATCGTCTACACCGTCCACGGGAGCATCGGCCATCTCGGCATCTTCGTGTCAGGTGCCGTGGCGCGGAAGGAGCACGATGAGTTCGCGACCAACATCGACCTGATCGAGGTGCTGCCGCCCGGTCTTTACGAGGCAGTCCTGACGCCGAAGACCGATGCGGCCATCAATGCCGACCTCATCGGCGGCGACTGGGTCGTTCGCTTCGAACCGCGCACACTCGGCGATGTGCGCGCGATCGTCCGGCCCGATCCCGAGAACGAGCGCCGCTTTGCAGCGGTGCGGCGCGTCTCGGAGACCAATCTCGCCCTGTACCGCACGTTCCTGCAGCCCTTCGTGCGCGCGTTCGCCACCGAGCAGAACGCACGGTGGATGCATCAGATCAATCCTTCGGAGCTGCCCTTCGAACTTTTCTCGGACCGCAATCCGCTCATGCACCAGGTCAGCGAACTGGCGGAGCAGGTGCGCCAGCAACGTCGTCCGGTTGCGCCGGACAACCCGCTGATCCAGATGCAGACGATGATTTCGGAACAGATCATCGCTGCCCTCGATGGCTGGCGCGACTGGCGCGATCACACGCTGGAGCAGATATTCCTCAACGTCTACGGCTCGCCGCTGATGCAGGCACTGACCGGCGTGAAGGACGCCGATCAACCGCCGCGCCGGCGTCCGGGCGTCGAGCCGGAGCGGATTGCCCTCATCCAGCAGCGCATCGCCGAGATCAAGGCGCGCATCGCGGAAGGCGGCGGGCGCGAAGCGACCATCCGCAGCATGGTCTACATCGGGCTCGCCGGTCACGGAGTGGACGAGCGCTCCTTCAATGAACTGCGGCGACTGCGTGCCGAGGAGGCCGATCTGACCTTGCAGGAATTCAAAGCGATATTGCGGGAGCAATTCTTCGCGATCCTGCTGGACCGGGACGCGGCGCTCGCTGCCATCCCGAAGATGCTGCCCGCAGATGCCGCGGCACGCACCCCACTGCTCGACGTCATCCGCGCTGTCGCATCCGCGGCAGGCGAGGTCACGGGCGAGCGGGCGGAACGCTTGCGGCAGATCGAACAGCTGTTCGCGGACGGCATCACGGGGCCGGGCGAGCCCCCGGCCCCGGCGGACACTCGAGGCTCTGATCCCGAGCCGGCACGCGCGCTGAGGATCACGCGGAAGAGGACGTGAGCAGCAGCGAGCGTCGCGATGGCTGAAGCGCCCCGCAAACCCGTGGCCAAGCGCTCGTCATCCGGGTTACGATAGACACATGCTCATTCGCTTCGACAGCAAGGCCGGACGGCTCACCATGTTCGGCGACGTGGCGGTGCATCTGCTCAAGATGATGGGACACAGCGGCACGGTGCCGAGCGCCATCCTCGCGGCAGACATCCCGGCGGCCATCGCGCGGCTGGAGAAGGCGCTCGAGAACCCCCCGCCGATGCCCGCGAAGCCCAGGCCGGAGGTCGGCGAGAAGCGCGAGGGTGACGACGACCAGGAACCCCGCGTGTCCCTGACGCAGCGCGTCTACCCGCTGCTCCAGCTCTTGCGCAATGCGGCCGCGCAAAAGGTGGACGTGATGTGGGAGCAGGAAGGCGCCGCGCCGCTGAGGTTCTGACTGCAGCCTCTGCGCGGCTCGAACCGGCCTGCTCCGATCCGGCCAGGCAGACTTCTCCACGCGTTAAGGTGAATGCGTCTACATGGCAAGACTGCTTCCTTTCCTGATCTTCATCGGCCTTTGCTTCTGGCTGATTTTCCGCTGGTCCGCGCTGCCGCGCAGCGACCGCACCTATCGGCCGCGACCGCGCTGGCCGGACTGGTTCGGCGCCGGCGAGCAGGGCGACACGGCCGGCACCGTCCACATCGTGCGCCGGAGCGAGCTGGCAGGCCTGCGCGATGCCTATTCGAGCGCGCCGATCGATGCCGCACAGCCGCTCTTTCGCTGCGCCAAGTGCCTGTCCCTGTACCACGGCGAAAGCGTGATCGTCCTGAAGCGCGAGAACGGCGGCTGCTGCACGGTGTGCGGCGGCACCGACCTCGGTCCGGTACGCATCGCCGACGACTGACCGCGCGGCTCTTCCCACCGTCGGCCGCGCCGATGGAATCGGATCGCTATCT
>JBDHRV010000041.1:0-24239 GCA_039807745.1 Burkholderiales bacterium
CCGGCCTTGTTGGCGATGGCCGCATCGGCGGCCGAGGCGGCGATGTCGACCTCGCCCTTTACGATGGCGGGGAAGATGTCGATGCCCTTGGGGAATACGGTCTCCTGCACGTCGAGGCCGTACTTCTTGCAGTGCTCCTTCATGAACGAGACGGCGCCGTAGTGGGCGAACTTGAGGTTGCCGAGCCGCACGACCTCGTTGGCGTGGGCAGTGCGGGCGAGCAGGGTGAATGCGAAGGCGAAAGAGAGGGCAAAGGGCAAGGCTAAGGCGAGGCGATGAACCATGTGCAGGCTTCCTGAGTTAGTGGATGAAGAAGTGAAGCGACGAAATGGGGCAATAGTAACCCAGGCTGGGTGCGCTCGGCGTCAGCCGCAGAGCCCGAGTATCCGTTCCTCCGGTATGCAGGTCTTCTTCGCCTTCGCCTGCACCTTCGTCTTCTGGGCCGCGACACATGTCCGAATCTCGCGGGCCGTGGGCGGGTAGTAGATCCAGCCGGCGGCGAGGTCCGGCATCGACAGATCGACCTCGCGCCACTTGGCATGTCCCTGCTCGCGAAGTGTCTCGAAGTTTTGGCAGAGCGACCGGGCGAAACGCACCATGTGGTCGACCGTACCCTGCATGTTGTAGTCGTAGGTCACCAGAAACGCACCGACCGCGATCGTCGTGAAGTCCTCGTTGAGGATATGCGGATAGCTGCTCTTCCTGACTGTCGCGTAGGTGTACGTGTTGAGCGGCAGCTTGCTCGAGGGATGATTCGGGTCGAACTTGAGGAACTTGATGAATTTCTGCGCCTCGGGTTTCATGTTGACGACCAGCGGAGCAGGCTGACCCGCGGCCACCACCACGACGTCGACGGACTTGTCGGTGATCAGCTTGGTCAGCGCCTCCTCGTTCGAAAGATAGCTCGCGTTCGCCTCGGGAATCGGCTTGTCGAACATCATCCGGTAAAGCGTGTGCGTGATGTAGGCAGCACCGCTGCCGACCAGCCCGCCGTTGATCTTCGCGTCCTTGATGTCGTGCAGAGAGTTCATCGGCGAGTCGGCACGCACGATGTAGTGAATCTCGGTGTTGTACAGCGGCAGGATGACGCGCAGCGGGCGGATCGTCCTTGCGGCGTCGGCATTGCCGGCGCCCCCCTTGTCGATGAACGCCTGGAAGACGTCGGCCTGAACGACGGCGAACTTGACGCCCGGCTCGTAGCGCAGGAGCTTGACGTTTTCCGCCGAGCCCGCCGTCGGTAAGACTTCGAGCTGGATCCTGGCATCCGGGGTGACGAACTTCGCGAGGTCCTTGCCGATGGCGTAGTAGGTCCCCTTCTCCGAAGCGGTGACGATCTTGTAATCGATCCTGTAATCCGTCGGCGCCGCTGCTGCGGTCCGCTGGCCCTCGGCCTTGCGTTGCTGCGCGGCGCGGTCATATTCCGTTTCCACGGCGGCGCTCGTCCCATGGACGCAGATCAGTGCGGCGGCCAGCAGGCCGATGAGCTTGCTTCCCATCACGGTTTCCTCCTCTGAGTGTTCTCTTGTGTGCAAAGTCCGAGGGCAGCGACTGCGTCGGAGCAAGCTCCCGGGCTGGGCGCAGCGGCACCCCCCGCGTTGCCGCCAGCGGGCCGGCGGATCTCCCCTTGCGTGCCCGCTGCGACCGCCTTCGCTGCTTCCTGGGGCTGCGGTGCTGCGCGCCGTGGATCCGGTTCGGGCTTCGCGATAAAGATGTCAGTCGGTGCCTGCGGCCGGGCGGAGCCGGCGCCAGCGGGGTCGGCGCCTCGCCCGCCGTTGCCGCCTGCGCCCGCGGGAACGGCGGGTGGAGAAGCGCCTGCGGCTGCCGGCTTGCCGGTATCCGCTGTGGTGGCGGCTGTCGATCCCGCGATCGGCTTGTCGGTTGCTGCAGGACGCGGCGCCGTATCACCGGCCTGGAAGCGTTGAAAGTAGCCGTAAGCGAAATAGACGGCAACACCGGCCGCCGCCAGCACTGCCACCCACCCGAAGGCGCGGCGCTGCGAACTGCTATTCGGGGCGGCCTGGAACAACGCCGACTCCGAACTCGCGGGGGGGGCGGCCTGCGCCGCCTCTTCGTCGCCCGGGAGGGGGGCGGGGTCCGGTGCGGACACGGGCGTCACCGCAGTAGGCTGCGGGGGTGATGCCGGAGCCACCGGCTCCGCCGGCGGTAATGGCACAGCGACGTCCCGCAGCCGGGAGGCGGCCACCGACGCCGTGCCCAGCGCCGCGCTTTCTGGCGGGGGGGCTACGATCGAGGGTCCACGGTAGTCGAACATTTCGGATTCGGTAGCGGTAGAGGTCCGACCGGGCGGCGCGGCGTCCGCAGTCACCTCGGCCACATGGTGGGTCGATCTCGCAAGCACCGCCGCTTCGGACGGCAGGGGCAGGAAGAAGTCGCTTGGTCCGCCATCCGCCAGCGGTGCATCGCACTCCTGGCAGATCAGGGCAGTGGCTTCATTGGTCGTGCCGCACCGGGGACAGGGTTGCACGCTGAAAGGCGCGCCGCAGGCGTTGCAATACCTCGAATCGGCGGGATTGGCATGCCCGCAGAAACCGCATTTGAGGGGATACAAGGACGCGTTTTCCATTTCGCTCTCCGGCGATCAACTCCCCAGCCGCTATCTTAGCCCAGGCACGGCGGGTCGTCTGCCGGCGGCAGCTGCCCCAGTCGCTGGAGACGACAGGCGGCGCGCCGGGGCGACCGGCCCCGCCCCTCACTCCGACACGACGTTGCGCCCTTTGTCTTTGGCTCGGTACAGCGCCTCGTCTGCAGCGTGGAGCAACTCCTGCAGTGTTGTCGCCGGGGGACTGCTCGCGATGCCACAGGAGACGGTAGCGGGTTTGGCGAGCTTGAGGCGGCTATCGGGGGTCTTTGTCTCGACGGCGGCGCGCAGCCGCTCGGCCACCGTCAGCCCGTCGGCCCGCGACGTGTCGGGGAGGAGCACGCAGAATTCGTCGCCACCGAAGCGTGCCAGGAGATCGCCGGGACGCAGGTGACAGGCGATCACGTCGGCGACGACACAGATCAGCATGTCTCCGCTCAGGTGACCCGCCTCATCGTTGAAAGCCTTCAGGTCGTCGACATCGATCAGCACGAGGCTCACCGGCACGTCGTCGTGCTCGCACCGCTCGAGTTGACGACGGAATGCCTCGTTCATCCAGCGGCGATTGTGCAGGCCGGTGAGGCCATCGGTGCTCGCGGCGTGCTCGAGCTCGCGCTGCCGATCCAGACCGCTAATGATGACGGCGTTATCGTGCCGCATGCGCCGCGCCAGCATGTACAGCAGATTGCGGGCGACCGCGTGCGAGGTGTTCACCAGGGTCCAGATCACCGGCTCGGGAATCGCGAGCAGCCGCGTCTCCTCGAGTGCCACGACGGTCGCGGAGATGGGCTCGCCATCGACCGCGGACATCTCACCGACGCATTCGCCGGTTTCGATGACGGTGTGCGAAGGCGATGCCGTCCCGGCAAGATGAACGCTTACACGCCCGCGCAGGACCACGAAGATGTTTTGGCTGGGTGCCCCGCCCTGGTCGAGCAGCGTTTCGTTCTCGCGCAGGTCGCGCAGTGCACAGCCGGCGAGCAGATGCTCCACCAGCTCGATATCGACGGCGCGAAAGAGACGCGAGGCGGCCGCTGCTTGCCAGTCGGCCTCGGTAAGGGTGTTCGTCATGGTCGGAGGAAAGGCCGGCGTTCGGTCGGAACGCATGCCGATGAGGCGGTGATTTTCCAGACGGAATATAGCCTGATTCCCGCTCCTGCGATAGCCTCGAGTGCCTCGGCCGTCAGGAAACGGGCCCCGCCGGCGGTACGCTCTCTGCGGCAATGGACAGGTTCGGCGAAGTTGTATGAACATATGCGCCGCACCAAGTTCGGAAGCAAGGGGACATCGCAACCCTGACCCGCGCCGCTGCCCGCCCTGAGCAGCGACCGCGACCAAGGCAGAGCCCCGGCTGCCCGTAGTGATTCCAGAACTCGAACACGAATGCCAGGCAATGAAATGACGCGCACGTTTCCCGGTTCCGCGGTTTCGCTCGTGCTCTGCCTGGTCCTGGCGGCGTGCGCGACGCCCGACACGCCGCGTGGCCCGCTCGGCGGCACCGCGGCACCGCCGCCGCCGGTTCCGGTGACGCCGCCCGCCCCGGTGAAGGAGCCGGACCGCCGCGTGCCTGCCGACGCGCAGCCGCTTCCCGATCTCAACCGCAAGGACAACGTGTACTTCTTGCAGGGCTCGACCGCCATCGACGACGCCGGCAGGGAAACGATCCGGCAGCACGCCGAACGGCTCAAGAACAACCGCCGGCTGGTGATCACCCTGATCGGGTACAGCAGCACCGATGGCGGTAGCACGGAGTACAAGGTCGCACTCGGCCAGAAGCGGATCAACGCGGTCGCTGAGGAGCTCAGGTCGGCCGGGGCTGCGATGGGTCAGATCCGCAAGCAGAGTGTGCCGTCGGGCAAGTCCGCGCGCGATCGCTGCGCGAGCGAGGCCTGCCATCGGTTGGACCGCCGCGTCGAACTGCGCTACATCGATCTCAAGACGCCGCCGAGCCGGCGCGTGCCGTGACGGTCCGCGTCCTGTCGTCATCCGGAGACATCTGTTTCCGTCCATCCCCTCAGGCGTATGATCGCCGCACCGTTGCTTAGGCGACGGGTTGTTTCCCCATCTATCTATGACCAAAGGGAGAAGGAAATGGTGAAGAAACTGGTTCTGGGTTCGATCGCCGCTGCGCTCGTTACAGGCACGGCGTGGGCTGCCGAGTACGGCACCGCCGCGGAAGCGAAGGCGATGCTCGAAAAGGCGGCCGCCGCGGTGAAGGCCGACAAGCCGGGCGCGCTGGCGAAGTTCCAGAAGGGCGAGGGCGGTTTCAAGGACCGCGACCTGTACCCGTTCTGCGGCGGGCCCGACGGCAATTTCACCGCTCACCCATCGCTCACGGGCAAGAGCCTGAAGGACCTGAAGGACAAGGAGGGCAAGCCGATCGGTGAGGATATGTACAAGAACGCGCAGGAAGGAAAGATCGGAGAAGTCACCTACATGTGGCCGCGTCCGGGGACGACCGAGCCGCTGGTGCAGAAGGTCAGCTACTACACGAAGATCGGCGACCAGGTCTGCGCGGTGGGTTACTACAAGTAAGAGGGATGACGGTCCTTCCATGAGCGGGCCCGGCTGACCAGGGGCGGCCTGCCGCACGGGAACCAAGGCCACGGACGGCAGTCTGTGGCCTTTTCGTTTCCCCGACGGCGTGGCTGCACGATCGACCGTTCGCCGCCGCGCGGGAATCCGGTCCGGCCGCCTCCGGCGCTCGGGTAAAATCACCTTTTGCTTCCCGAAGGAACACGTATGAGCAGGCACCGCGATCGAGATCTGGGGATGGACCGACGGATCTCGCGCCGGGACTTCCTGAGCGGCGTCGCGCTGGGCGCCGCAGGATTGTTGGTCGGACCTCGCTGGTTGCGTGCAGGGGAGACGAGTGGGCTTGGCCCGGTTTTCGCCCCCGACTACTACCCCCCTGCGCTCACCGGGCTGCGCGGCAGTCACGAAGGGTCTTACGCCGTCGCCCACGCACTGCGCAGCGGCGAGCTTCACCTCGACCCGCAGGCGGCGCGAGATAGCGGTGAGCGCTACGATCTGGTCGTGGTCGGCGGTGGCATCAGCGGGCTCGCCGCGGCGTACTACTACCGCCAGGCAGCAGGGCCGGACGCTCGCATCCTGATCCTCGACAACCACGACGACTTCGGCGGTCACGCGAAGCGCAACGAATTCACCGTCGGCGAGCGCACGCTCGTCTCCTTCGGCGGCACCTGGTCGATCGAGAGTCCCGGCCCTTACAGCGTCAACGCGAAAAAATTGATCGAGACACTCGGCGTTGACGTGACGGGGTTCGGCAAGGTGGTCGACCGCCGCCTGTACCGTTCCTTGGGCTTAGGGCGCGGTGTCTTCTTCGACCGCGAGACCTTCGGCGTCGACCGGTTGGTGCCGCGCCCGAACAATACCGGCTGGCTCGGCAAGGCGGCCGACGCCGTGGCCATGAGGCGCTTTCTCTCCGCCACGCCGCTCTCGGCCGCGGCGCAGGCGGACCTCGTGCGCCTGCAGGAGGGGCGTGTCGACTATCTGCCGGAGCTTGGCTCCGACGAAAAGAAGGCACGCCTTGCGCGCATGAGCTACCGCGACTATCTCACTCAGGTCGCGCGGTGCCATCCGGACGTGCTGCCGTTTCTCCAGGCCCTGCCGCACGGGCTGTATGGCGTCGGCATCGATGCGGTGCCGGCCCAGGACGCGTGGGGTCTCGGCTACCCCGGGTTCGGCGGACTGCGGCTCGACGGCAAGCCCGGACCCGGGATGAATCACGATGCACTGCACGCCGTGGCCGGGGACGGTGAAGCCTACTTCTACCATTTCCCCGATGGCAACGCGACGGTGGCACGGCTGCTGGTGCGGGAACTCGTTCCCGGCGCGATTCCCGGTGACAGCGTGGAGGACATCGTCACGAGCCGCGCAGACTACGCACGCCTCGACGCAGACGGCGCACGCGTGCGCGTGCGCCTGAACAGCACCGCGGTGCGCGTTGCGCATGCCGGCGATCCCGCTTCCGCGGCGGAGGTCGACGTTTTCTACGTGACCGGCGGCAAGCTCGAACGAGTACGCGGTGCACGGGTGGTGCTGGCGTGCTGGAACAACGTGATTCCCCACATCTGTCCGGAGCTGCCCGCGGCGCAGCGCGAAGCGCTCGGCTATGGCGCGAAGGTGCCGCTCGTTTACACGAACGTCGTAGTGCGCAACTGGAACGCATTCCTGAAGCTCAAGATGTCTCAGATCGAGGGACCGGGGAGCTACTACACGGGGATGGCACTCGACATGCCGGTGAGCATCGGCGAGTACCACTGCACGCGCTCGCCCGACGATCCCATCGTCGTGTGCCTGTCGCGCACGCCGTGCCGCCCCGGGCTGCCGGCGCGCGAGCAGCACCGTGCCGGACGCACGGAACTGCTGCAGACGGCGTACGCGGACATGGAGCGGCAGACCCGCGAGCAGCTTGCGCGGGTGCTCGGCGCGGGTGGCTTCGATCCGGCGTCGGACATCCTCGCGATCACCGTCAACCGTTGGCCGCACGGCTACGCCTACCAGTACAACTCGCTCTGGGATTCCTTCTGGCTCGACGGCACCGAGACGCCCTGCGTGATCGGCCGCAAACCGTTCGGGCGCATCGCCATTGCCAATGCGGATGCCGCTGCGTACGCCTACACCGACGGTGCGATCGACATGGCGCAGCGCGCGGTGCAGGAAGTGCTGGCCGTGACCTCCTGACGGCGCTGCGCCGTCGCACGTTTCCGTTACGTACCCCAGGACCCATCGCCCTGCGCACCGGGCTCGGTTCGGACGATCCGTCGCGGTGCGCGGGGCACCAAACGAGGGCGGGAAACGTGCGCTGCATCCCTCGTCCTCAATCCCGCCGCCCGCCCTGAAAGCCCCACGGCACGGGGGTTTCGACCGCTGGATGCGCCGCTCCCGGGCGCACTGCGCTGCTCGGCACGGATCATGCGGCCGTGCAGCATACGCAGTGTTCATTCACCCACTCGGGTCGTCTCATGACGAAAAGGTTGCGCGCCGTCGACGTCGAGCAGATCGCGATACACGAGATCAGCCAGGCGCTTCGCTCGACCCCCGAGATCGGCAAGACCCTGGGTACCGTGGTGGATGTTCTCTCGAAGCGGTTCGGCGTCCTGCATGCCATGGTCACACTGGTTACAGCATCGGGCGAGCTCGAGCTCGTGGCATCGTCCGGTGTCCCCAGCGCAGAGTTTGCACTTCCCGACCACAAGCGAGACGACGTGTTGACACCACCGATGTCGCTCGTGGGTGTTCCCATCAAGGCCAGTGGGCGTGATCTCGGGGTGCTGAGCTGTGCGCGACGACCCGGCGAGGCGAATGGCAGTTTTCAGCAGGATGTGCGACTGCTCTCGATCATTGTCCATCTGATCGGCGAGGCGATCAAACTCCCCGAAAGCACGGGCGAACGCGACGACCCATCATCTGCGGCACGGCGCGTTCACTGAGTGTTTCCCCAGTCCTC
Source organism: Burkholderiales bacterium (assembly GCA_039807745.1). GTDB lineage: Bacteria > Pseudomonadota > Gammaproteobacteria > Burkholderiales > JAEUMW01 > JAEUMW01. The sequence goes on from JBDHRV010000041.1 coordinate 8,073, forward strand.
CGGGCTGTCCACGGCTCTTCGTCTTCGCAGTCAAGCGTCGCCCTCGCGAGGAACTGGCGCCGGATCGTGCAGTTCGCCCGGTCGGTGCGTGGGCCTCGCCCGCGACGCCCAGCAACGGCTGGGGCCGACATGGAAGCTGCTGCACGAGCATCAGGTCAGGGATGAATTCGGCCGCGTCACCGGCTACAAGGGGCTGGAGAAGATCGGCCCGACCGTGCCTAACTAACCGGCCGTGGGCGCGGCCACCGGCGTGGCCGCCAGCGCCTTCGACACCGCCACCAGGCGCAGCGCCAGCTGGCTGCTGCTGTCGACATGGTCGCGCCGCGCCTGCAGCAGCGTGCGCTCGGCGTCGAGCTGCACCAGGAAGTCGGTCAGTCCCGCGTCGTAGCGGGTGCGTGCGAGCTGCAGCGCGCGCCGGCTCTCGCGCTCCTTCGCCGCCAGATCGACATTGCGCCGGCGCTCGGCGTTGTAGGCGCTGACCGCGTCGTCGATCTCGTGCCAGGCGCGCAGCACCGTCTGCTGGTAGGCCACCGCCGCCTCCTGCTGCTGCAGGTCGCGGATCGTCACGGTGGCGCGGCGCCGCCCCTGGTCGAAGATCGGCAGCTCGAGCGCCGGGCCGATGTTCCACTGGCGGCTGCCCCAGGAGCCGAAGTTCGAGGCGCTCACCGACGCGAAACCGAAGCCGGCGCCGATCGAGATGCGCGGATACAGGTCCGCCACCGCGACGCCGACGTTGGCGGTGGCCGCGTGCAGCCGGGCCTCGGCGCTGCGGATGTCGGGGCGGCGCAGCGCCACCTCGGACGGCACGCCCAGCGACAGGTCGGGCAGCGCGCGCTGCGCCTCCTCGTCGCCGCGCGCAGCCAGCTCGTCGTTCAGGCTGCCGGGCCGCTGACCCAGCAGCAGCGTGATCTGGTTGAGCGCCTGCGCCTCCTGCGCCAGCAGCAACGGCAGGCGCGAGCGCAGGTCCGCGACCAGCGCGTCCTGGCGCGTCACGTCCAGGTCGGTGGTCAGTCCGCTGTCGGCGCGTGCCTTCACCAGCGCCAGCGTCTCGGCGGCGGCCGCGAGGTCCTGGCGTGCCAGCGCGAGCTGGCGCTGCGCGCTGCGCAGCTCGAAGTACTGCCGCGCCACCTCCGCCTGGACGCTGAGCTGCACCTGCGCCAGCAGCGCCTGTGACGCGACGACATCGGCATCGGCGGCCTCGATCGAGCGGCGCACGCGGCCCCACAGGTCGATCTCCCAGTAGGCGTCGAAGCCGACGTCGTAAAGCGTGTAAGGCGTGGCCAGCACGTCGATCACGTGGTCCTTGTCCGGGATGTCCAGCGCGTCGATCACGCGCGTCGCATCGCCGAATTCGCTGACGCGGTTGCGCATCACGCCGGCCTGCAGTTCCACCTCAGGCACCTGTTGCGAGGCCACGACCGCGCGCTGCCGGCGGCTTTGCGCGAAGTGCAGCGCCGCGGTCCGCAGGTCGGGGTTGGCGGCCAGCGCGCGCGCCTGCAGCGCGTCGAGCACCGGGTCGCCGAACATCGCCCAGTCGACTGGCGCGCCGCCGCGCGCGGTGTCGGCCGCCAGTTCGGCGCTGCCGCCGTGCCAGTCGCCGAAGCGCGCCGGCGCCTCGGGCAGCGGCGCCTTGAAATCCGGGCCGACCGCCGCGCAGCCGCCCAGCAGCAGGGCGATGGCCAGCGCCACGTGCAGTGAATCGGGTCGCTTGTTCATGGTGTGTCTCATACGAGTCGGTTGCGGAACAGCCATGCGGCCAGCGGCAAGGTGATGACCGAGATGGCCAGCAGCGGCACCAGGTTGAGCCAGACGGTGGCGAGGCCGACGCCTTCCAGGTAGACGCGCTGCACCAGGTCGATGGCGAAGCGCAGCGGGTTGGCCAGCGTGGCGATCTGCAGCGCCTCGGGCATGTTGCTGACCGGCGTCGTGAGCCCCGACAGCAGCATCAGCGGCATGATCACCACGAAAGCGTAGAGCATCGCCTGCTGCATGTTGGCCGACACCGCCGAGATCGACAGCCCGATGCCCACGCTCGCCACGGTGAAGAACAGCAGCCCGGTGTAGAGCGTCGCCACCGATCCGGCCAGCGGGATGCCGAACCACCAGCGGGTGATCAGGAACACCAGCGTCGCCTGCAACAGGCCGATCAGCACCGGCGGGACGGCCTTGCCGATCATGATCTCGGTCGGCGACAGCGGCGTCACCAGCAGCTGGTCGAAGGTGCCCTGTTCGCGCTCGCGCGCCACCGACAGCGCGGTCAGCAGCAGCGTCTGGATCATGCTGAGGGCGGCGATCAAGCCGGGCATGAAGTTCCAGCGTGTCGTGAGGTTCGGGTTGTACCAGGCGCGCGTGACCACCGTCACCGGCGGTGCCGCGCCGCCCTGCCGCAGCCGCCAGTCGTCGTTGAAGCGCGCGACGATGGCCTGCACCGCGGCGGCCGCGGCCTGCGCAGTGTTGGAGTTGCGCGCGTCGATGACGAGCTGCACCGGCGCCGCCTCGCCCGCGGCGAGCTGCTGCGCGAAGCGCGGCCCGATGTGCAGCACCAGCAGCGCCTTCTCGTTGTCGATCAGCGGCGCGATCTGCGCCGCGTTGTCCAGCGTGGTCGCGCGGCGGAAGGCGGTGCTGCCGTCCAGGCGCGCCACGAGCTCGGCCGAGGCCGCGCTGCGGCTCTGGTCGAGCAGTGCATAGTCGACGCGGTGCAGGTCGAAGGTGGCGGCATAGCCGAACAGCATGCTCTGCATGATCACAGGTATGGCGAGGATCACGCGCGTGGCCGGGTCCTTCAGGATGGCGAGCAGCTCCTTGCGGCACAGGCCGGCGATGCGGCGTACGAGGGCGGGGAAGGCGTCCATGGTCAGTCGAGGGACTTGCGCGTGATGCGCCAGTTGATGCCGAGCAGCACCACCGCGTAGCCGATCAGCAGCGCGCCGTTGGTAAGCACCAGCGGCCAGACGTTGCCGGCCAGGAACAGCGTGCGCAGCGCGTCCAGGAAGTGCGTGGCGGGCAGCACCTGGCCGATCAGGTTCACCAGCCACGGTACGTTGCGCAGGTCGAACAGGAAGCCCGACAGCATCAGCGCGGGCAGGAAGCTGGTGACCAGCGCCACCTGGCTGGCGACGAACTGGTTGCGCGTGACCGACGAGATCAGCAGGCCGATGGCGACCGCGACCAGCATGTACAGCATCGCCACCGCCACCAGCAGCGCCAGCGAACCTTCGAAGGGCACGTGGAAGACCCAGCGCGCGGCGGCCAGACACAGCACCAGCCCGACCATGCCGATGCCGAAGTACGGGATGATCTTCGCGAGCAGGATCTCCTGCGGCCGCACCGGCGTGACGAACAGCGATTCGAGCGTGCCGCGTTCCCACTCGCGCGCCATCACCAGCGCGGTCAGGAAGGCGCCGACCAGCGTCATGATCAGCACGACCAGCCCCGGCACCAGGTACCAGGTGCTGGAGTTGGCGCTGTTGAACCACAGCCGCGGTTCGAGCGTGACCTGGCCGATGCCGTCGGCCGCCGGCAGCCCCGGCGCGGCGCCGCCACGGTCGGCGTGGACCAGCGCCGACTGGCCGAGCGCCGCGGTGGCGTAGCTCAGGATGCTGGCGGCGCGGGCCGAATCGACGCCCCAGGCCAGCACCTGGATCTGTGCGTCGCCGGTGGCGACGCGGCGCGCGAAGTCGCCCGGCACGCGCACGATGCCGTCGACCTTGCGCTCGCGCATCAGTGCCTCGGCCTCTTGCATGCTGCCGACCATCACCGGGCTGATGTAGGAAGTGAGCTTGAGCCCGGCGACCGCGTCGGCGGCGGTCGGCGAGCGGTCCTCCATCACCACGGCCAGCGGCGCGTTCTTCACGTCCAGCGACAGACCGAAGCCGAAGATCAGGATCAGCACGATCGGCAGCAGCACGCCGATGGCCATGCCGGCCGGGTCGCGCAGGAGCTGGCGCGTCTCCTTGCGCGTCAGCGCGATCAGGCGCGGCAGAAAGCGACTCATGCCGCCGCCTCCTCGCGCGACCGGCTCACGATGCCGATGAACGCCTGTTCCATGTCCATGCGCTCGCCGGCATGTTCGCCGGCCTGCGCGCGCACCTGCTGCGGCGTGCCCAGCGCCAGCAGCCGGCCGGCGTCCTGGATGACGATGCGGTCGCAGTACTCGGCCTCTTCCATGAAGTGCGTGGTGATGATCACCGTCACGCCGGCGGCGGCCAGCGCGGTGATGCGGCGCCAGAAGTCGCGCCGCGCCGTCGGGTCGGCGCCGCTGGTGGGCTCGTCCAGGAACAGGATGTCGGGCTCGTGCAGCAGGCCGGTGGCCATCGCCAGGCGCTGCTTGAAGCCGCCGGGCAGCTGGCCGCTGGTGTCGTCCTCGTGGCCGGCCAGGTGGAACTGCTGCAGCACCGCCTGCGTGCGCTCGTGCAGGCGCTGGCCGCGCAGCCCGTAGGCGCCGCCGAAGAAGTTCAGGTTCTCGGCGACAGTGAGGTTGCCGTACAGCGAGAACTTCTGCGCCACGTAGCCGATGCGCGCGCGGGCCTGCGCGCGCGCCTTGCGCAGGTTGACGCCGGCCACCTCGAGCCGCCCGCTGGTCGCCGGCAGCAGGCCGCAGAGCATGCGGAAGGTGGTGGTCTTGCCGGCGCCGTTCGGCCCGAGCAGGCCGAAGACCTCGCCGCGCCGCACCTCAAAGCTGGTATTGGCCACGGCAGTGAAGTCGCCGAACTTGCGCACCAGGTCCTTGACCTGGATCACCACGTCGGCCGGCGCTTCGGCCGACGTCTCGGCCGGGCCGACGCTCGCCGTCGGCGCCGTTGGCGCGGGCGTGTGCGCCGGCGCGCCGGCCTCGCGCCGGGCGCGCAGCAGCACCATGAAGCCGTCCTCCAGCCGTGCCGGAACCGGCTGTGCGTGCGCGTCGCCGAGCAGCGCCTGCAGCGCCGCGGCGTCGGCATCGGCGCGGCGGATGAAGCGCACCTCGCCGCCGGTGGGCACGGCATCGACGATCAGCGGCGACGCGTCGAGCAGCCGCGCCTGCAGCGTGCGCGCGGCCGTGCCGGGCGGCGGCGCGACCACGTGGCACAGGCCCTTTGCCGCGTCGCGGATGGTGGCGGGCGCACCCTGCGCCAGCACGCCGCCCTCGTGCAGCACGTAGACCTGCGCGCAGCGCTCGGCCTCGTCCAGGTACGAGGTGGCGACGATCACGCTCAGCCGCTCGTCGTCCACCAGCTCCTGCACGATCTGCCACAGCTCGCGCCGCGACAGCGGGTCGACGCCGACCGTGGGTTCGTCCAGCAGCAGCAGCCGCGGCGAGCGCACCAGCGTGCAGGCCAGACCGAGCTTCTGCTTCATGCCGCCCGACAGCTTGCCGGCCAGCCGCGCGGTGAAGCGGCCGAGGTCGGTCATCTCCAGCAGGCGCGCGAAGCGCTGCCGGCGCAGTTCGCGCGGCACGCCGTGCAGGTCGGCGTACAGATCCATGTTTTCCTGCACGCTCAGGTCCTCGTACAGGCCGAAGCGCTGCGGCATGTAGCTGATCAGGTCCTGCACCGCCTGCGGGTCGGCGCTGACGTCGATGCCCAGCACTTGCAGCGAGCCGGCATCGGCGCGCATCAGGCCGGTGATCAGGCGCAGCAGCGTGGTCTTGCCGGCGCCGTCGGGGCCGACCAGCGCGGTCAGCGTGCCCGCCGGCACCGTCAGCGTCACGTCGCGGAGCGCCTGCGTCGGCTGCGCGCCGGACGGTCGGGGGAACTGCTTGCGCAGGCCCTGGCCAGCGACCACGGTGGCGACCGGGGTCATGACTTGCCGGCGGCGGCCAGGGCGACCGTAGCAGGCATGCCTAGGCGCAGCCGGTCGTCGGGGTCCTCGGTCAGCACGCGGATCTCGTAGACCAGGCTGGTGCGCAGTTCCTCGGTCTGCACCGTCTTCGGCGTGAACTCGGCGACCGACGAGATGTAGCCGACCTGGCCGCTCAGCGGCCGGCCCGGATCGCTGTCGATCGTCACCGACGCCGCCATGCCCGGCCGCACCCGGCCGAGGTCGGTCTCGTTCACATAGGCCCGTACCCACTTCGGGCTGGTGATGGCCAGCGCGTACACCGGCCGCTGCGGCGAGGCCATGTCGCCGGGCTCGAGCAGGCGCGAGCGCACCACGGCATCCACCGGCGCCTTCAGCTCGGCTTCGCCGAGGCGGTATTCCAGCAGCGCCAGCGCGGCGATGGTGCTGTCGACGAGGGCCTGCTGCTGCGCGATGTCTTCGCGGCGCGGCCCGATCTCGGCCAACTGCAGCGCCTTGCGCGCATCTTCCTGCTGGGCCAGCGTCACCTTGCGCCGCGCCTGCGCGTTGTCCAGGTCGAGCTGGCTGACCGCGCGGCCCGCAGTGGTGTCGCGCGCCGCGAGCAGCCGGTCGAGCTGCTGCTGCGCCACCTGCGCATCGGCCCTGGCCGCGGCGAACCGGGCGCGCGCCTGCTGCACTTCCTCGGGGCGGCTGCCGGCCTTCAGGCGGTTGAGCGCCTGCTGCTGCGCCGCGATGTCGGCCCTGGCCTGGGCGATCTGCAGCTCCAGCGCGCGCGTGTCGAGCCGGCCCAGCGTCTGGCCCGCCTTGACGCGGTCGCCTTCCTGCACGGCCAGTGCATGGATGCGGTCGCTGCCGTTGAAGGCGAGCGACACCTGGCGCTGGTCGACGTTGCCGTAGAGCACGATGCGATCGGGGTCGCGCGCCGGGCGCTCGAAGTACCACGCCGCGAACGCCGCGATGGCGGCGAGCACGACGGCAGCGGCGAGCAGGGGCTTTTTGTTCATGACGGCTTTCAGGTTGCGGGTTCGATGGAGTAGACTGGATGGTATGAAATTTCAATTCAAATTTCAACTAGCGCCTCTTTTGGAACCCGAGCGATGCCAGCAATCCCCATGAAAGGAGCGCGCGTCCCCGCGCCGCGCAACCCCCGTCCCGACGGCCTCGCGACGCGCCAGCATCTGCTCGATACGGCCGGTCGCGTCTTCGCCGAGCGCGGCTATGCCAACACCACCAGCAAGGAGATCTGCGAGCGTGCCGGCGCACCGCTGGCCGCCGTCAACTACCACTTCGGCGGCCGGTACGGGCTGTACGAAGCGGTGCTGCTCGAGGCGCACCGGCAGATGGCCAGCCTGGAGGACGTGGTGCGCATCACGCAGGGTCCGGGCACGCCGAGGCAGCGTATGCGCAACGTGATGTCCTACGTGATCGGGCTCGCCACGCGCCCGAGTGCCTGGGGCATGCGGGTGCTGCTGCGCGAGGTGGTGTCTCCGTCGGCCGCGGTGTCGACGCTGGTGGACAAGGCGATCAAGCCGAAGGCCGCGCTGCTGTTCGCGCTGATCGGCGAGATCCTGGGTCTGCCCGCCGATCACCCGGCGGTGCAGCGCGCTTTCGCGTTCACGCTGCTGCCCGTCTTCATGCTGCTGATGGCGCCGAGGCAGATCGCGTCTCGGATGATTCCCGGCGTCGTCGACGGCGGCGCGGAGCTGGAGGCGGACCTGCTGCGCTATGTGATGGCCGGGCTGGACGCCATGGCGCGCGCGTACCGCTAGTGCAGCGCTTCGTTCTGCAGACACCTTCGCCGGATCGACGAAATGACACGGGGAACCACGAGTCGGGGTGAATCGCCTCCTACCGGCGTAGCGCGCACGACGTACCGTGCCGGCCGTGAACGCATCACGGGGCCGTTGATTGCGATCCTGATGTGGACCGGCGCAATGCCGGCCTTCGGTGCGGACGGCGCGCGCTCGTCAGAGGCCGCCGCCTTGATCCAGGAGATGACCTGGCAGGTGGCTCGCGTCGTTGCCGAGGGCGACGGATTGCTGGGCGTCGGCTCGGCAGTGATCGTCGGACCGGGGCTGGCGGTAACGAACTGCCATGTGGTCCGGGGCGCGGACACGATCATGGTGTCCGCGCATGCCGGGTCATTCGAGGCGACGGTGCGCGCCGCCGATGCCTATCTGGACGTCTGCGCCTTGTCGGTTCCGGGACTGCCGGCACGTCCACTCGCGCGCAGGGCATCAGCGAGTGTAACGGTCGGCGAAGCGTGTTTCGCGGTCGGCTTTGCCCAGGGGCGGCTTGGCTTCTCCCGCGGCCGCATCATCGCGCGCTATCCGATGCACGAGGCGCACGTGCTGCGCACGTCTGCCGGATTCGTCACCGGCGCCTCCGGCGGTGGGTTGTTCGATGCACAGGGCCGTCTGATCGGGCTCCTCACGTTCTACCGGCAGAGTGACGCCGGGTCTCTGTATGTGGCCGTGCCGACGCAATGGATCGACGAGGTGATCGGCCGCGCCGCCACAAACGCCGCGCCCGGAAAGGCCGATGCCCAGTCTGGCGCGCCGTTCTGGGACATCGACCCGCGCCGCGACGATCCGCTACGCCCTCGCTTCATGCAGGCGATGGTGCTTGAATCCGAGGAGCGCTGGCCCGAGCTCGAACACTTCGCCCGCACGTGGATGGCATCGTCACCGGATGACGAGGGCGCGCGCACGACGCTGGAGATCGCGCGTCGCCGATCCGCGAGGTGAGCGCGGCGGGGTCTACTTGCCTTCGAGCGAAGACTTCGCGCGCGCGAGCGCGGGTTGTATCAGCTCCTGCAGCGAACGCACTGCTGCGGCGTCGTCCATACCCGCGGCCGGCTCGTTGCCGGTGTCGGCGCGGTAGGCGCGCGCCTTCCATTCGAGGCGGCTGCCGGAGGCCGTGGGGATGACCTTGAGCCGGACAGAGTACGAGCTCACCGCAAGCACCTTCGGGTCGACTTCACGCCCCGAGCGGTACGACATGCTCATCTCCGTGGCGGAGATTTCGTCCAGTTGTTCGGTGACCGTTCCACCGGAATCCAGCGTCAGGCGGCGCGTCGACCCGGTGCTGTTGCCCTTGTCCGCCGTGGACGACTTGACGCGGGGGTTCCAGGCTTCGAAGTGCTCGAAGTCGCCGACCAGCGTCCAGACCTTCGCGGGCGGCGCGGCGATTTCCACGCTTTCATCTATCTTCTGCGGCGTTGGCCCGTGCGCGTACGCATGCGCGGATGCGACGCAGCTCAGTGCGAACAGCCATGCGGCAGGCAGACCAGGTCTTGCGAATCGGTTCATGTCGATGTCTCCACAGACAAGGGGTGAGAGGACGAGCGCCCCGGCCGGGTCTCGCGCCGCAGAATGGCGCGCGAGCGTTCCGGAACCAGCGACGCCAGCAATAGGCAGCCCGCGAGCGCGGCGAGATAGGGATGCAGTTCGTGACGCACCGGCACCGAGCGGGTGGTCGGCAGCGCAGCCAGCGCTTGCAGCACCTCGGTCGCGTTCGCCGGGCTCGCGGCGGCGAGGCCCATGGCGCCAGCCAGATCGGCGATCACCTCATCCCGGCGCTGCGAGAGGTGCTCGTTGTCCGAGCCCACGGGCCGTTGCCCGGCATTCCTGACATCTTCGCCGCGTGCCATGCGCTCCATGTCGAGTACCGAAAGCGTCGGCAGCCCCGTGCTCGCAAATTGGGCGACCTCCTCGTGCGTCCAGTAGCCGCTGATGGCACCTTTGTCGTCGAACTTGGGGACCGGCTGTGCGGTCGTGCCGCCGATGCCAAGGATCACGCCGTGCGGCGAGTCGTCCTTGCGTTCGTATTTCGGCTCGCGTCCCGGAAAAAGCGCCGGTGCCTGATGGCCGTCGGTGAAGAACACGAGCGAGGTGCCCGGGTAATGCTTGTCGATTTCGGTCAGCGCCGAAATCGTGCCGAAGTAGAGATGGCTGTCCGCCGCCCAAGCCATGCGCCAGTCCAGCCCGGCAATCGTGTCCTCGATCGCCGGCCGGTGCGCGCACACCTCAAGAGGGGACAGCAACACCAAAGTCTTGCGCTCGGTAAACGCGGCAGCTCCCACCTGGCTGCCGCAGGGCAGCCGGCGCACGGTCTCGATGGCGAGCGAGCGGGCGGCATCGAGTCGCGACACGTGCTGTTCCGAGCGCATCACGTCGCGCACGTTCATGCTCTGGGTGATGTCGATGGCAAACAGAAAGCTTCCGACGTAACTGGACAGCGTGATGCCGGGATGCAGCGCGGCTGCAGCGAAGGCGAGGCAGGCGGCGGCGAGCAGCACCTTCCGCCAGCGGCCGGTCGGTGCGTACTGTGGTTCTGTCGTCGTCGAGCGGGTCATACGCTCAGTGCATGCCGCGCGGCGTGCCGATCATCTCGGTCCACGCCGACTTGTCTCGCTTTAGCGCCTCCTCGACCTCGGCCTCGCTGCCGGAACGCCGCCAGTTGCGCACCTCGTAGTCCGGCACCAGGCGCTGTGCGAGCTCCAGGTTGTAGCGCGCGTTCCATTCGTCCGGGCGCTCGCGCAGCACGTGCCGGTATCCCGACTTGGCGATTTCCACCAGCGTGATCGCCTTCTCGGGCGAGCCCTCCTCGAGCGCCACGGCGATGGCGCGCCGCAGGTAGATGTTCGACGCATTGAAGCGGGCCGCGTGCGCGACCTCCGGCGACGCGATTGCCTCGACTTCGGAATAGGTCGACAGCGCTTCGTCCCACCGGCGGTCACGTTGCAGCGCATGCGCCCGTGCGAAGAGGACGAGCACCGGGGCGCCCGGGGGTGCCTTGCCGGCGGCGATGTCGCGGTTGGCGAGCGTCGCGCGCCACGCGTTGAATGCCGCCAGCGCGGCCAGCGCCAGACAGCCGATCGCGGTCACCGCCGCCAGCGTCGTCAGCGCCGAGGCGAATGTCCCTCGGTTCACCATCGCCGCAGCTCCAGCACGCGCGCTGCCAGCAGCGCCAGCGCGCAGGCCGTCGCCAGCCAGTAAGCCAGCGCGTACAGGTCGCGGCGCGGCTGCTGCTCGATGTACCGCAGCGGCATGTTCTGCAGCCGCGAGACGTCGTCGATGGCTTTCTCGAGGGAGCGCGGGTTGTCGGCCTCGTACAGCCGGTAGGGCACGCCGAGGTCGCGGAAGAAGAGGTCGAGGTGATACTCCGGCGCGAGGTCCGGCCCGGCATCGGCCGATGGCGGCTGGGTCGGGCTGCTGCCGCCGGAGGTGCGCAGGAAGATCCAGTAGAGCTCGGCACGGTATTCCTGGAACAAGCGGCGGATGATCGCCTGCGCGCGCGGATCGACGTACGCGGCGCCGTCCGACACCAGGAGGATGACGCGCGAGCCGGTGCGCGGCTGGTCGCGGAACTCGTTCAGCGCCATCGTGAGGCCGGCGGCGATGTTGGTGAGTCCAGCGCCGGGCGAGGCCGAGGCGGCGATGGCGGCGCGCACCGCGTCGTGGTCGGCGGTCAGTGTGAGCGCGTGCAGCGGCGCCGTGCTGAAGTAGGTCACGCCGAACATGTCGCGCGGTCGACTGGAGATGAACTCCGTCAGCAGACGCGAGGCAGCGACACCCTTCGCCTCGTCCGCCGCGCCCTCCGATCCGGCGAAGCCGTCCGCCATGCTCGCGCTGCGATCGAGCGCGATCACGATGTGGGCGCCGGTGCCCACGCGTTCGATAGGCTGCCCCTCGCCATGCATGCCGGCCAGCCCGAGCAGCGCGGCGACGATTGCCAGGCTCGCCAGCGCGCGCAGCCCGATATCCAGCATGCGCGCCGACGGATCCCGCGGAAGGGCTCCGATGCTATCCCAGGGCAGCCGCCGCTGACCGTGCCAGAGCCAGGGCAGAAGTGCCAGGGGCAGCAGAAGCAGCCAGGCCGTGTTGTCGAAATCGAGTGTCATGGCCGTCGCAACCGCATCCGCGCCTCCGCGCGCGCGAGGCGACGCGTCAGCACGACGAGCTCGCGCGACTGGATCGGCGGGCCGGTTTCTCCGAAGAAGCGGGCACGCGACGCGGCAAACATCCGAGTCACGTCCTCGCGCGCGAAGTCGAGCTCGGGAAAGCGCTCGAAGAACCGTGGCAGATCATCGGCGAACACGGCTTCGCCGGCGACTGCGTGGAATGCGTCGTGAAGTCTGCGCAGGCCGCCCGCCACACGCTCGTCCTCCGAGGCGCCACGGGTGTCGCGCAGCGCGCGCAGCGCTTTCGAGAATGGCCGGTTCGAGCGGGAGAACGGCCACAGGGCGTTCAGTCTTAACCACAGCAGGGTTGCCAGCACTCCGGCGAGCGCCCATCCCGCGGCGCGCCGCGCCGGTACCTGGACGTCGTACCGAAACGGTCCGTAGCCGGGTTGCATGGTTTCGATCCAGTTCTGCCTCCTTTCCCATGCCGTCAGCGGCGAGATCGAAACCGGCTGCTGGGGAACGGTCAGCGTCTCGACGCGGGCGCCGGAGCGCAACCGGAGCGGAAAGGCCGGAATCATCAGGTCCTCGGTGGCACGCACGCTCTTGAACACCTGCCAGTCGAGGACGATGCGCACGCATGCGGCGCAGGCGTCGGTGGCCGGCTCGATCGATCGGCGGCGCAACTCGATGACGCGGTCCTCGCGATTGAGGGGCGGCAGACCGTCCTCGTCGATGTTCCAGCCGCTGGGCAGTTCCACCGTCACGCGCATCGGAACGAGGTCGCCGACGACGTGGCCGAAAGGGCGGGGAACCTCCACGCTGTGCAGCGCGGGCGCCTCGGCCAATGCCGGCGACGAGAGGAGGACGCAGGCGACGAGCGCCGCCAGCGGGCGAGCGGTCGATGACGTCATCACCGTGCGCCCGCCAGGAAGTGGCGGGTCAGCAGCGCGCTGTCGATCCGGTCCTCGAGCACCAGACTCTCGACGCCGCAGCGCCGGCACAGCGACCGGAACGCCGCGATGCGCGACTCGTACCCGCGCTCCATCCGCTGTTCGAATCCGGGGCGCAGCCAAACCAGGCGGTCGTGGCCGGTCTCGAGGTCGGCCAGTCGCGCCAGGCCCCAGCGTCGGGGTGGCAGGTGTTCCGTACCGTCGGTCAGCATGATCGCGTGCACGTCGTGGCGACCCAGGGATGCGAGCACCGCCGTCAGCAACCGCTCGGGCAGATGCATGTCGGAGACGAGGAGGACGAGGCAGCGCCGCGACGGCAGCCAGGACGCGGCCTGGCGGAGACCTTGCGCGCTGTCGCCCTGCGGCACGTGCAGACTCAGCCTCGACCATGCGCGCTCGGCGACCGTGCGACCGCGGCTCGGCGGACAGTGCAGTTCGCGACGAACGCGGTCGTCGCAGCCGATGAAACCGAAAGGATCACCCTGGCGCCAGGCGGACCGTGCGCAGACCGCCACGAGATCGAGCAGCATGACGTAGCGGCGGGAGCGGCCGACGAAATCCATCGAACCGGACAGATCGGCGATCACGATCAGCGGCACGTTCACTCGGGTGCGAAACTCGCGCACCCAGGTGCGGCCGAAGGGATCGCTCATCGTCTGGCGCAGATCGAGGCGCCGCGTATCGTGCCCCTGATGCAGCGGCGCGGAGCCGAAGTAGTCGTCACCGGCGCCGAGCCGCCGTGCCCGATGCGAGCCGTCGGTGGCGCCGGCGAAGCGGCCGGCCGGCCGATAGAAGAACTCCTGCACGGTGGCGTTCAGGGCGCGCATACGCGCTTGAGGACCTCGCCCACGAACGGGCCCAGCAAAGTCCCGCGCTGCACCTCGTACACCGGGCGCAGGCAGATGCGATGAGTGATCGTCTCCGGGAACACCGCCCGCACGTCCTCGGGCACGGTCGCCTCGCGGCCCTCGAGCCAGGCGTGCACGCGGGCGGCGCGGGTGAGCATCGCCACGCCGCGCGGGCTCGCCCCGGCGAGAACGAATTCATCCATGTCGACGTCGGACAGCGTGACGCCGTAGCGGGCCGGATCGCGGGTCGCCAGCCACAGATCGACACCGTATTCCTCGAGCGCGTCCGAGGCGCGGATCGTCGTCTGGATGGCCCTGGCGACCTCGTCCAGCTTCTCGTGCTCGATCATGCCCTCTGCAAGTCCGGCAATCATCGCGTCCACATCGTGGTAGCGCGGCTGGAACATCAGGGCTCGCAGCTTGCTGCGCTGCTCCGGCACCTCGATCGAGATCTCCATCAGGAAGCGATCGCGGGCGGCAGCCGGCAACTCGAAGGTTTCCTCGCGCTCGACGCGGTTGCGGTCGGCGAACACCTGCAGGAACGGGAAACGGAACTCCCGGTTGAATGCGTTGATGGTGCGCTCGGCCATCACGCGCAGCAGCAGCGCATGCACCTGCGGTCGAGCGCGGTTGATCTCGTTGAAGAAGAATATCGACAGGTCTTCGCCGCGTTCGAGCAGTGGCCCGGGCAGCACGCGTGGGCGGCCGTCGTCGCCGAGTTGCGTGTAGTAAACGAGATCCGAGGGCATCAGGTCGACGGTGCCCTCGATGCGCTGATATGCCCCGCCGACGGCACGGGCGACGGACTTGAGCAGCGTCGTCTTCCCGACGCCGACATCGCCCTCCAGCAGGACATGGCCTCGGGCGAAGACGGCGATCGTGATCATGCGCACCGCATCCTGCATTCCCACGAGCACCGAGTTTAGGCTCGACTCGAAAGCCAGGGCGCGCGAGCGCCAGCAGGCGAGATCAGGTTCGGACATGCCTGAAGACCGGATTTGTGCAGCACGGCCGCGCGGGGCCAAAAAAGGACGCCCCCGCGGGGGCGTCCCAGAATCTGGACGTCGGTCGGGCGCCGTCGCCTAGTTCACGTCGAACTTGAAGACGCCGGTCTTCTCGAAATTCTCCAGGCGCTTGGCGTTGCGTGCCTCCATCGCCTTGACCGCGTTCTCGTTCTTCGCCAGCTCATTGGGATCGTGCTTCGGATCGTACTTGCTGCCCTCGATCTTCGCCGGGTAGCCGGGTTTCGGTTCCCAGCAGTCCCCGGGAGCCTTGCACTTGGTGCCGTCGTAGGCGTAGGCGGGCAGGCTGGCACCGAACAACGCGACGGCAAGGACTGTGGCGATTTTCATGGTTGACTCCTCCTTGGTGGGAACGGTGGTGGACGTGCATTCTGGTGTTGTCAGCTCGGCGGTTCACTTGAGTCATTCGGCTTTCGCCGGGGAGCCCTTGTAGATCGATCGCAGCCAGGCCATGATCTGTAGCATCTGGTCCTGCGTGATCAATCCGCGCTGCGGCCCCATCTGTCCCTGCAGGCCGTCGAAGATGGCCGAGAACATCCCGGCGTCGGTGGCATTGGCCGGATAGGTCCAGTAGTCGTCGGCCAATCCGGGACCGAGCTTGCCTTCGGCATGATGTCCGTGGCAGCCAGAACAGGCGGTGGCGTACAGTGATTCTCCGGATTTGATGGCGGCGGCGTCCTTGTTGTAGGGGTTGTGTCCGGTCTGTTTGAAACTTTTCACTGCCGGCGTCTCGCTTTCCTTCAGGTTCGTGAAATCGAGCGGATCGCCGGTCACGAGGTTATAGAAGCGTGGCGCCTGCGCGATCGCCGCCAGCGGCAGCAGCGCGAGCAGCATCAGCAGCAGCATCAGCAGCAGCGTGGCGATCGTGAGGCGATGCGAAGCGATCATCATCCGTTCCCCTTCCCGTCCCTGATGGCACCCGCCTTCGATGTGTCGGTCGCGGGTTTTATTCCTTCGTCCACCAGCACCTGCTGGATGTCGCCGCTGCCGCGATCCAGCGCGCCCTGCACGCGTTCGAGCAACGCCGTGTCGCCCTTGCGCACGCCGACGGAGGTCTCGAACTGGAAGATCACCGGGTCGCCGTTGGCGCGTGTGGCCTGAGGCACGACGCTGACCGTCAGCGGTTCAGGCGACTTGGCGATGTACCGGGCAACCGACGGCAACCAGGCGACTGCCACGTCGATGGTGCCGTTGCCGACGTCGCCGATCAGCTTTTCCACGTCATAGCGGACGTAGCGGTTGCGCGGTGCGCGGTTGCCGCCGAGCGCCATCAGGTACGGAAAGCTGTCCGGATAACGTCCGATCTGCACCAGCATCGTTTCCGCCGGCGTGCCGGGTATCACGCCGATGCGGGCGGTGCGAAGCGCGGGACTGTTCCAGTCCTTGACATCCAGATGATCGCGCGCGCGCGTGACGAAGACGTAGTTCGACAGGTAGTACGGACGGGTGGTCTCGAGCCGGGGATCCCCGTAGTCGACACCGATCAGCACGTCGCACTTGCCCTTGTCGAGGAGGTCGCGGACGACGTAGCGCGGGTCGCTGAAACCCACGCGCTCGACCGTGACGCCCATCTCGCCGGCGAGGATGGCGCTGATGCGGTCCTCGAAACCGTCTCCCCGCGTGTTCGCGTAGGGCATTTCGTTGTCGGCCGCACAGACCTTTAG
>JBDHRV010000042.1:0-23789 GCA_039807745.1 Burkholderiales bacterium
CTACCCGGAGCTGGAGCCGGCTCCCGGCAGCTACGTGAAGGAGCGGCACGAGTAAAGCCCATGCTCGCGCAGTAGCGGGGGAAAGGGAAAGGCCCCGGTGGTCGAACCACAGGGGCCTTTGCTTTCCTGCTGCTGCCTGAGGGCGGTTGCCCCGCCCCCCGGTGCCCGGCCTTATCGGGGTCCCGGCTTCTTGACGGCTGCCTTGGCCGCGTCCGAGGTTGCCTGGGTGGCGGCTCGGATCGACGAATCAGCCATCTGGGTGACCTGGCTTGCTGCCTTGGTCATATTCTCCATGGCACTCTGCGTCGCGGACATGGCGGTCTTGAACGCGGCTACGGCAGCATCCGACGTTCCACCCGGGGCGGACTTCATGACCTTCTCGATGGCCTCCATGACTTCCTTGCTGTGCGAGGTCATCGCCTGTTCCATCAGGCGCGACACCTCGGTCTGGGTCGCCGAAGCCACCTCATAGACGCTCTTGCAATAGGACAGCATCTTCTCGACGCTTTGCTCGGCAAGCTTGGTGCGCAGGCTCATCAGCTGCTGCGGATCCTTCGTTTCGGTGAGCGCCTTCGCGGTCTTGCTGTTCTCTTCGAACGACGTGCGCGCAGCATCGAGCTGCAGCTTCATCATGCGCTCGGCGCTGTCCATGGAAATCTGCGCAAACTTGAGCGCGGTCTCGAGCCCCCCCTTTCCGAAGGCGGCAAAATCTTCAGGTTTCTCGAACATTTTTCTCTCTCCTCACGTTGGGACGACGTGGCTCTCCGCGCCGCTATTGTTGCGTTGCATCAATACATTATAGCCACACATCCGAGTTTGTCAACCGCATCTTGCTGCGCCGCAGCATATGTTGCGATTAGCTTCTATCTCTCAGATGGTTATAATTATCGCATGAGCGCAAGTCCCGCAGCGTCCGCGTGCGTGGATCTTACCGGGAAAGGATTCCGATGGCTGAAGGAAGTGACAACGTCCGCCTCATCAAGAAATATCCGAATCGGCGGCTCTACGACACGGCCACCAGCAGCTACATCACGCTTGTCGACGTAAAGCGCCTCGTTCTGGACAATGCCGATTTCAAGGTGATCGATGCGAAATCGGGCGACGATCTCACGCGCAGCATCCTGCTGCAGATCATCATCGAGGAAGAAAGCGACGGCATGCCCATGTTCTCGAGCGACATGCTGTCCCAGATCATCCGCTTCTACGGCCACGCCATGCAGGGCATGATGGGCAACTATCTGGAAAAAAACATACAGACCTTCATGGACCTGCAGAACCGGCTGCAGGAGCAGTCGCGCGCCATCTACGGCGAGAATCCAGTGCTCTCTCCCGACGCGTGGACGCAGTTCATGAAGTTGCAGGGGCCGACCATCCAGAGCCTCATGGGCAGCTATCTCGAACAAAGCGCCACGATGTTTCTCGAGATGCAGCAGCAGCTCCAGCGGCAGACCCGCAATCTCTTCGGCAGCTTCACATTCTCGGGGCGCGGCACCGGCAAGGCGGACGAAACCCCTTCCGATGAAAGCCAGGGGAACAGCGGCAAGGGCTGATCGCTTCGTCGGCGGAAGCCGGCGCTTCGCCTCGTAACAACAACCGGTGTCCGTGCCACCCAAGGTCGGCTTCGTCTCCCTCGGCTGTCCCAAGGCCCTGGTCGATTCCGAGCGCATCCTGACGCAGCTGCGCGCGGAGGGTTACCTCGTCTCGCCGAGTTACGACGAGGCCGATCTCGTGGTCGTGAACACCTGCGGCTTCATCGACGCCGCCGTGGAAGAGTCGCTGGATGCCATCGGTGAGGCGCTCGCCGAGAACGGACGCGTAATCGTCACGGGCTGTCTCGGCGCCCAGGGCAGTCTGGTGAAGAATGCCCATCCCCAGGTCCTAGCCGTCACGGGTCCGCAGGCGACCGCCGAGGTGATGGCTGCGGTGCATACACACCTGCCGCAACCGCACGATCCGTTCACGAGCCTCATCCCGCCGCAGGGGATCAAGCTCACGCCGCGGCACTACGCCTACCTCAAGATCGCCGAGGGCTGCAATCACCGCTGCACGTTCTGCATCATCCCCTCGATGCGCGGCGATCTCGTGAGCCGGCCCATCGGCGACGTGCTGGCGGAAGCCGAAACCCTGGTCCGTGCGGGCGTCAGGGAACTGCTCGTGATCTCGCAGGACACGAGCGCGTACGGGGTCGACGTCAAATACCGCACCGGCTTCTGGAAGGGGCGCCCGCTGAAGACGCGGCTCACCGAGCTCGCCAGCGCCATGACCGGGCTCGGGGCGTGGGTACGCCTGCATTACGTCTACCCGTATCCGCACGTTGACGAGCTGATTCCGCTGATGGCGGAAGGCCGGCTGCTGCCGTACCTCGATGTTCCGTTCCAGCACGCGAGCCCGCGCATCCTGAAGCTGATGCGGCGCCCGGCGAGCGCGGCGAACAATCTCTCGCGGATCCGGGCCTGGCGCTCCGTCTGCCCCGAGCTCACCATCCGCAGCACCTTCATCGTGGGTTTCCCGGGCGAGACCGGGGCCGAGTTCGATGCGCTGCTCGCCTTTCTGGAGGAAGCCCGGCTCGACCGCGTGGGGTGCTTCGCCTACTCGCCAGTCGCCGGTGCGCGCGCCAACGAGTTGCCAGGACAGGTACCCGAGGAAGTAAAGGAGGACCGGCGCGAGCGCTTCATGGCGCTGCAGGAGAAGATCAGCGCCGAACGGCTGCGCACGAAGGTTGGAAAGTTCCTGAACGTGCTGGTCGACGAGGTGCACGGCACGCGAGCGGTTGCCCGGTCCGCCGCAGACGCACCCGAGATCGACGGCGTCGTGCACGTGTCGCATGCCCGCGGGCTCGCGGTCGGCGACTTTGCGCGGGTGCGCGTGGTCCGCTCCGATGCCCACGATCTCTGGGCCGAGGCGGCAGCTTGAGCTACCCGGCGAGGGGCCCCGTGCAAAACGCGGGGATCGACGGCAGAGCGAGAGCGGCGAGCCGCCGACTACTTGCGCATAGGGATACTAAAGACGGATCGGAGGCGGTCGCTTGAAGATCAATGCCCGCATCCTGCACTGGATGCGACGACTCAAGCGCAACCTGCTCGCCCTCTGGTTCGCGTATCGCCATCCGCATACGCCCCGCCTGGCGAAGGTGCTCGCCGTGCTGGTTGCCGGCTACGCCTTCAGCCCGATCGATCTGATTCCCGACTTCGTGCCGCTGGTGGGGTATCTCGACGAGTTCGTCCTGCTGCCGGGGGCGATCTACGTCATCTTCAGGTTGATGCCGCAGCCGGTGCTGGACGATTGCCAGGCCCGTGCCGATCAGTTCCTCCGCGAGCACAAGCACACCCCGCGCAACTACGTCGCCGCGCTGGTCATCGTGCTCCTCTGGGCGGGGGTGCTCTGGTGGCTGTGGGCGCAGTTTGGCGGCGCCGTCGCCGACTGGCTGCGCAATGCCCTCGATTAACCGAGCGCGCGCCCGATCCCTGCCTGCAGCTCGTGATCGCCTTCCCGCACGCACGCGAACGGCATCTGCGGCGTGCCGTGCGCGATGCCGATGCGCCCGTCGCGATCCACGGCAATGAGCCCCGCCTCGCATCCGACACTGGCCGCCATTTCGGCGAGCACCCGATCCACCGCCATCTGCGCTTCAAGGCCGCGCTCGATCCAGTCGCACACGCGCTTCGTCGCAAGCGTACGCAGCATCAGCTCGCCGTGTCCGGTCGCCGACGCCGCAGCGCTCGGGGTCGCGTAGTTGCCCGCCCCCGGCACCGGCGTATCCCCGACGCGGCCCGGCATCTTGAGCGCGACGCCCCCCGTCGAAGTGGCGGCAGCGAAGCGTCCCTGCGCATCGACGGCAACTGCGCCGACCGTTGCGCCACGCTCGGCGAGACGCTCGCGCCAGCGCGCCCGGGCACGGGGCGTGACGGGATCGTAATCGTCGAAGCCCATCGCGCGCGCGAATCGCTGTGCACCGGCACCCACCAGCAGCACGTGACCCGTCCGCTCCATGACGCAGCGCGCGACGAGCACCGGATTGCGGACCCGCACGAGCGCGCCGACGGCGCCAGCGGCGAGCCCCTCGCCCACCATGACCTGTGCATCCATCTCCGCCTCGCCGTCCAGGTTGAGGCAGGCCCCGGTGCCGGCGTTGAACAGCGGATTGTCCTCCAGCGCGACGACGGCGGTGACCACCGCGTCGAGAGCAGCGCCACCCGCGGCCAGGATGCGCCGCGCACCAGTGGCCGCGGCACGCATGCCCCGCACCGCATCGACACGCAGGCCCGCGTCCCAGGCACCGGCCCCACCGTGCACCACCACCGCATAAGCCATAGACTCGTCTCCTCCTCACGCTGTCCCTGCCCGGGATGCACTTATAATCGAAGGAGCCATACCCGTCGACGCTCCAATGAAGTTCTACCGCCGGCGCGCTCTGCGCGAAGTCTCGCTCAAAGACCTGCTGCTTGCGCTGGGGCCGGCACTCGTCCTGATCGCCCTCGCCTTCTGGGTGGCGTTCAAGTTCGTGCAGCCTGCGCCGCCGCGGCAGCTCACCATTGCGAGCGGTGCCGAAGGCGGCGCCTACTATGCGTTCGCGCAGCGCTATCGCGACATCCTGGCACGGCACGGTGTCACCCTCGACATCCGCACCTCCGCGGGCTCGCTCGAAAACCTCGCGCTCTTGATGAATCCCGACTCCGGGATCGAGGTCGGCTTCGCCCAGGGTGGCTCGGGATCCGCCGCGAACAGCTCGCGCATCTTCTCGCTCGGCAGCGTCTACTACGAGCCGGCGTGGATCTTCCTGCGACAGGACCTGAAGATTCGCGACATTGCCGACCTCCACGGCCAGCGAGTTGCCGTCGGTCCCGACGGCAGCGGTACGCGCGCACTCGCGCTGCAGCTGCTTTCTCTCAACGGCGTGGTGCTCCCGCCGACGCAGCTCGTGTACGTGGGCGCGCGCGAGGCGGCGGACAGACTCAAGAGCGCAGAGGTGGACGCAGCATTCATCGTCTCCGCGCCGGAGGCCAAGGTCATCCAGGAACTGCTCGCCGCGCCGGGCATCTCCCTGCTGAGCCTGGACAACGCCGCCGCCTACATTCTCCGCTTTCCATTCCTTACGCGGCTTACGCTTCCACGCAGCACGGTGGATTTCATCTCCGACATCCCACCGCGGAACGTCTCGCTCATCGCGCCGACCACCAACATCGTCGGCACGGAGGACCTGCACCCCGCCTTGGCGTACCTGCTTCTCAGCGCCATGAAGGAAGTGCACGGCGGCCCCGGCTGGTTCCAGACGCAGGGCAAGTTTCCGGCGCCGACCGACGTGGACTTCCCGCTCTCGGATCAGGCCGAGCGCTTCTACCGGTCCGGCGTGCCGTTCCTCTACCAGTACCTGCCGTTCTGGGTCGCCAACCTCGTGGAGCGGCTGTGGGTGCTGGTGCTGCCGCTCGTCGCGGTCGTGGTGCCGATGATGAAGATCGTGCCGCCGCTCTATGCCTGGCGCGTCCGCTCGCGCATCTATCGCTGGTACGGCGAGCTCAAGTTCCTCGAACAGGAAGTGGCAGCACAGCCGGCGCCGGAAGAGATACCCGGCATGCTGCAGCGGCTGGAACGGATCGACCGCGCGGTAGCGAACATCAGCGTGCCGCTCTCGTACGCCGATCAGCTCTACACCCTGAAGGAGCATATCCGCCTGGTGCGGCGCGAGATCCGCGAGCGGCGCATCGCTGCCGAGACGCGCACGCCGACCAACGGACCGCCATCTCAGACCGCCTGATGCGTCGCGGTCAGCGGCGCGAAAAACGCCACTGCCTCTTCTTCCTTGCGCGTGCGCTTCATCGGCGGCAGGCTTTGCCAGATGCGTCTGCCATAGGACTTCGAGATCAACCGTGGATCGCAGATCATCAGCACCCCGCGGTCGGTCTCGTCGCGGATCAACCGCCCTGCCCCCTGCTTGAGCGCGATCACCGCCTCGGGCACCTGATACTCCATGAACGCGTTGCGCCCGCTCCGGGTGAGCCACTCGATGCGCGCTGCGAGCACCGGATCGTCCGGTGGCGAGAACGGCAGGCGATCGATCACCACCACCGAGAGCGCGGGGCCGCGCACGTCCACGCCCTCCCAGAACGTCTGGCTGCCGAGCAGCACCGCATTGCCGAGCTTGCGAAATCGTTCCAGCAGCGCGTTCTTCGGGCCGTCGCCCTGCACCAGGATGGGAAAGTCCAGCCCTTCGCGCTTGAAGGATTCCTTCAGCATGTCGTGCGCCGCACGCATCGCACGCAGCGACGTGAAAAGGCAGAACGTGCGCCCGCCTGCCGCGCGGATGAGTGGCAGCGCGGCCGCCACGACCGCCTTCGTGTAGCCCTCGGAGTTGGGCTCCGGCAGCCCCTCGGGCACGTACAGCAGGCCTTGCTGCCCATAGTCGAAGGGGCTGTCCCATGTCGCCGTCGCACCGTCCACAAGCCCCATGTCGCAGGTGTAGTGACGAAAATCGCCACGCACGGAGAGCGTTGCCGAGGTGAAGATCCACGCCCGCGGATGGCCTTCGAGCTGGCGCTTGAACAACTCCGCGATCGACAGCGGCGTCGCGTTCAACTGCAGAGCGTGGGCGAAGAGCTCGATCCAGCGCACGTAGTCGCCATCGAAGCCGCGCTGCCACTGCTCGATGCGCCCCGCGAGCTCCTTCGCGCGCGCACAGCAGCGCTCGAATCCGTCGCTGCGTGCCGCTTGCGTCTCCAACATCGCACGCAGCGCCAGCAGTTTTTTGAGCGCGTCCGCGAGCGCGCCATTGAAGCGGTCGTCGTGCTCCACAGTCGACAGCGACAACCGTCCCTCCTGCCTCTCGAACGCGAGGCGCAGGTCACGCGCTGCCTTGTCGAGCGACTGGGCGGCCGGAGTGAGCTGGGATGCGAAATCGGGGGCGCTCGCGATGCCCTCCAGACGGCTGTCGCGCGCGAGCTCGATCAGCTGCGAGGTCGAGACACTCTCGCCGAAAAAGAAGGTCGCGGTCTCGGGCAACTGGTGCGCTTCGTCGAAAATCACCGTATTGCAGGCAGGCAGCAGCTCGGCTGCGCCTTCGTCGCGCAGCATGACGTCGGCGAAGAAGAGATGATGGTTCACGACCACGACATCGGCCGCCATCGCTCGCCGGCGCGCCTCCATCACGAAGCAGTTCTTGAAATGCGTGCACTCGGAGCCGAGGCAGTTCTCCCGCGTCGACGTTACCCACGACCAGATGCCAGCGCTGTCCGGCACACCGGAGCACTCCGCCTTGTCGCCGCTCTTGCTGGTGCGCGCGAAGCGGGCGATCACCGGCAGCAAGCGCGCGTCTTCGCGGCTGGTGAAGCGTCCTTCGGCCTGCGCACGCTCCAGGTAATGGTGGCACACGTAATTCGCGCGGCCCTTGAGCAACGCGACCGTGACGGGCACCTTCAGCGCGTCCCGGACCATCGGCAGATCCTTGGTGAAAAGCTGGTCCTGCAGCGTCTTGGTGCCAGTCGAAATGATGACCTTGCCACCGGCGATCAGCGCTGGGACAAGGTACGCGAACGTCTTGCCGGTACCAGTGCCCGCTTCTGCGACCAGCACGCCGTGGGACTCGATCGCGCGCGCCACCGCCTGCGCCATCTCGATCTGCTGCGCCCGAGGCCGATAGCCGGGTACGGCGCAGGCGAGCGGCCCGGTCGCGGCGAAGAGGGAAGCGAAGTCGGTCATGGGCAGGAATCGAGACGCGAAGTGTACTGCGCAATCCGTATGCACTGGAAAGCCGCGGCGGTCCAGTCGACGGCAGCCACCTGGCCGATCTCGTGATACCCTCCACGCCACAAGATCGCCTCGTTCTTCTGCACGACCGCCACTTCGCACGCATGGCCTGCCCAAGCAACGCCCTCTTCTGCCACCTGGAGACACCATGCCGGTACGTGCACGCCATCGCAGCAAGCGTGCAGGGAGAAGCGGGTGGCGCGCTGCGGGTCGCGTTCGGTCTCGAGGGGAATATCCACCGCCTGCACATCCCGCCACCCGCAACACCCCGGCGCGCGGCGCGACTCTGGGAGCACACCTGCTTCGAGGCGTTCATTGCACCGAGGGATGCGCCGGAGTACTACGAATTCAACTTCGCTCCCTCGGGACAGTGGGCAGCGTACGCATTTCGGCGCTATCGGGACGGCAAGGCGTTGGAACTCGACTGGCACCCCGCGCTCACGGTGCGGCGGACGGACCGCCGGCTCGAGCTCGAAGCGACGATCCGCCTCGACCGTCTGCCAGCGATTGCGCCGCATTCGCCGCTGCGACTCGCGCTCTCGGCGGTGATCGAGGACGAAGAGGGTGAGCGTTCCTACTGGGCGCTGCGGCATCCGCCCGGCCCGCCCGATTTTCATCATCCCGCCGCGTTCGTGCTGGCGTTCGATCCGGCGGAGCATCTCGCCCGCGAGGCAGGGGGATGAAATTCGGCATCGACCGCCTGCTGGACGAGCCGCAGCTGCGGCGGCCGCTGGCAGGGCGTCGTGTGGCATTGCTCGCCCATCCGGCGTCGGTCACGCGAGATCTCGTGCACACGCTCGACGCGCTTGCGGCGCTCGACGACATCGATCTGGTGGCGGCCTTCGGGCCGCAGCACGGTCTGCGCGGCGACAAGCAGGACAACATGATCGAGTCGCCGGATTTCCACGATCCCGTGCACGGCGTTCCGGTGTTCAGCCTCTACGGCGAAGTGCGCCGGCCGACGGCGGCGATGATGGACACATTCGATGTGCTGCTCGTCGACCTGCAGGACCTGGGCTGCCGCATCTACACCTTCATCACGACCCTGCGCTACGTCCTCGAGGCGGCTGCGGTCCACGGCAAGACCGTGTGGATACTCGACCGCCCCAATCCCGTCGGCCGCCCGATCGAGGGGTTCAGCCTGCGCCCGGGATGGGAGAGCTTCGTCGGCGCGGGACCGATGCCGATGCGTCACGGCCTCACGCTGGGCGAGCTCGCGCGATGGTTCGCGAAATCGCTGCGCCTCGACGTCGAGTGCGAGGTGATAGCGATGGACGGCTGGCAGCCGGCGCGTGCACCGGGTTACGGCTGGCCGCTCGATGCACGCATCTGGGTCAACCCGAGCCCGAATGCGCCGAATCTCTGGATGGCGCGCTGCTATCCCGGCACCGTGCTGCTCGAAGGCACCACGCTCTCCGAAGGACGCGGCACGACGCGGCCGCTGGAACTCTTCGGTGCGCCCGATCTGGAGCCGCGCCGGCTCATGGCGACGATGTCGGAGTTGGCGCCGCACTGGATGCACGGCTGCCACTTGCGGGAGTGCTGGTTCGAGCCTACCTTTCACAAACACGCTGGCAGGCTTTGCGCCGGAATTCAGATACACGCCGAGGGGGGATGTTACGACCACGATGCTTTCCGGCCCTGGCGCCTGATGGCGGTGTGCTTCAAAGCGCTGCGCGCACTGCGCCCCGACTACGGGCTGTGGCGCAATTTTCCCTATGAGTATGAGCACGACCGGCTCGCCTTCGATCTCATCAACGGCAGCGAGTTGCTGCGCCGCTGGGTGGATGATCCGGCTGCCGCGCCCGCCGATCTCGATGCGCTCGCGACGCCCGACGAGGCGTCGTGGCGTGAAGAGCGGGAGCCCTTCCTGCTTTACCCTTGAGGTCCGCCCGACCGGACCTTTCCACGACACTGATTTTGGAGAACGCTCATGACTGAGGCATCACCGGACACCGGTCTCGTAATAGTGTTGCTGGAGAGGCTGGAAAAGCAGCGACTGCCGCGCGCGTTCGAGCTGAAGGACAAGGTCGACCGCGGCGAGCGACTGGAAGATTTCGAGCTCACGCTGTTGAAAGAGATGCTGGACGACGCCATGCGGGTCAAACCGCTGATAGAGCGACACCCCGATCAGCAGGATCTCGCGGCGCGGGTGCTGCACCTTTACAAGGAGATCACGCAGAAGGCGCTCGCGAACGAGAAGGGCGCCTGATTTCTTTCGTGCTTGCGAACACCCCACACAGTCATGAGTTCCTCATCGGATGATCTGGGCTTGGTGCAGGTGCTGCTCGACGATCTCGAGAAGCACACACTGCCACGTGCCCTCGAAGTGAAGGAGAAGGTCGATCGCGGCGAGTTGCTCGACGACTTCGACCAGATATTTCTCCGGCATGCCATCGAGACCGCCACCAGGGCGGATGAAGTGATGACGCGGCATGCCGAGTACCAGGCGCTCGCCGCCCGCGTTGCGCACCTCTACCACGAGATCACCACGAGGGCCCTGCAGAACGCCAGGCAGCCCTGAATCACCGGCGCGCGCCACAACCATCGCGCCGCTTCTGCCGACCATTCATCGCCGACCCGCTCGCGCGGCCGGACGCCGGCGCTAACATCCGCTGGCGTCATACGACTCGTTCGGACCGGTCGCGGCGACGGCTCACCTACGCCATGGTTCCGTTCGGCAATCTCTCATCGACCGTCTTCTCATGACTCGCTCGCCATCGCATCGAGTTTTCGCACTGGCACCGTGGAACGAGCGCTGCGCCTGATCTCGGCCAACGCCAAGCTGCTGCGGCAGCTGCGCACGGGTTGGGGCAACCGGGTTGGCGCAGGCTGGAGCGGCGCGGCGGTCGACATCAATCGCGCGTTCGCCTGGCACGAGGATACTGCTGTCATCGCCTGGTGGCGAGCAAACCTGGGCACGGTACTAGGTTGGCTGACACCAATGCGGCGACGTTTCCTGCTCGCCATGGCGGCCGTCCTGGTCGGAGTGCCGCAACTTTTCCGCGCCACGTTACCGCTGAGCGGCTCGCCATCGCACACCGATGCCGCCGCTTCGGCCCTCGCGGTCACCGCGGTGGTCGCCCTGCTCGGCCTGTGCTACGCCGCGTCGGCACACTTCGGCTCCCTACCGGCCGTGGTGCGCCGCCACCCGCAGCTGGCGCTTCATGGGTTTTTCTGGGGCCTGCTCCTGATTCTCTGGAACACCGCTTCCGCTGACCC
This sequence comes from Burkholderiales bacterium, assembly GCA_039807745.1. Taxonomy (GTDB): domain Bacteria; phylum Pseudomonadota; class Gammaproteobacteria; order Burkholderiales; family JAEUMW01; genus JAEUMW01. Next base: position 10,960 of record JBDHRV010000042.1, read on the forward strand.
TGCCTGGCGGCACGTGCTGGTGGGCGTTGCGCTGATCCTGCCCCTGCTGCTGTGGCGTATGGGATACCTGCTGCTTGCCGGTCAGCGCGGCAAAGTTTCAGGAACGCCCTTCACAGACCACCTGATTTATCTTCTTCCGTTACAGGTGGGGTGGTTCGCATTTCTCCCATTCGGCAAAGGACTGGACTACCTGAGTCGGCACGAGGCGCGGGACGAGTACGCGCTCGCGCGGTCGCAGCTTGCAGGCATCAAGCTGATCCTGCTCGCGCTCCTGTGGTACGTGATGCTCGCCATCCTGCACGCACTGCTCTACGGCAGTTCGAACTGGGTGCATCGGACGCTCGGGGGTCCAGGGGCGGCATACCTGCCCGCGTTCGGCGAACTGCTGGCCCAAGGCGGTGACGCGCCACTCTGGCAGTCCTGGCTCGGCATCTACGTGGAACTGGTTCGTCGCGCGCTGCAGGTCGCTATCCTGGGACACGGCATCGTCGGCGTGTTCCGCCTTCTCGGCTTCAACATCTTCCGCAACACCTACAAGCCCTTGCTGGCGGAGACGGTGTCCCAGTTCTGGGCCCGTCTGGAGTTCTATTACAAGGAACTGCTGGTCGACTTCTTCTTTCTGCCGACCTTCGCGAAGTGGTTCCGAAAGTGGCCGGCGCTGCGCATGTTCGCGGCCGTATTCGCTGCAGCGGTCGTGGGCAACATGTATTGCCACCTCATCGACCTCGACCGGGGCGTGCTCGTGCTGCATGACTTCCAGGCCGTCTGGTCCCATCATTCGCGCCTCTTCTACTGCCTCCTGCTTGCCATCGGCATCTTCGTTTCGATGCAGCGCGAGCAGCGGCGCGGCGGACAGGCGCCGCGCGCGGGCTTCTGCCGCAGGGTCGGGCGGATCGTCGGCGTCTGGACCTTCTTCGCGCTGATTCGCATCTGGGACCACTTCCCCGAGGTGTCCTTCGTGACGAGGACACAATTCTTCTTCGGCCTCTTCGGCCTCGCCTGAATGCATTGACGAGAGTACGCCCATGTCCATCGATCTCACCGTTGGCAACCTGATCGAGCCCCTCAGCGGCCGCCGCTGGGATCGCCACGAGGTCGGCCGCCAGGTCGCCCACCGGATCGCCCGTCTTCAGCGCCATGCGGTAATTCGCGGCGACCGGGTCTTTCTGCCCTTCGGCAACCGGCTGGAATTCTTCGCCGACTTGCTCGCCATATGGCGTGTCGGCGCGTGCGCGGTACCGATCGACGGGCGCCTCACGCCGTTCGAGATCCAGACCCTGATCGCAACCTCTCGTCCTCGGCTGGCGATCGTCGACGACAGCACCGACGCGAGCGTAGCAGGCGCCTTCGCAGCTGCCTCGATCACGTGCGTCCTCACCAGCGAGACCGGGCAGGCAGAAGGCGAGGCGTGGCGCTGTCGCCTCGACGACGACGCGCTGATCCTGTTCACCTCGGGCTCGACCGGCGACCCCAAGGGCGTGGTCCATACCCACCGGTCGCTGCGCGCGCGCTGGATGTCGCTGCACGACCACTTGGGAGCCGCGCCGTTTCAGCGCACGCTCTGCCTGCTGCCAACGCACTTCGGCCACGGTCTGATCTGCAACGCACTCTTCCCCTGGCTCGCCGGCCAGGATCTCTACATCACGCCACCGTTCCGCCCCGACCTCGTCATGCAGCTCGGGGCGCTGATCGACGAGCACCGCATCACCTTCATGTCCTCGGTACCCGCCATCTGGCGTCTTGCCTTGAAGCTCGCCCGCCCGCCGCGCACGGGGACTTTGCAGCGCGTCCACTGCGGTTCGGCGCCGCTCTCGGCGAGCACTTGGGAAGGCATTCGCGGGTGGAGCGGGACGCCGCAGGTGTGCAACGCATACGGCATCACCGAGACCGGAAGCTGGGTCGCGGGGTTGGGCGAAGCGGATGTTCCCGCCGCGGACGGACTGATCGGCGAAGGCTGGGGTGCGGTCATCCGTGTCTTGCGCACTGCCGAGACCGCTGGACACCGCGACCCTGCGCTGCAATGCGCCGCCGGCGAGCCCGGCTACGTGTGGCTCAACACACCGGCGCTGATGAAGGGCTACTTCTTGCGCGATGACCTGACCGAGCGGGTCGTGGTCGATGGCTGGTTCATGACGGGAGACATCGGCGTCCTCGACGATCGCGGCCGGCTCACCTTACGCGGACGCGAGCGCGACGAAATCAATCGGGGCGGCATCAAGATCTATCCGGCCGACATCGACGCGGTAGTCGAGCGGTTCGAGCGCACCACGGACGTGTGTGCGTTCGCCGTCGAGGATCCGGTGTACGGACAGTCAGTCGGCATGGCGGTCGTGCTCGACGACGGTAGCGACGATACAGTCCGCGGGCTCTATCGCTGGATGCGTGCGCACCTCGCCGAGACCAAGATGCCAAGACACTGGTGGATCGTCGATGCGATCCCGCGCACCTCGCGCGGCAAAATCAACCGCGACGCGGTCAAGGCCGCTTGCATGGACCGGCCGGCGCTCGACCTGCCGCCCATCGTCGGAGACGGAGGCGACGCGTGATCGAGCAGCGACAGCAGCGCCGGGATGGCCTCCTCCGTTTTCTGCGCACGATCCAGAAGCCCAGCCGCTCCGTCGATCGTCTCGGCGATGAGGAAGGGCTGCTCGCAGTTGGACTCATCGACTCGCTGGCGATCCTGCAGATCGTGCTCTATCTCGAAGAGACGTACGGCATCGACTTCTCTGTCGTGGGCGTCGATCCCGAGCACTTCGGGACCATCGGCGGCATTCTGGATCTGATCGAGCACGCAGCGGCCTAGCTCCGCGCAATCAATGCGCGCCGGCCGAGAGTTTGAGGCCGACGATCCCGACGATGATCAACGCGAGGAACACGAAGCGGGCGATCGTCGCAGGCTCACCGAAAAGAATCATCCCCAGGATTGCGACCCCTGCCGCGCCGATGCCGGTCCAGATCGCATAGCCGGTGCCCACGGGAATCGTCTTCACCGCCAGCGCCAGGAGATAGAAGGATAGCCACGCCACCGCGATGGTGATGACCGATGGCCAGAGCCGGGTGAAGCCTTCTGTGTACTTGAGCCCGATCGCCCACACGATCTCGAGCATGCCGGCAAGAAAAAGATAGACCCAGGACATCGTCGGCTCCGTCCATCCGCGAAGGAAGATTGGGATTTTGCGGGCGCTGCGGGCGGCTCACAAGGGCATCATCGCGTGCGTTCGAGCCGCGGGAAGCGGTATATTGCACAGACCACCCGAGGTGCTTCAGGAGGAAGGCGATATGAGATGGGAATCGGGTCGCCGCAGCGACAATATCGAGGATATCCGCGGTCGCGGTCCGGGGTTTGGCGGTCGCGGCATGAAAATTGGCGGTCTGGGAATGATCATCGTGTTCATCGCCGCGCTCGTGCTGGGTGTCGACCCGTTCGCCCTGATGAGCACCGTCGAGACCGTGAGCGGTCCGCCTTCGACTCCCACGCAATCGAGCCGGCCAGCACCTGGGCAGGCAGCGCCGGGGATACCGGTCAAGGACGAGCAGGCCGAATTCGTCTCGGTGGTGCTGGCCGATACCGAAGATACGTGGGGTCAGATCTTCACCTCGGGCGGCAAGCGCTATCAGGCGCCGAAGCTCGTCATGTTCTCGGGAATGGTCCAGTCGGCGTGCGGGATGACCTCGGCGGCCGCCGGGCCGTTCTATTGCCCGGCCGACCAGAAGGTGTACATCGATCTCGACTTCTTCCGCGAGCTCGATCGCCGCTTCGGCGCGCCGGGGGATTTTGCGCGCGCCTACGTGATCGCGCATGAAGTCGGCCACCACGTGCAGAACCTGCTCGGCGTCGCGGGCAAGGTGCAGAACCTTCAGTCGCGTGCGTCCGAGCAGCAGGCCAAGGCGCTCTCCGTGCGGATGGAGCTGCAGGCGGACTGTCTGGCTGGCGTATGGGGTCACCACGCGAACAAGCAGCGTCAACTGCTCGAACCGGGCGACGCGGAAGAAGGATTGCGCGCGGCCGCGGCCATCGGCGACGACAATATCCAGCGGCAATCCGCGGGCTACGTCCGGCCCGAATCCTGGACCCACGGCTCTTCCGACATGCGTGTGCGCTGGTTCAAGCGCGGGCTCGAAGGCGGTCGCATCGACCAGTGCGACACCTTCCAGGCGGCGCAGCTCTGATCGCTGCTACGCCTCGCGTTTGCCGCCGCCGCGCCGGTCCATCCACCACGCCACCACGAGACCGGCGATGAACCCGCCGATATGGGCGCCATGTGCCACCCCGCCACCGCCCTGCGCGATCAGGAATGGCAACACGTTGTCCCACAGCAGGTAGATCGCGAGTACGAACCGCGCGTTGAGCATCACCGTGCCGACGTAGATCGGGAACAGAAAGAGGAACACGCGGACGGAATGCCGCGGAAACCACAGGAAGTAGAACCCGAGCACGCCCGAGATCGCCCCGGACGCACCGACCAGCGGGATCGGCGAGCCCAGATTGAACAGGGTGTGAAAAAGGGTCGCCGCGATGCCGGTCACGATGTACCAGAAGAGGAACGCGAGCGGCCCTAGGCGGTGCTCGACGTTATCGCCGTAGATCCAGAGGTAGAGCATGTTGCCCGCGAGGTGCATGAGCCCACCGTGGAGGAAAATCGAGCTCACCAGCGTCACGATGCTCGGGTCGGCCGGCCGGAAACCCCATTTGAATACCATGAGGTCGTAGGCCGAGATGCTCTCGATGATCTGCTGCGGCGGCACATTGGGGGGCAGCGACTGCATCACGAGCTTGAGGTACTCCTGGAACGCGGGGTCTGCCGGGTTCGCGGGCTGCGTGCCGAGCGGCAACGTCAGCAACAGATACACCACGACGTTGACGACGATCAGGGCAATCGTGACGACCGGCTTGCCGGGCGGACTCGGATAGTCGCTGATCGGGATCAAGGTGGAAACGCTCCTGGGAAGGCTGGGCGAGGCGCGGTCCGATGCTAAGCGATGACGGCAGCGTCAACAAGGCGCGACGGCACGCCGAGGCGTTAAACTAGTGCACCGTACCGCTCGAGGAGCCCGTATGAAGCCGAGCCTGCAGCCCGGGATCGTGCATTCGTTCACGTTCCGCGTGCCGAAGTCGAAAACCGTCGCTGCGCTGTATCCGGAGGCGCCCGAGTTCGAGGCGATGCCGGCCGTCTTCGCGACCGGGTTCCTGGTCGGCTTCGTCGAATGGACCTGTATCCAGGCGGTGAATCCCCACCTCGACTGGCCCGCCGAGATGACGCTCGGCACCCATGTCGACCTCAGTCACACGGCTCCGACGCCGCCGGGAATGGACGTCACGGCACGCGTCACGCTCACGCACGTGGAGGGTCGCAAGCTCACCTTCGAAGTGGAGGTGCGCGACGATGCAGAGGTGATCGGCACCGGGCGGCACGAGCGATTCGTGATCGAGGCCGGCAAGTTCAACGCGAAGGTCTCGCGCAAGGCCCAGCAGGCGCTCGCCCACCTGCCCGCGGCCGATCCGCCGTAAAGCCGCGCCGTCAGGCGGACGCCGGCGCGGGCTCCGACGCCGGGAAGTCGAGCTCCACCCGCGCACCGTTCGGATCGTGGCAGAAGATCTGCCATTCGCCGGTGCTGGGTTGTCGCCGCAGCGTGTAGCCGACACCCCGGGACTTGAGCGTGGCGATGGTCTCGGCCAGATTGGCCGCGGTGAAGGCGACGTGATCGATCACACCCTGCCCGTCCGGGACCCCTCTGCCCGCAACGATGTGCAGCACCGGGAGCGCACCGCAATACAACCACGCGCCCGGGAACGGGAACGGCGGCCGCCAGCCTGGGGTAAGCCCCAGCACGGACCGGTAGAACTCGATCGACGCATCGAGATCCTCGGTGAGCACCGTGAAATGATTCAGCCCCTGGATCGTCATGCGGCCCCCTTGTCGAGTCGTCAATCCTGCGAACGCCTGGCCCCCGAATGCGCGCACTGCGCCAGCCCCTGCACCACCGCGCGGCCGATGCTCTGCTGCACCTCGGGGCGAGACAGAGCAGCTTCCTCGTCCCGGTTCACGATGATCCCCGCTTCCAGGAGCATCGCCGGCTGTGTCGCCGCGCGCAGGACGACGAGATCGTCGTAGTAGTACACGCCATTCTCGGCGTCGGCAAGCGCCCGGTTCTCGCCCTCGATCGGCTCTGCATGGTGCAGGGAAGGCGTGAAGCCGCCCTGCCGCAGTGCCGACCCGATCGCCGTGGCGCAGGCCAGGCTGTGAGCCGGATCGGGATTGCGGCGTGAGACGAAGAGCGAGAAGCCTCTGAAGCGGTCGCTGTAGTGTCGTGGCTCCGCCCCGAACATCCAGGTAGTCAGGTATCGCGGCTGGACGGAGTCGTGGTGAACGGAGAGCAGGAAATCCGCTCCGCGCGCCTCGGCGGCGCGCGACTCCAGTCCCGTCTGTACGCCATCGAGGTTGATGAACCGCACCGCGAAGCGCTTCTCGTCCAGCGCCGCGCCGATCCGTACCGCGAGGTCGCGATTGAAGTAGAACTCGCCGCGGCCGCGAGCGCTCACGGCGCCGGGGCTCGCGCTGGAGTGGCCAATGTCGAGCGCGATCGTCGGACCGGCCAGGGCGGGCGGTACAGGCAGGACCAGCACGAGGAGCAGGAGGCAGGCAGCGCGGGACATGATCGGCGGCAGATACGAGACTGCTGCTGCCGAGCGAGCGCGAGGTCCGCTGACGTCCGCTATCGTGGCAGCGGCATCGGCTGCCCGTCCTTCAAGGCGAGCCACCCGCGAATGATCCGGTACAGCACCCACAGGCCGACCCCGAACCAGATTCCCAAGCTTAGCGGGATACCGATGAGCGTCATGAAGACGAGCCCCCCCACGATCACCCACAGCAGCGCGAACCAGAAGGTGCGGATCTGCCAGCTGAAGTGCGTGGCGAGGTAGGTGCCCGCGACGTCGCCGCGCTTCACGTAGTTCAGGATGACGGCGATGATCGACGGCCAGCCGGTCAGGAACGCGCCGACGATGGTCGCCGTCCCGATGAGGCCTGTCACCGCGCTGAAGGCATGAAGGCCGTAGATGACATGGGTGAGTGTCACCATGTTGGACGACGGGACGGGCTCGGTCGGAATCGCTTGAATATCGGCCATGGTGTTCCTCGTGTGACTGTCGGACCCGACGCAGTATACGGACGGCTGTGCTTGCGACCTACCGCACGCCGCGCTGAGCGCGGGCGCGCGCCGGTGCCGCCACCTTGCGCAACGCGTGCACCCCTGAGGGCAGCTCGTCGACGATCACCTGTGCCAGGGCCTGCAGCGCCTGCACGCGCGGGAAGGCGCGGCGGTACACGAGTCGCACCGTGCGATGCGCCTCGGGAATGTGCAGCGGCCGGGCGATGATGCCGCGCCCCGCGAGATCGGGCTTGCGGATCGCGAGCGCCGGAACGAGCGTCGTGCCGAAGCCGGCGCCGACCAGATGCATCAGTGTCTCGAGGCTCGCTGCGCGCAGGTCGTTCGCCTCCGCCGGGCGCGGCAGCGTCGCCGCACCGCAGAGGCTGCGCGCCTGGTCCGCGAGGCAATGCCCGTCCGCGAGCAGCAGCAGATCGGAACGCGCCAGGTCGCGCGCGGTGATGTCGGCAATCTCGGCGAGCGGGTGCCGAGGCGGGTATGCGATCCAGAACGGTTCGTCGAAGAGCGCAATCGAGTCGAGGTCGGCATCGTCCACCGCAGTAGCGATCAGCGCCGCATCGAGCCCGTGCTCGCGCAGCCGCGCCAGCAACGAGCCGGTCATCTCCTCCGACAGGACGAGCCGCAGCGTAGGGTACCGCGCCCGCAGCGGCCGCAACACCAGGGGCATGAGGTATGGGCTCAAGGTCGGGATCACGCCAAGGCGCAGTGCCCCGGCCAGCGGATCGCGATGCGCCTGCGCGACTTCGAGAATCGCCTCCGCCTGCTCGACGGCCAGGCGCGCATGGCGGAGAATCTCCTCTCCCGCCGGCGTCGTCACCACCGACTTGTTCGTGCGCTCGAAGATAGTGATGCCGAGATAGTCTTCCAGCTTCTTCAGCTGCCCGCTCAACGTCGGCTGGCTCACGCAGCACGCCTCCGCGGCGCGTCCGAAGTGGCGGTGGTCCGCAACGGCGATCAGGTACTTCAGGTCTCGGAGGTTCACGGGAACATTCTCACGAAGTAAATCGGCGTGACCGATCGGAATGATTGTAGCAATCGATTTCCATAATCGCATCCAGCGGCCTAATCTTTGGCATCGTCGCGTACGCGGACGGCCGTGCCCGCGGCGACCCCAAATCATCCAGAGGAGATACGAAGATGTCTGATCAGAACGCGGGCGGGTGCCCGCACATCGCCGGCGTCGGCAGGACGAACCGCGACTGGTGGCCGAACCGGCTGCGGCTGGAACTGCTGCACCAGCATTCCGCGAAGTCCGACCCGATGGACGAGGGCTTCGACTACGCGAAGGCATTCAAGAGTCTCGACTACAAGGCGCTGAAGAAGGACCTGATCAAGCTGATGACCGACTCGCAGGACTGGTGGCCGGCGGATTTCGGCCACTACGGAGGGCTCTTCATCCGCATGACCTGGCATGCCGCCGGGACCTACCGCATCACCGACGGCCGCGGTGGCGGCGGCCGCGGCCAGCAGCGCTTTGCACCGCTGAACAGCTGGCCCGACAACGTAAGCCTGGACAAGGCGCGTCGCCTGCTGTGGCCGATCAAGCAGAAGTACGGAAGCAAGATCTCCTGGGCCGACCTGATCATCCTCGCCGGCAACGTGGCGCTGGAGTCGATGGGCTTCAGGACCTTCGGCTTCGGGGGCGGCCGTCCGGACGTGTGGGAGCCGGACGAGGACGTGAACTGGGGTGGGGAGATCGCGTGGCTGGGGGTGGACAAGCGCTTCCACGGCGATCGCGATCTGGATCAGCCGTTCGGCGCCACCCACATGGGCCTGATCTACGTCAACCCGGAAGGCCCGAACGCGAGCGGCGACTTCATGGCTGCCGCGAAGGACATCCGTGCCACCTTCGGGCGCATGGCGATGAACGACGAGGAAACCGCCGCCCTCATCGCCGGCGGCCACACCTTCGGCAAGACGCATGGCGCCGCCCCGGAATCGCACAAGGGGCCTGATCCGGAGGGCGCGCCGCTGGAAGCGCAGGGCCTCGGATGGATCAGCGACTATGGCTCGGGACACGGCGCCGACACGATCTCGAGCGGCATCGAGGTGACCTGGACCAAGACCCCGGCGCTGTGGAGCAACAACTTCCTGGAAAACCTCTACAAGTTCGAGTGGGAGCAGACCACGTCACCCGCCGGTGCGAAGCAATGGGTGGCCAAGGACGCGCCGGAGATCATTCCCGACGCGCACATCCCCGGCAAGTTCCATAAGCCGACCATGCTGACCACCGACCTCACGCTGCGCTTCGATCCGGAATACGGGAAGATCACGCGCCGGTTCCTCGACGACCCGCAGGAGTTCGCCGATGCCTTCGCGCGCGCCTGGTTCAAGCTGACGCACCGCGACATGGGTCCGCGCGCCCGCTACCTGGGACCGGAGGTGCCAGCCGAAGAGCTCATCTGGCAGGATCCCATCCCGGCCGTCGACCACAAGCTGATCGACGCGAAGGACATCGCCGCGCTCAAGAGCAAGGTGCTGGCTTCGAGTCTGTCGGTGTCGCAGCTCGTCTCGACCGCCTGGGCGTCGGCATCCACCTTCCGCGGCTCCGACAAGCGCGGTGGCGCGAACGGCGCGCGCATCCGCCTCGCGCCGCAGAAGGATTGGGCGGTCAACCAGCCGGCCGAGCTGGCGAAGGTGCTGCAGAAGCTCGAAGCGATCCAGAAGGAGTTCAACGCTTCGGCCTCCGGCGGGAAGAAAGTCTCGCTTGCCGACCTGATTGTGCTCGCAGGTTGCGCGGGCGTCGAGCAGGCCGCCAAGAACGCCGGTGTCGAGGTGAAGGTGCCCTTCGCGCCCGGACGCATGGACGCGAGGCAGAACCAGACCGACGTCGAGTCCTTCGCGGTGCTCGAGCCGCTCGTGGACGGCTTCCGCAACTATGTCCAAGGCAGCATCGGCATCGGCGCGGAGCACATGCTGATCGACCGCGCGCAGCTCCTGACGCTCACTGCGCCGGAGATGACGGTTCTTGTCGGCGGTCTGCGTGTCCTGGGCGCCAACGTCGGCGGCTCCAAGCACGGAGTCTTCACCACGAAGCAGGAAACGCTCTCCAACGACTTCTTCGTCAACCTGCTCGACATGGGCACGGAGTGGAAGTCGGTCGGCGGCACCGAGGGAGTGTACGAAGGGCACGACCGCAAGACGGGCAAGGTCAAGTGGACCGGCACCCGGGTGGATCTCGTCTTCGGCTCGAACTCGGAGCTGCGGGCCCTCGCGGAAGTCTATGCGTCGACGGACGCGAAGGAGAAGTTCGTGAGGGACTTCGTCGCCGCGTGGAACAAGGTGATGAACGCGGATCGCTACGATCTGGCGTGATCGCGGCGGGCGGTTTCCAGTAATCCTTGGAGAGACTGCGACTGCCGGCGAAAGCCACGGACGGGAAATCGGGGCGGCGTTTCGCGACGACTTGCAACGCCGCCCTGATCCCTGCTTTCCTGTTTCGATGTCTCGGCGTCGCCCGAGGTGCATGGCGGAGTCGCCGATGACCCCGGTCCGATCGCTGCGCGAGAGAATCGCAGCGGTCGCCCTGCGCGCGGCCGGCGCGCTGTTCTTCGCCGTGGGCGCAGTGGGGATCGTGGTTCCGCTGCTGCCCACCGTCGTCTTCTGGATCCTCGCCGTGTGGTGCTGGTCGGTCAGCGCGCCGGCATGGTCCGAACGGCTGCTGTCCCATCCGCACTTCGGCCCGCCCATCCGCGACTTCGTGGAGCACCGCCTGATGCGCCGCCGGGCCAAGGTACTCGCGATCGGGACCATGACGGCGAGTTACGCCGTGAGCGTCTGGGCCACCGGGCTCGACCTCGCGATCGCACTCCTGGGCGCAATCCCGATCGCGCTGGTCGCCCTCTATCTCGCCACCCGCAGAGAACGCAGGCCGGAAACGGCCAAGGCCCCGGATTCCGTACTAAACTAGCGGTAGAAGTCGAACAACAGGCTCCGGGAGACGTGGGGCATGGCCGCTCTTGCCGAAAAGCTACCCGCATTCGAAGGCCTTGGAGATGCCGAGTTGCGTGCGTTGCTCGACCTCGCCACGCTGCGCAGCCTCCCGAAGAACACCATTGTCGTCGCCGAGGGCGACGAGACCGACGCCGTCCACCTGATCCTGTCCGGGCGGATCAAAATCTTCCTGAGCGATGCCGCGGGCAAGGAAGTAGTCATCAACATCCAGGGATCGGGCGAGTACTTCGGGGAGATGTCCCTCGAGCCCGGCGGGCGTTCGGCGTCGGTGATGACGCTTGAGCCGTGCCGGATCGCCGCGGTCAAGATGGCGGACTTCCGCGCGTTTCTGCTCCGGCATCCCGAGTTCCAGCATGTGCTCGTGCGCAAGCTCATCCGCCGGGTGCGGGCGCTCACGCGCCACGTCCACGACCTGGCGCTGCTCGACGTCTACGGCCGCGTGGTGCGCGCGCTCGAAGGCCTCGCCTGCGAGGAGGACGGTCGGCAGATCGTGCCGCAAGTCCTGTCGCAGCAATCCATCGCCAATCTCGTCGGGGCCTCGCGCGAGATGGTCTCCCGCATCCTCAAGGAGCTGCGCGTCGGCGGTTACATCGGCATCGAGGATCGGCGCATCGTCATTCTGCGCAAGCCCCCGGCAGCCTGGTGAACCGGGGTTTTTCGCGCGCCCAGTCCCAGGAGCCGCACCGCCATGCAGGACGCACGCATCGAGCTGCTGCAACAGATGGCGATCTTCGGCGGCATCCGCACCGACATTCTTGCCTTCCTGCTCGAGCGATCCGGCCGGGTTCGCGTTCTCACGAACGACTACTTCTTCCGCGAGGGGGACGCCGCGCAGTCCATGTTCGTGCTGGAGACCGGACGCGCCGCGATCTTGAAGCTCTGGCGCGGGGAGCAGCATCCGCTGCGCAATCTCGAGGCTGGAGACTGCTTCGGCGAGATGGCGCTGATGGACATGAAGTCGCGCAGTGCCTCGATCCTCGCGCTCGATGATTGCACCGCGATCGAGCTCTCGGCCGGCTGTCTCTTCGAGCTCTACGAGCGCGACCTGGAACAGTTCGCGTTGATCCAGATGAACATGGGCCGCGAGGTCAGCCGCCGCTTGCGCGATACGGACGATCGCCTCTTCGAGGCCATGATGGGCTCGCCGTGCATCGATGCCGGGCACCTGATTCGTTCCACTTAGCAGGCTGTTGAAAAACCCCTCCTCGTTCCTGCCGCCCTGATTCCCGGCCGCACCGGACTTGGCGCCGCGCCGGTGCGTCGTGCATACCTCACAGATTCTCTGCGCACCGCTTCGCAGAGCCGCGCAGCGCCGATGCGTACATTGACCTCCATCACACCGCGACTCATGAAGCCCCTCGATATAGGTGTGGGATATCCGGGGCAAGCAGTCCAACCCGATGGAGGTCCACCATGTTCACGAAGCAAACCGCCAAAGCACTCCACCTCGTTTTCGGTGCAGCCATCACGGGGGCGATTCTGACCGCCATCCCCGCGCGCGCGGCCGACCCGGTCGAGCGCACGCCCTCGACGATGAACCAGGCGAGCGTGTACGAGTCGACGCTCAAGTTCTATCTGCACCCGGCCCGCCTCGAATGGCGCATCGACGCGCCGCACCCGATGATGGATCATCCCGCAGTCATCGTGGCACGCCGGGCACCCGCTGGCTACGACTGGACTTCAGCGTTCATTCTTCATCCGGCGCGCCT
>JBDHRV010000216.1:0-3881 GCA_039807745.1 Burkholderiales bacterium
GTAATAGCTCGCGCTCGCGATCCAGCCCGAGGAAATGCCCCAGTTGAGCGCTGCGTTGGCGAGGACGTTCTGCGAGGAAGCCTGACCGAAGGCTTCGTCCCAGCGGGCGTTGATGTCGACGGAAAGATTGCTGCGCAGCTGGCCGCCGCCGTACACCGCCACGCCGTAGCGGTTCGCGCCGTAGCGTTCGAAGTTCTCCCGTCCGAGCAGCAGCGACGTGCTGAGGCGCGCGCCGGAGGGGACCCGCCAGGACTGATCGAGGGTCAGCAGCGTGTTGTTCTGAAAATCGTCCTTGGCGAAATTCGTCTGGATCCGTCCGAGACCCCACGGATTGGCGTGATCCACGAAGCCGAAGGCGGACCAGGCATCACCCGCGCCCTGGCGCACGTTGGCGCCGCCGCCGACCCCGAGGCCCGTGAGCATCTGGTAGCGCGCGTTGCCGATGGCGTAGAGCGTGCCGCTGCCGCCGCCGGAGACCGGCATCACATAGTCGACCCCGCCGTCGACGATCCACTGGCGGCTTTGATACGCCGCCCGGTAGTAGCCTCCCTGCAGATTGCTGGGGAGCGGCTGATTGCCCCAGACCAGATTGGAAGGCAGCCGGAAGCCACCGAACGTGTGCCAGAGCAGATTGTCGCGGATACCGCCGTCGAGCCATGCGCCGGTGCGCTCCGATCCGCCGTCGAGCTCGCTGCTGACGACGTTGAGCTGGGCGCGCGCACCCGGGGTGGTCCACGCCGACGCGCCGTACCACGACCGCGCCGACACCGTTGCGCCCAGCGCGGTCGGGCTGAGGGTGAACCGGGCGCGATCGACGTCGACGGCCTGCACCGCTGCGGCCCACTCCCGTGAGAGATTCCACTGCATGCCGCCGGTCGCGGCGCGCCCGCCGAGGCCCTCGAAGGTGGGGGTATAGAGCCCGGTGAAGAGACCCGGCTGTCCGACCGAGGCCTGGAACTGCAGGCCGCCCGCCTGGCGCCACTCGGTCGCGGCACCGACTGTGGGAATGGTCGGGATGAAGAAGCGATACTGCTGCCGCGCGAGATCGATGCTCGGGCTGTTGAACACGCCCAGGGCGTTGTTGGCGAACCACCCGCCATTCATGGGCAGTCCGCGTTGCCAGAGCGAGACGAGCCCACCCGACCCGATCAGGTCGCTGTTGGAGGACCGCAGGTTCGCGTCCAGGGTGAAGGCGCCGTAGTTCGGCGTGTCGAGCATCCCACCCAACCGAATCCCGCTCTCGTTGATCTGGCGATCGTTGCGCGTCAGGCGGCTCGTTGCGAGCTGCATCCGGAAGGCCCGCGGCCAGCCCTCGGGGTCGCCGCCACCGCCAATGTCGTCGGCGAAGTCCGGCGCGAGGTTGCCGTCGTCGATGAGCCGGTCTTCGTAGTCGCCGTCCCCACTGGGGGTAGTCCCCTGCGCGTAAGCCCCGGCCGATACGAAGGCGCACAGCAAGAGCATGCACGCCCCGCCCGTGGCAACGCACCGCATCAGGGGGGAAACTGCTGGTCGAGCTCCGTGCGCTGCCCGCTGCCCCACTCCAACGTGCCGCGGATGCGAACGGGATAGACCACCTCACCCCCGTTCGATGGTCCGACATCGGCCACGAGGGCAATGTCCCGCGTCTCCCCTGGCAGGATCGGCAGCGTGGAGGGCGAGAAATCGCGGTGTTGCCCCTTGGCGTCGACCCCGGACAGGAAGCCCCCGAGTCGGCCGTGCGCGTTACCCACGTTGCGAACCTTCAGTGTGGGCGCGCGCTGGCCGTCCGTCTGGGCCGTGATCGTGCCGATGATCCGCAGGTCCGGCGCGGCCGCGCCGACGGTGACGTAGACGATGACGCCGATCCGACCACTGACGGGGACACTGAGTCCGCTCGCCGTCCTGACCGCCTGCTCGTCGCCTTCGATCATCACGGCGAAGCGGCACTCGCCGGGTGGTGCGTCGGCCGGCGGCTGGACTTCGAACCGATAGCGATAGCGCCCGCCGCCCGGAACGACGATCTCCTTGCGCTCGATTGCGACCCAGCGCCGGCAGCTTCCCTCGGCCAGCGCATCCGAGAAGGCGACTCCGGCATCGGGTGCGAGCGTCCAGTCCGCCGTGCGCAAGCGATACGTCGCTGGCTGCACACCCGCGTTCGTGATCTCGACGACCTGGCGAATCATCTCGCCCGGCTTTGCCGCAAGCTCGAAGCGCGGCGGCGATACGACCGCCGCGAAGCCCTGGGCGCGCGCGACCGTGGAAGAGGCCGCCGCCATGCAAACGGCGACGAATAGGCAAGCGCGAAGATGGAGCATCGGTCAGTCCAGATCGATCTCGAAGTGGAAGTCGAGGCGCTGGGTACCGGGAAGTCGCGTACCGTCCACCTCGATCTTGAGCGTCAGCGTCTCTTCGAGGATTGGCGAGGTGATCGGTCCGGTATGCACGAGCACACGGTTACCCGGGGCGATCGTTCCCGGAAGGAGTCTTCCTTGTGTGAGCCAACTCGCCTTGACCGGCGCAGTACCACGCTCCGGCAGGACCAGAAACAGCCGGGCGTTCCGGTTCACCCAGGGTGCAAGGTTGAGCCGGACCGCGACCGCGACCGCGCCCTCGATCGTGTTCTCGTTCGCCTTCGACGGCGCCAGCTCGCGCCAGCGCAGCAGTGCATTGGTCTCATGCGGCGTGGAGGCACCGTCGTCGACGCGGTAGGTGGCTGCCACGGCGGAGTCGACCGCGATCGCCAGCGCGACCACGAGCAGGCTGAGTGCACGCGGCATCACGGCGAGCTGAGCGTGTAGGTCACACGCCCCGTGTAGGTACCAGCCGCCACGAAGTTGCTGTTGAGATAGGAGAACGTGTGGCAGCTCTCGGCCCACTGGTTGCGGGTGATGGTACCGATGGTCTGAGTGCCGCCGACGAACGTTCCGGCGGGGAAGGGCTGCGCACCGGTGTCGCCGTTGCCGCTGCTCGTCCACCGGATCTGTGTGAAGGGGATCGTATCGCCCGCCGGGCTGGCGAGGTTGGCAGGCGAGGCGGCCGTCAGGGTGGCAGCGCCGGTATTCGTGGTGTTCCGGTAGAAGCCGCCGATGTAGAGCTGGGTGGGAGCATTGCAGAACGCATAGCCATCGTAGAAGCTGTTCGCGGCGGTGCTATTCGTGGTCATCGTCTGCGCGACGCCGCTGCCGATTGCGTTCGCGGGAACGGTCACCGAGACGGTGTTGACCGTCGTGTTGCCTCCAGGCGTTCCGCCCGACCTGTAATTGCCGCCCGTGAACGTCCCCACCCCCACTTGCAGGTAGATGGCTTTCGGGTCGGCGGCCGTGATGTTGACAGTGAATGCGCTGGCGGGCAGCGGGGCCGCGAGCACCGCGACGCACAGGCCCGCGGTGGCGGTAGATCTCGTGGGGTTCGGTATCGGCCGCACGGTGTTGCTCCGAATGCTGGGGAAACCTGCCCGGTGCCTCTTCCGTGCACCGGGCTTTTTTTCTTGGTTACGGCATGGCAGCGGTATAGGTCACGCGGCCGTTGTTGACGTTCACACCGCCGTAGGTACCCGGCGCAACGACCGCGCTGTTCGCATAGGTGTAGGTCCAGCGGGCGTCGCGGTTGACGACCTTCAAGGGCGTCGGGTTGATGGTGACATTGCCGCTCGTGCCGTTGGCGAGCGTGGGCGCGGCGAGAACGGTTGCGGTGGTAAGCGTGGTCGGTGTGGTCACGATCTCGGAGAAGTTGATCGTGTCGCCGGAACCATTGCCGAGCGCTCCGGTGGCGGTCGCGTTGAGCGTCACGGTCCCGTTGTTGCCGCGGACCATGGCCGTGACTGCGCCGTTACCCAGGTCGCCCGACGCGGCAGTCGCCGCGATGGCTGTGCCGTTACCTACGCTCGCGGCGGGCACGTTGAA
>JBDHRV010000043.1:0-23657 GCA_039807745.1 Burkholderiales bacterium
AACTTGATCTCTCAGGTCGACGGCGTGAAAGCGGCCTTCTTCGGTTTCCAGGATCGCTATCGCGCGTACCCGGGGGATTACACCCAAGCAGTAACCAACATCGCTGGTGTCGTTGCCAACGGAAATGGCAACGGCAACGGCCGTATCGTGGACACAAACGGTAGCGGATTTCAAGAAGACGTCTTGGTCTGGGACCATCTCTCTCACGCCGGTTTCATCACTGGCACTTACACCGCCGCCACCGGTCCCGCCAACCCGGCGGCCAATCCCCCGACCAACCCAAGTAATCCTTATAACGTGATCATCCAGCTTGCTTACGACAATGTCTATGCAGACACTGGCGCCCCGGTCGCTCGCCACAACGTCAAGACAGGTAACCAGATCCCCGTGGAGATCATTGCCGAGGTTGATCGCAAGGTCGACGATGGAAATGCCATTACTGGCGGCTTCCGAGGCTCCACGTATAACGGGGTAGTTTCTACGAACTGTTGGACTACAGCTGGCGCTTGGTTGACTATTAGCGGCCAACCCGACTGCGGTGGCGCAAGCCTCCTCTGACAGAAATTTCGACCCACCCCGAGCCCGCGCCTCTGCGGGCTCTTTTTTCGCCGGTTGCCCCTGAATCCGTTGCACGCATCGGGGAAGAAGACGCTGTAGACGAGTTTGCCAGTGCTGCCAGTGCTCCCGAGACTGCGCCCCATGAAGTCGCGAAGCATCGAGAACGGGTTCTCGGTCCTAGAGCTTGCGTTCTTACTGCTCGTGATCGGCCTCCTGTTCGGCGGCATCGCGACCGGTCGCGAACTGATCGTTTCGGCGAAAGCGAGGAGCCTGATCAACCAGCAGGAAGAACTGCGCATGGCTTTCTTCAGCTTTCAAGACCGCTTCCAGTTCCCGCCGGGCGACTATAGCGAAGCCATCCGGAACATCGGTGCGACCCGCAACGGGGACGGAGACGGTCGCATCGAAGGTTCGCGGGAAGGTGGGACCGAGAACATCCTCGCTTGGGAGCATCTCTCGCGCGCAGGCTTGATCAGCGATCGTTTCACGTATTCCGCAAGCGCTCCATACGACAATGCGGTACCACGCAATCCGTTCGGGCCGCATCTGGATCTCGCGTTCGACAACTGGTACGGCTCTCCCGCTAACGCTCCCCCGAAGATTCACAACATCAAGACCGGCAATGGAATTGCCGCGGCCATCCTGCGTGAGGTGGACCTCAAGATCGACGACAACAACGCCCTGACCGGCAAGTTCCTGTTCTCGAACTTCGCGTCCGTCGGCGCCGCTCCCCCTGCCCTGGGGGACGGCCCGGCATGTGTGAGCGACAACGCCGTGGACCGGGGCGCGTGGAACGGGGCAAGCTCGACATCCGCCGAGGACTGCGGCGGCGCGAGTCTGCTGTAAGAAGGATCGCTACCCCTGCAGCAGCTTGATCTCGGATGCGGCGAGAGCAGGCTCTGCTCCCAGCAGCACGATCACATCCCCTTCTTCGAGCACGGTATCCGCGGCAGGCGAGCAGCTGCGCACATGACGGTTGCGTACCGAGGCCACTTCCACCCCCAGATTCGGAAGATCGAGGTCGACGAGCCGCCGACCAATCGCATACGCCCCTTGCTGCAAGACGAAGGATCGCAACTGCGGCAGATTCAGGGTGGAACCATCCGCTGGTTCGTCGCTGGCTCCGCGAAAGAAACCGCGGAAGAGGCCGTATCTCTGCGAACGCGTTTCGCGAATTCGGCGCATGACGCGGCTGAATGGCAGTCCGATGTGCATGAGCGTCTGCGCAGCAAGCATGAGACTTCCCTCCAGGATTTCGGGTACCACCTCCGACGCGCCGGCATCCTTCAGCCGCGCGATATCCGTCGCATCCCAGGTGCGCACGATCACAGGCAGGTCCGGCCTCAGCTCGTGCACATGGTGGAGAATCTTGAGAGCCGACTGGGTGTCGGTATAGCTCACCACCAGGGCGTGCGCCCGCAGCAGGCCGGCGGCGATCAAGATCTCTCGCCGCGCGGCGTCGCCGAACACGACGCTCTCTCCGGCGACGGCGGCCTCGCGCACGCGCGCCGAGTCGAAGTCGAGCGCGATGAACGGGACACCTTCCTGATCGAGCAGCCGGGCGAGGTTCTGGCCGCTGCGGCCATAGCCACAGATCACCACGTGCGCTTCCCGGCCCATCGACTGCACCGCGATGTTGTGGATCTGCATCGCCCGGTTCATCCACTCCGAGCTGCTAAAGCGACGCGCAAGCCACGCACCCCGGTCGACCGCGAGCGGAGCGACGGTCATGGAGAGCAGCATGACCGCCAGTATGATCTGGAGCGTTGCGTCGCCGAAGGATCCGCTCGCCGTACCGGGTCGCAGCAGCACGAAGCCGAACTCACCAGCCGCGGCCAGGGCTGTTCCAACCCGCAGGGCGACTCCCGCATCGCTGCCGAACAGGCGCGCCACGCCGGCGACGACACTTCCTTTGACCAGGAGGTAAGCGATGAGCAGCAAGACGATGACAAAGAGATGCTCCCACACGACCATGAGGTCGATCGTCATCCCGATGGTCACGAAAAAGAGGCCAAGAAGTACGTCGCGAAACGGCTTGATGTCTTCCTCGACCTGCACGCGGTACTCGGTTTCCGAGATCAACATGCCAGCGAGAAAGGCGCCGAGAGCAAGCGACAGCCCCGCCATCTGGGTAAGAGCCGCAAGGCCGATCGTGATGAGGAGCACGTTGAGCACGAAGAGCTCGGGTGATTTCTGTCTGCCGACCAGATGAAACCATGCACGTAGCAGGCGCTGCCCCACGATCAGCAGCAGGACCAGAACGAGTGTTCCCTTGAACAGGGCGACGCCGAGCTCGCGCGCGAGCTCGTCCCCGGGGGACGACAGTGCTGGCGCCACGATCAGGAGCGGAACTACCGCGAGATCCTGAAACAGGAGGACGCTGATGATCTGCCGGCCGTGTTGCGTGGCGAGCTCCTGCCGCTCCGCCAGTGACTTCGCAAGGATCGCCGTCGAGGACATGGCAAGCGCGCCGCCGAGGACGGCACCGGCCCGCCAGTCAATACCGAGGGCGACGCCAAGCGCGATTACGATCACCGTACAGACGGCTACCTGGGCCGCGCCCAGGCCGAACACCGTGCGGCGCAGGGCTGTCAGCCTCGGCAGGCTGAACTCCAGCCCGATCGTGAACATGAGGAACACCACACCGAACTCGGCGAGATAGCGTGTGTTCGCCGAGTCCGGTATCCAGGCCAGCGCGTGGGGCCCGATCAACGTGCCGACCAAGAGATAACCGAGCAGCGGGGGCAGGCCGAAGTGGCGGAACGCCACGACCATCGGCACGGCGACGGCGAGAAGTACCAGCACCACTTGCAAGGAATCGTGCATTCGGGGAAGCGAGATGGCCCCGTTGCCCACCGGCCGGCGCGGATGGCGCGGGCATTGCGCTGGTGGCGGCGATTAGAGAACTGATAGTATTCGGCAATTTACCATAAACACCAAAGGAGTCCCGTGGCTCGAGCCGCCCTCGATCCCCATCCCAGCCCCCAGGCTTTGGAGCTCGCCCGTCAGGTGCTGCGCATCGAGGCCGAAGCGGTGGCAAGCCTCATCCCGCGCGTCGACGAAAGGTTTCTCTCGGCGCTCGATCTGATCCTGAACTGCCGCGGGCGAGTCGTGGTAAGCGGCATCGGGAAGTCTGGCCATATCGCCCGCAAGATCGCCTCCACGCTCGCGAGCACTGGTACCCCCGCGTTCTTCGTACACCCGGCGGAGGCGAGCCACGGCGATCTGGGCATGATCACGCGCGACGATGTGTTCATCGGCCTGTCCAACTCCGGTGAAAGCGCAGAGCTGCTCACGATCATCCCGCTCATCAAGCGTCAGGGGGCAAAGTTGATTTCGTTCACGGGCAACGCGGAATCCTCGCTGGCGCTGGAAGCGGACGTGCACCTCGACGCCGGCGTTGCCGAAGAGGCGTGTCCGTTGGGGCTCGCGCCAACGGCAAGCACGACCGCCGCACTGGCCCTGGGAGACGCTCTGGCGGTGGCGCTCCTGGACGCTCGAGGCTTCGGCAGCGACGACTTTGCGCGTTCCCACCCCGGCGGCAAGCTTGGCATCCGCCTCCTGACACGGGTGCGCGATGTCATGCGCACTGGCGAAGCACTACCCGCGGTGCCCCTGTCGGCCACACTCGCCGAGGCGGTGCTCGAGATCTCCCGCAAAGGCATGGGGATCACCAGCGTCCTCGGTCCGGACGGCGCGCTCGTGGGGGTGTACACGGATGGTGACCTGCGGCGCTCGCTGGAGAAGCACGTCGACTTCCGCACTACCTGCATCGCGGACGTGATGACCCGCAATCCACGCACGGTCAAGGCGGAACGCCTGGCCGCCGAGGCGGTGCAAGTCATGGAGGATCACCGTATCAGCCAGCTCATCGTGGTCGACGAAGAGAACCATCCAGTGGGCGCTCTCAACATGCACGACCTCTTCCGAGCGAAAGTGATCTAGTGGCCCTGAGCGAGCTCTACGATCGGGCACGCCGCATCCGGCTCGTCGTATTCGACGTGGACGGCGTGCTGACCGACGGCAGCTTGTACATCACGGATGCCGGCGAGGAGTTCAAGGCGTTTCATTCGCAGGACGGTCACGGGATGAAGATGTTGCAGGCAACGGGAATTCAGCTCGCGATCATCACCGGACGCACGTCCCGCAGCGTGGAGTTGCGCGCGCAGAACCTCGGGGTCGGGATTCTGTACCAGGGTGTGGAAGACAAGCTCGTGGTCTTCGAGCAGATCCTCGCGTCGTTCGGATTCGAGGATGAGTCCTGCGCCTACATGGGCGACGACGTGGTCGACCTGCCCGTGATGCTTCGCTGCGGTCTCGCCGTTGCGGTGCCCGATGCGCCGCCGCTGGTGAAAAGCCGCGCTCACTACGTGACGCGACAGCGCGGCGGCCGCGGCGCGGTGCGTGAGCTGTGCGAGATCATCATGCACGCACAGGGCACCTTCGACGCGCAAATGCAGCCGTACCTGCGGTGAAGGCGCGGCTCGCCGCACGCGCGACGGCGTGGTTTCCGCTGCTTCTGCTCGCGGCGCTGACCGGATTGTCGTTCTGGCTGGAACAGCTCGTGACCTCCGGAGAACCCGTACGTGACGTTCGCAACCGCCACGACCCCGACCTCATCCTCCGCTCCTTCAATGCCGAGAAGCTCGGTCCCGCCGGCGTGCCGATCTACAGCCTCGCCGCCGCGAAGCTCGCACGCTTCCCCGACGATCAGACGGTCCGGCTCGACGAGCCCAGGTTTGAGCAGGTCGGGGCGAGCGGCATCACCACCTCGATCACTTCGAAATACGGGACCATCTCGGGACAGGGCGACAACGTCTATTTCATGGACGACGTGAAGGTCACGCGCAGCCCGTACAAGGATCGCAGCGAGCTCACGCTCGACACGAGCTATCTGCAGGTAACTCCGGAGCTCGGGCTCGCGCGCACCGATCGCCCGGTCACGATTCGCGACGCGAGTACAACGGTCACCGCCGTTGGCTTAGAATTGCGCAATGAAGATCGCATCGTCACCCTTCTGTCACGGGTCAAGGGAGAGTATGTCCCGCCCAAGCGTTCCGGCCCGTCGCCGCGCTCGTCCCGGTCCAAGTAGTCGATTGTTGATTGGTGCGCTGGCGATGCTCGCTTGCGCGGCGCCCATCCCTGGTGTGGCGGAAGTCTCCGACCGCGAGAAGCCCATCAACCTCGAAGCCGACCGGATGGAGATCGACGACGCCAAGAAGGTAGCAACGCTTACGGGCAACGTCGTCGTCTCCCAGGGCACGCTCACGATCAAGTCCGATCGGATGGTGATCACGCAGGACACCGGCGGCTTCAGCAAAGGGGTGGCTTATGGCAACCCCGCCACGTTCCGGCAGAAGCGCGAGGGGTTCGACGAGTATATCGACGGGCAGGCGCTGCGCATGGAGTACGACGGCCGAAACGAGATGCTTGAGCTCTTCGATAAGGCGGTCGTAAGGAAGGGGCCGGAGGAGGTGCGTGGAAACTACATCTCCTACAATTCCCGCACCGAGTTCTATCAGGCCTTCGGCAGCACAAAGGACAGCGAGGGCAAGGAGGTCGCCGGCCGGGTGCGTGCGGTGATCATCCCCAAGAAATCCGAGTCTGGAAAATCGGAGGGTGCATCGTCCGCTGCCGGCCCGGTGCCGCTGCAACCCGCGACCGGCCTGGCACGGCCGCCGGACCGGTAGTTCCATGTGGCACTCCCGGCCACGGCGTTTGCGCCGAGCGTTCCGGTCGCCCGCGTGCGGCCGATGAGCGAGCTTCGCGCAGAGGGCCTGCGAAAGCGCTACAAGGCTCGTACGGTGGTACAGGACGTATCCCTCGACGTGCATAGCGGCGAGGTGGTCGGGCTGCTCGGTCCAAACGGAGCAGGCAAGACGACCTGCTTCTACATGATGGTCGGGCTCGTGCCGCTCGATGGCGGCGAGCTTCACCTCGACGGCAATCGCCTGACACACATGCCCATGCACAAGCGCGCCCGACTCGGTCTCTCCTATCTGCCGCAGGAGGCCTCGATCTTCCGGAAACTCTCGGTGGCCGAAAACGTCGAGGCAGTGCTCGAGCTGCAGGACCTGGATCGAGAGGAAGTGAGGTCGCAGGCGGAAGACCTGTTGCACGACCTGCACATCGGTCACTTGCGAGACAACGCTGCGATCAGTCTGTCGGGTGGCGAGCGACGCCGGGCCGAGATCGCGCGGGCGCTCGCGACCCGACCGCGCTTCATCCTCTTAGACGAACCCTTCGCCGGCATCGACCCCATCGCGGTCCTGGATATTCAGAAGATCATCCAGTTCCTGCGAGAGCGCGGCATCGGTGTCCTCATCACCGACCACAATGTGCGCGAAACCCTCGGGATCTGCGACCGCGCCTACATCATCAACGAGGGCACGGTCCTCGCTTTCGGCACGCCCGAAGAAATCGTTTATAATGAAAACGTTCGTAAAGTCTACCTGGGTGAAAATTTCAGGCTATAATTCAAGGACTTGAAGGTTATCCGCAAAATTTGAGCCAAACGTGCTTCCAGCAGCCATCCAGGAAGCTCCTCGAAGAACGCCAAGAGCGGGCGCTGCAGTGGTCATAACCTCATGAAACATACGCTCCAACTCAGGCTATCCCAGCACCTTACCCTCACTCCGCAACTGCAGCAGTCTATCCGGCTGCTTCAGCTCTCCACGCTTGAGCTCAACCAAGAGCTCGAGCGGTTCCTGCAGGAGAACCCGCTGCTGGAAAGGGAGGACGACGGTGAGCCCGAGGTCCCGACCCCGGAGGAAGCGAGCTTCACCCCCACTGATTTCGCGAACGCAGAGCGGCCCGCGCGCGAGGAGCCGGAAGCACCGCACGCGGCGGAAACGCCCGAGTACGACGCGGAAGCACGTGCCGACCGGGACTGGATAGACGACGACGGCGGCTCCTACGGTACGCGTGACGACGGCGAAGAACCCGAGTACCCCCAGCTGCCGGCCGTCTCCTCCTCGCTGCGCGACCATCTGCTGTGGCAGTTGAACGTCACGAATCTGCCAGACCGGGACAAGCGCATGGTGGCCATGCTCATCGACATGCTCGACGACGACGGCTATCTCGGTGGCAATCTTGAAGAGCTCGCGGAGCTCCTGCCGGCCGAACTCGAGATCGACATCGAGGATCTGCAGATCGCGCTCAGGCACTTGCAGAATATGGAGCCAGCCGGTATCGGCGCGCGCAGTCTCGGCGAAAGCCTGGTCCTGCAGCTCGTGGCCCTGCCGGAGGATACTCCCTTTCGCAAGGAGGCGATCCACACCGCCAAGAACTATCTCGAGATTCTGGCCGCCAAAGACTACGGCAAGCTGAAAAAGCTCCTGCACTGCGACGACAGCGTGCTGCGCGGCATTCAGGCACTCATCGTGAGCCTTAACCCGCGACCTGGGTCGAGCTATGGCAACCCCGAGACCCGCTACGTAGTGCCGGACGTGATCGCGAAAAAGGTCAAAGGTACTTGGCTGGTCTCGCTCAACCCGGACGCGATGCCGAAGCTTCGCATCAATCGCATGTATGCTGATATCCTCGCCCGCAACCGGGACTCGAGCTTCCAGCAGCTCGCGGGTCAGCTGCAGGAAGCCAAGTGGCTGATCAAGAACGTGCAGCAGCGATTCGATACCATCCTGCGCGTGTCCCAGGCGATCGTCGACCGGCAGCGGCACTTCTTCGAGCACGGCGAGGTCGCCATGCGCCCACTGGTGCTGCGCGAGATCGCCGAAACCCTCGGTCTCCACGAGTCGACCGTGTCCCGCGTCACGACGCAAAAGTTCATGTTCACACCGCGCGGCATTTTCGAGCTGAAGTACTTCTTCGGCAGCCACGTCTCGACGGAAACCGGTGGCGCCTGTTCGGCGACCGCGATTCGCGCCCTGATCAAACAACTCGTCGGCGCCGAGGATTCGAAGAAGCCCCTTTCCGACAGCCAGATCTCGGATATCCTGGGTCAGCAGGGTATCGTCGTGGCGCGGCGCACCGTCGCCAAATACCGGGAATCGCTCCAGATCCTGCCGGTGAATCTGCGCAAGTCCATCTAGAGGTACAACAAGGAGAGAGCATGAATCTCAACCTCACCGGTCATCACGTGGATATCACGCCGGCCATCCGCGATTACGTCACGAACAAGATCGAGCGCATCACCCGTCATTTCGACCAGGTCATCGACGTGACCGTGACGCTGTCGGTGGAGAAGCTCAAGCGCAAGGCGGAGGCGAACGTTCATGTGAGCGGCAGGGACATCTTCTGCGAGACCGACCACGAGGACATGTACGCGGCCATCGACGCACTGGTCGACAAGCTGGATCGCCAGATTCTCAAGCACAAGGATAAGAACGTCGTCCGCCGCAACGGTCCGGCGCTCAAGCATCAGGCCTGATCGGCCGCCGCACGCCGCGCCCCCCGCGGGCCCCTTCCCGTCTACCGTCCATGAAGAGCAAGGCGCTTACCCTTCTCTCAAGATTACTGCCGGTGTCGAACGTCGAGCTCGATCTCGACGTCACCAGCAAGAAGCGCGTGTTCGAGCAGGCGGGACTCGCCTTCGAAAACAACCAGCAGATCCCCAGCAGCGAGGTTTTCGACAGCCTGTTCGCTCGTGAAAAGCTCGGCTCGACAGGACTCGGCCAGGGGGTGGCGATACCGCACGGCCGCATCAAGGGCATACGCGACGCCGTGGGAGCCTTTCTGCGGCTCACGACACCCATCCCGTTCGACGCACCCGACGGCAAACCGGTCAATCTGGTGTTCGTTCTGCTGGTGCCGGAGCGTGCCACCGATCTGCACCTGCAGATCCTCTCCGAGCTGGCGCAGCTTTTCAGTGACCGGGCCATGCGCGAGGATCTGTTGATGGCGAAGAGCGCGCAGGACGCGCACCGGCTCATCGTCGAGTGGGAGCCCAATGCCCCGGGTCACCGTAGCTCAGCTGTTTGAGGACAACCGCGAGCGCCTCAAGCTCACTTGGGCAGCGGGCAGGGAAGGTGTCGGCAACGAGCTGTCGAGCGAGCTGCTGAACGCCTCGACCAAGGGCCTGATCGACCACCTGAACGTCATTCACCCGAACTGGATCCCGGTTCTGGGCGCCAAGGAAACCGAGTACCTTGCGCGACTCGACCCGGTGGTGGCGCGCGAGTCGCTGCAGGAGCTTGCTGCGAGCGGGCCGCTGTGCTTGCTCGTCTCCGACGGCCGTGCCGCCGACCCCGACCTCTGCGCCATGGCGGATGCGCATCGGATCCCGCTGCTGCTGAGTCCGATTCCGAGCATCCAGCTCATGTGGCTGCTGCGGCCCTATCTCGCCCGCTTGCTGTCGGAGTTCGTAACACGGCACGGTGTGTTCCTTGACGTGCTCGGCATGGGCGTCCTGATCACCGGAGAGAGTGGCGTCGGCAAGAGTGAGCTCGCCCTCGAACTGATCAGCCGCGGCAGCGGGCTGGTGGCAGACGACGTGGTGGAGCTCTACCGCATGGGGCCGGACATCCTGGAAGGCCGCTGCCCGCCGCTCCTGCGCGACTTCCTCGAGGTGCGTGGTCTCGGCATGCTCAACATCCGCACCATCTTCGGCGAGACCGCGGTGCGCGTGCGCAAGAACCTGAAGCTCATCGTACAGCTCGAAAAGCCGGTCGCCGGCATCATTCCCGGACTCGAACGCCTGCCGCTCAACGCAAGCTCGGAGATCATCCTCAACAACGAGATCCGCAAGGTGCAACTGCCGGTGGCGGCCGGCCGCAACCTCGCGGTGCTGGTGGAGGCGGCCGTACGCAACACGGTGCTCCAGCTGCGCGGCTACGACAGCACCAAGGAGTTCATCCGCCGTCATGAAGAGCATCTGAACGGCAACAAGTAACCGTCCTCACAGCGTCTCTCCCATGCAGCTCATCGTAGTCAGCGGCCTGTCCGGGTCCGGCAAAAGCATCGCCTTGCACATGCTCGAGGACAGCGGCTTTTATTGCGTCGACAACCTGCCGGCGGTGCTCCTGCCCGATGTCGTCTCGTTTCTCGACCAGGCCGGCCATGCAAACGTGGCGGTCAGTATCGACGTGCGCAGCGGCGCCACGCTGCACCGCTTCGGCGACTATCTCGCCGCCGTTCGCGACCACGGTATCGATACGCGTGTGCTCTTTCTCGAGGCCAAGACCGACACGCTCGTCAAGCGCTTCTCCGAGACGCGGCGCCGGCACCCGCTGAGCGACGGCGCACTGACCCTGCCCGAATGCATCGAGAGCGAGCGCGAGATGCTGGCAGAAGTCGCGCAAAGGGCGCATCGCATCGACACGAGCGGTCTCAGCCCGACCTCGCTTCGCACCTGGATCATGGATTTCGTGCGGCTGGATCGATCGCGGATCACGCTCCTTTTCCAATCCTTCGGCTTCAAGCAGGGCATCCCGCTCGACGCCGATCTCGTGTTCGATGTCCGCTGCCTGCCGAATCCGAACTACAACCCCGACCTCAAGTCCCTGACCGGCAGGGACCAGCCGGTCATTGACTTCCTCGAGGCCGAGACCCAGGCCACCCTGCTGCTCCAGGACATTCGCGGCTTTGTCGAGCGCTGGTTGCCGGCTTACCAGGCGGACAGCCGCAGCTACCTGACGGTGGCTATTGGCTGCACCGGCGGCCGTCACCGCTCCGTGTTTTTCGCCGAGGCGCTGGCGCGGTACTTCCGCCGCTGCGCCCAGGTCCTCGTGCGGCATCGCGAACTGGCGTGAGCAGCCTGCCGGCATGGCCCGCGCCGTGAACAAGACCGTCACGCTGGCGCTGACCGGCGCCTCGGGCATGCCTTATGGCATACGGCTGCTCGAATGCCTGCTCGCAAGCGGCACCGACGTATGGCTGCTCTACTCGCAGGTCGCCCAGATCGTCGCCCGACAGGAGATGGACCTCGCACTGCCCTCGCGTCCGAAGGAGCTCGAAGTGTTTCTGCGCGAACGGTTCGCCGCGCACACGGAGCAGTTGCGCGTATTCGGACGCGACGAGTGGTTTGCACCCGTGGCCTCGGGTTCGAATCCACCCGATGCGATGGTGATCTGTCCGTGCACCATGGGTACCCTTGCCGCAGTGGCAGCGGGGCTCGCGGACAATCTGATCGCGCGCGCGGCGGATGTCGTCCTGAAGGAGCAGCGTAAACTCGTGCTCGTGCCGCGCGAGACGCCGTTCTCTGTAACCCATCTCGAGAACATGCTGAAACTGGCGCGCTCAGGTGCAGTCATACTGCCAGCCAATCCGGGGTTCTATCATCGGCCGGAGAGTGTCGGGAAGCTGGTGGATTTCGTCGTCGCCAGGATCCTGGATCATCTCGACATCGATCACGACCTGATGCCGCGCTGGGGTGACGAGCCTGCCGCGTGATCCTTGGGCGGTGTGTCGCAACCGTGCGGACGAGCCCGATGCATGAGGAAGTGATCCAGGTCCCGATCTTTCCCCTCAACACCGTGGTGTTTCCGGGGGGGATGCTGCCGCTGCGGATCTTCGAGCAGCGCTATCTCCAGATGACCAAGCGCTGCATTCGCGACTCTGCCCCATTCGGGGTGTGCCTCATTCGCGAGGGGCGTGAAGTCGGGGAACCGGCACAGCCTTACGAGACCGGTTGCCTGGCCAGCATCGTCTCCTGGGACATGCCGCAGCTTGGCATCTTCATCCTCGTCACGCAGGGCGGGCAACGATTGCGCATACTCGAGCAGTGGACGCAGCCCGATCGGCTGCGCATGGCCGACGTCGCCCTCCTCCCGGAAGAGAACAGTCAGCCGCTGCCGCACGAGCATGCAGCCTGCGCGGACATCCTGCGCGCGGTGGCGAGCCGTGCGGGCGAAGCGACGTTCCCGGCGCCGCTGCGCTACGACGATGCAGTCTGGGTCGGCTATCGCCTCGCGGAAATTCTGCCGCTCGAGAATACGCTGCGGCAGCGCTTGCTCGAAATGCCGGACGCAATCTCGCGGCTACGTATGCTGACGACGGTTCTCGCGCAGCAGGGTCTCGCAACCTGACCGCGGACCGCCCGCGTTCAACGCACGTCCAGCGCCTCCAACCAGACCAGTTCGCACGCCCCTGCCCCGGTGTCCTCGCGCGACAGCGAGCTGCGCCAGCGCCAGCCATCGGGCGCCTGCGCCTCGACCAGGTGGCCCCGAAGCCGCACCACGTCGCCGCTGCGCACCGCCATCAAGATCTCCTCGATGGCCCGGCTGGCGGGAATGATGTGCACGTTCGTGCTGTGAATCTCGATCTCCCGCCGCGGAATCGGGAGCTCCGACGATCGCCAGTAGTACCACCGATCGCTCTGACTGATCGCGACCTTCCGGGTCACGGCGGGATTCGCCATCGGTCCCCATCCGAGCGCGAGGTCGATGGGAGCCAGCTTCGACTCGCGATCGAAGCGATAGCGCTTCGTTGAGAGCACGGTCGCTTCGATGGTGAATGGCTGGAGCCGGACGATGCGGTAGCCGTTTCGCTCCAGCGTGCGGCTCGCGATCGTCTCCCTGATTGGGGCCTGGGGGGACAGGTGCGTGAAGTGATATGCCAGCAGGGCGGCAACCACGAAGAGGAGCAAGCGCAGGAACACGGCGAACGCACCGAGAGATGGGCGCGACCGAGGCGCAAGTTCAATGCCACGAAGTCGCGTTCTTTCACCATAATGACCGCGCTTGAACTCGGGGCAAGATGGACCGACGCGCCCCACTTCAATCACGCAACGCGACGAGGACGCGAGGTGACCGAAACAACACGGACGAACCTGAACGTTGACCTGACCGATCAGGAACTGGACGCGCTCGACGACTTCCTCGCCTGCCCGGCGCTGGAAGACTCTGCGATGGACGTCTCGACCCTGGAGGGCTTTCTCACGGCACTGGCCATCGGCCCGCGCACCGTCCTACCCTCGGAGTGGATGCCGTGGATCTGGGACATGGACGCCGGCGAGGCTGCCCCGGAATTCGAGAGCATGGACGAGGCGAACCGGGTGTTGAGCCTGGTGATGCGGCACTACAACGCCGTCGTTCGCCAGTTCAACGCGGACCCCACAGGCTTCGAGCCGATCTATTGGTTCGGTGGCCAATGGGGTGCGGCCGAATGGTGCGAAGGCTTCCTGCTCGGCATGAAGTTCGACCGGGAAGCGTGGAGCCTGCTGATGGTCGCAGAACCGAGCTGGTTCGCGCCGTTCACGCGGCTCGGCACCGACGTGGGGATCGAGCTCATCAAGAAGGACGGCGACGGTGATCGCTGGATGACAGAACTCGTGCCGTCGCTCGTGAAGATCCACGCTTTCTGGCAGGAGAAGCGTGCCGCCCAACCGCAAGGTTTCACGTCGGGCACACTCTCGTTTGGCAAGGGCCCACCGCCGCAGGTCGTGCGCAATGCGCCGAAGGTGGGCCGTAACGAACCCTGCCCGTGCGGCAGCGGAAAGAAGTACAAGAAATGCTGTGGGGCGCGTAACTCCACGCTACATTGAATCAGCAAGCCGAGCGGCTGCAAGCGGCCATCAACCGGTCGCTCGCTGGTGCCTCCAGAATCGCCGCCCGGAATGGACTGTGACCCAGTGTAATTGGAGCAGTTTGTTCGGACATCGAGGCCAAGAAAAGGAGAAGGACTTACCGATTTCCGAGCATTCTGGAAGGCCCTTTACTATACTTACTTCGTCATATTGGGCGACGCTGCTGCAGGGCGTGGGCGAATGGCGCTCCGCGTATCGCCGCCGACAACAGCACATCGTTCACCAATTCGCGTACTGGGTTGACCGCAAGCGGGCCGATCCGGGGCTGGGTCACCGGTCGTGCTCGGTATCTTGCCACCTTACGCAAGGAGGGTGATATGAGTATGAAGCGCATCGCGACTCTGTTAAGGGCTATGTGGGTCCTGGTGTATGCCCTACTGACTCTTCCGACCTTGGCCGCGGACTACCCCACGCCCAAGGAAGGTGATTGGGTGGTGCGCGACTTTCGCTTTCACACCGGCGAGGTTCTACCCGAACTGCGCCTCCATTACACCACTGTGGGCGCCCCCACCGGCGAGCCGGTGCTGATCCTGCACGGCACCACTGGATCGGGCGCGAGCATGTTGACTCCTGCGTTCGCGGGCGCACTCTTCGGCCCAGGGCAGCCGCTTGACGCCAGTCGCTACTACGTGATCCTGCCGGACGCCATCGGCCACGGCAAATCGAGCAAGCCCTCGGACGGGCTGCGCACGGGGTTTCCGAAGTACAACTACGAAGACATGGTGGACGCGCAGTACCGGCTGGTGACCGAGCACCTTGGCCTACGCCATCTACGGCTCGTTCTCGGGTTCTCCATGGGCGGCATGGAGACTTGGATCTACGCCCAGAAGTATCCCGGCCACATGGACATCGCAGTACCTATGGCCTCCGTGCCGACCGAGATGTCGGGCCGAAACTGGATGCTTCGGCGGCTCATCATCGATTCCATCCGCAACGACCCTGAGTGGATGAACGGCAACTACTCGAGGCCACTTCGCAGCGCGCAGTTTTCCTCGGTGTTTTTCGCTCTTGCCACCAACGGCGGCAATCAGGCGCTGCAGAAGGCGGCACCGACCCGCCAGAAAGCCGATGACATCCTCAACCAGCGGCTCAGCGCACCCTTCACAGCCGACGCCAACGATGTGCTCTATCAATGGGATTCTTCGCGCGACTACAACGCGTCGTCAGGGCTTGAGCGAATTCAGGCCGCACTATTGGCGATCAATTCGGCCGACGACGAGCGCAACCCCCCGGAGCTTGGGGTTTTGGACCGCGAGATCAAGCGCGTGAAGAACGGGCGTGTTCTGCTCATACCCGCCAGCGACCAGACCGCAGGTCACGGCACAGTTTTACAAGCGAAGTTCTGGCAGATCGAATTGGGTGAGATGCTGCAAGCCGCTCCGCGCTCGGCGAAATAGCCCCCGTTATGTGTCTCACCGAGGACGATCCCCAATAGTTGCAGCCCAACCCCCCGTTGAACGACTGCTTCCGAGAATCGCAACGGTCGGGTATGGGTCGAATGCGCTCAT
This sequence comes from Burkholderiales bacterium, assembly GCA_039807745.1. GTDB lineage: Bacteria > Pseudomonadota > Gammaproteobacteria > Burkholderiales > JAEUMW01 > JAEUMW01. Next base: position 15,550 of record JBDHRV010000043.1, read on the forward strand.
TCAGCAGAGCCAAGCTTCGAGACTCTAGCGCCTACCGCTCCCAACCGCTAATTGAAGAACAGCGTGAAGAAGACATCGATCGCATCGGACGTTCCCGTCGCCGCTTCCACCGACCACCGCGGTGACAGCAGATAGCGCACGCGGGTGAGGTTTATGGCGCCGCTCACGCTGCGCTCGTACGTGAGGTAGACGTTGTCGGAGATGCGTTTACCGAACGAGACCACCTGCTCGGAAGTGGTGCCTTCGCTGCGCATGCCTACGGAATCGATCCCGAGGCCTTTGGTGCCGACGCCGAGCAGAGACGTTCCGCCCGCGGCGATCAGACTCGCGGCGGCCGCGGTAAGCGCCTCGTTGTCGCGCGCGTTCGGGTCCGGGGCGCGACCCAGCATGAGCCACGAAAGCTTCTCGGTGTCCGGTACCTCGGGCACCGACACGAGCTTCACCGTCGGTGCGCGCAGGGTACCCGTCACGGACACGCCCGCCTCCACCGCCTGGTTCTTGCGCATGGCGAGCGCATTGACGCCGGGATTGTCGATCGGACCCGAGAAGGTAACGATGCCGCGCTCCACGGTGAGGCGCTGCCCGAACGCCGTGTAGTAGCCCTGAGCGACGCGGATGCTGCCGGTGGCCGTCGGCAGCTCACGGTCGCGTGCGCGCAGCCGGATCGACCCCGCCAGGCGCCCGTCGAGCCCGAATGCGTTCACGTAGAACTGCTTGCCCAGGTCGAGTTCGAGATCGATATCGGCAAGAGTGCGGCCGCTTCGTCGCGGGGCTTCCGTCTCCTGTCCCTTGATGACGATGTCGGACGAGAGCGTCGGCGCGCGGCTCGGCACGACCTCGATGCGCGCGCTGTCGGCGGTGACCTTGCCCGTCGCCTTCAGCGCGCCGTCCACGATCGCCCCGTCGATGTTGCCGCTCACGACGAGCTTCTGGTCCGGACGCGACAAGAGCGCGAGCCGGTCCGCCACCACCGCCAGCTTGAGATCGCCACCCGCGCCGAACTCGTAGGCCCCGGTCGCGGTCAGCGTGCCGTCACCGCCGCGCAAGGTGAGATCGTCCAGCACGAAGCGATTGGCTTCGAAGGTGCCGCGCAGCGTGCCGCGGTCGAGAAACACGCCTTCCTCCGGCAGGCCCAGCTCGAGTCCGCTGCCCGTTACGGTTCCCTGCAATCCGGGCGCGGCGACGGTGCCATTGGCGGTGACGGTCGCGTCGAGCTTGCCGGCGACGGTGATCGCATCGTCGGCGAACGCCCCGACCCAGGCGAGCGACGGCATGTTCGCCCGTGCGGCAAGCTGCAGCGGCGCGGTACCCGCGATGCCCCACGCAGCGCCGCGCCGACTGAGGCGCGTGTCGACCTCGGCGCTCACCGTCCCGATCTCGCTGCCCACTGCGTCGAACCGCGCGTGCAGTTGGTCGTCGACGCAACGGGCCGCGAGCGCGAGCTGCGTCACGCCGAGCGCGATCGCGGGGCGTGTCGGAAGCAGGACGTCACCGCTCTCGCGCGCGACCTCGAGGGTGCAGTCGAGGTGCTGGTCCGCGCGCAGGTCCCAGCGTCCACCGAGCTTGAGGGTGGTGTCGACCGCGTCGGCGCCCTGCGCAAGCGTGAGCAGATACGCAGCCGCGATCCCGGTAAACTCGCCGCTCGTTTCGAGCGTGCCGCCGATGCGGCGCACACCGGCGACCTCGAGCATCCCGTCGCCGAACCCCACACGCGATGCGCCAAGGACGAGGCGATCCGCAGCGACTTCGAGCGTTGCCGGCTCCAACAACTGAACGGGATATTGCCCGCGGTTCTCGAGCGTCGCGACGCGCCCGCTCCAGCCGGTCTTCGCCGACCATCCCCCGACCAGTCGCGCCGACGCGTCGAGCCCGGAGCCGGCAGCGGCGAGTTTGATCTCGTGCTGCGGGAGCGTGCCGGTCGCGATCACGCTGGCATCCTCGAGGTGCTGGGTCCCGCTCTTCACGTCGCGCGCCTGCACGGTCAGACCGATATCGCCTGCGAGCCCGCGCGCGACGCTGCCGCTGCCGCTCACCTCGGCAATCGAAAGCTCGCTCCCCCAGCGCAGCCCTTTGCCGTCCACCGTAAAGCTGCCGCCCGGCTGCGCCTGGGTGCCTTCCAATACGCCCCCCGCCACGAGACGGCCGGTCAGCCGCGGATCGATGACGGCGGGCTCGGTCAGCTCCAGGTTCCATGTCAGACGGTCGCCCGGACCGCCGAAACTGCCTTTCGCATACAGGCGATTGGCCCCGACGCGCAGGGCCGCATCGGCGTCGGCAATGCGTTGCTCGTTGACCTCGAACGTCGCGCCGCCAGCGAGCCGCGCCGCGCGCCACCGGCTGCTCTCCGCCACGGTGAGGTTCACGCGCGCGGACCATTGCGGTGCGAGCGATCCCGCGGCCGTAAAGCTCCCGTTCAGCATCGCAGGCGGGAAATCGCCGAACGCGGAAGGATCGAAGCGCGAGACGCTGCCCTCCGCGCGGAACGCCTGAGTGCCAGTAAGCGCGACCCGTCCCTTGAGCGCGAGCTCGCCGCCCTTCGCGCGGATGCGCGCCGAGCGCAAGTCGATCTCCTGGTTCTGGTGTACGGCCTCGCCTTCGATCCGATAGCCCTGCTGCGCGAGATCGACGGTCAGCGTCTGTGCGTCTTGCGCCAGCTTGAGCGCGATCGTGCCTGCGAGCCTCGTCTGTGTGAGCTTCCCGTCCAGCCCTCTGAGATCGAGCGCCGTCGTGGTGAGATCGAAGTGCAGGCGGCCATCCGTCACACCGCCGCGTCCCGTCAGGCGGCCGCCTTGCCCCAGATCGATCGTCAGTCCGTCCAGCGCCAGATTGTCCGGCGTGCCCTCGAAGCGGCCCGCAGCCTCGGCGAGCGGCACACGCTGGCGGTCGAGCGTTCCCGCGCTGCGGTTGACGACGCCGAAATCGCCGACGAAGCGCCCGTCCGGCAGCGGGCGAACGTTCAGGTCGACCTTCAGGTCGGTCGCGGGAAAGCCCTCGTCGAACGACCGCACGTCGAGGCTCTCCGCCCGCACCGTGGCCTGCCGCACCGGCACCGCTTCGAATGGTGTGACGATGGCATCCACCTGCGCCACCAGCGGCGGCTCGCTGTTCGCGGCGACCAGGCGCAGCTCGCCGAGGGTGCCGGCGAGCGTGCCCCCCAGACGATAGGGATAGGCGTCGAAGCGCCCGCTGAGTGAGAGGACGCCGTCGACGGGAAACGGTGCGTCCACGCCGAGCATCGCGCGGCCAGCGAGCACGCCCAGGTCGGATTCCGCGCGCTCGATCGTGAGTCTGTGCTCGCGTGCGTCGACTGCGTACGCGAGCTCGACCTTGCGTGCTTCGACGCGCGTGTCGCCGCTGGTGTAGACGAGCTCGCCCACCGCGGCCCGGTCCACCGTAAGCGCGACCGGCACCCGCAGCGTGCCGGGGATCTCCGCCGGCCCCTCGCTCTCGCTCAGGGATGCGATCTCGACCCTGGCGACCGCGAGGTCGGTGATGCGCACGGCGTGCGGCCGGACGGCGAGCGCGACCAGCTCCCACTTAAGCTCGACGCGCTCGGCGGTGATCCGAAGATCGGGGTCCTCGTAGCGCGCCTTGCCGATCGAGATCGGACCCAGCAGCGACCCGCGCACGTCCTCGAGCACGACCATGCCAGCGGTCTGCTCCGCGAGCTGCCGTGCTGCCCATTGCAGCGCTTCCTCGCGCGTCGCGAGCCAGACCGCGGCCAGGAGCGCGACGCCTAGAAGAATGCCCAGCCACTCGACGATGCGCAGCAGTGTTTTCGCCATCGCCGCCTAGAACCTGAACCCGATGGTGAAGTCCAGGCGGACCTCGTTCGTTGCTTCGCCGTAGGCGACGTCCGCGGAGAGCGATCCCACGGGGCTGCGCCAGCGCACGCCGAGACCGTAGCCGCGCACGAGGGTGATCGTCCCGAAGTCATCCCACGCATTGCCGGTGTCGACGAAGACCGCGGCGCCCCAGTTGTCCAGGACCCAGCGGATGTACTCCGCGCTCGCCACGAACAGGTACCGCCCGCCGACCACGGCGTCACCCTTCTTCACTCCGAGCGACTGGTAAGCGTAGCCGCGCACGGTCTGCGAACCGCCGGTGCGGAAGACGAAGTCGGTTGGAATGCCATCCGTATTGGGGGCGAAGGTGACGCCGATCTCGCTGCGCAGGATGAGACTGTCCCGGGCGGAGAGCGGATGGAAGTAGACACCCCTGCCATACACGCGCAGGAAATTCTGGTCCGAGAGAATGGCCTTGGTCGCGCCATTCACCTGGAGCGCAGCGAAGTAGCCGCTGGCGGGATTGATCAGATTGTCCACCTGACGCAGGATCACCTCCCGGTTCAGGCTCAGCGCCCGGTTCTGGACGGTGGGGAAGGGGCTCACGTCCACCTCCTGCCACTGGTACTGAAGTCCCGTGAGACTCTCGCGCCACTCCTCGAAGTGCTGACGCTTGGCGGCGAAGGAATAGGTGCTGGTGACCTGATTCTGGATGTCCGTCGACTGGATGGTCGCGTCGACGCCGTTGCGAAAGCCGCCCTGCTCCGTCGGAAAGTAAAGATTGGCGAACAGCGACTGCTGCTTGAGATCGGCGATGGTGCGCACGTTGAACCGCCACGCGCGGTCGAACAGATTGACGTGCTGGTAGTCGAGCTGCGCGCGCGGCCCGTAATCGGTGCTGTAGCCGAGACCGATCGCCACGCGCTGGACCTTGCGCTCGATCACGTCGACCAGGATCGGCGTGTCGCGCGGGTGCGCGGGGTCGGCGTCGATGCGCACGGATACGCTCGAGAAGTATCCGCTGTTCTGCAGGCGTTGCTGGAACCTGAGCAACTGGTCCTGGGAGTAAGGCGATCCGGGACTGATGTTGTTCATGCCCTCGACGATCGCGGTCTGGTAGCGCGTCAGCCCGGTGACCTGGGGCTCGCCGACGGTGAATGCCGGGCCGCTGTCGATCTGCGCGAAGAGATCGACGTCACCCGTCTCGGGGTTCACGGTCGCACGGCTGTCGACGAGCTTGGCCGTCGGGTAGAGAAAGACGGTGAGATCCTGCAGCGTCTCCCGTTTCGCCGCCTCCCAGTCGGCGCTGCGAAACGGCATGCCGGGTTCGAGCTTCCACTCGGCTCTGAGCCGCGCGAGGCGATCGATGTTGTGCGGGCTCGGCACTTCGACATCACCCGCGAACTCGAGGTCAACGTGGCGCACGACGGCGCGCTGGCCGGGGTCGACCTCGAAGCGAAGCTGCCAGGGACTCGCACCGTCGTCGAGCGTGGCATCGATGCGCGGGGAGAAATAACCCTCGGTGGCAACGAGCTGCCGGATCTGATCCGGCGCACGCGTGTAGAGGCGGCGCACTTCCGCTGCCATCAGCCCCTTTTCCGCGGAGCGGCGGACGACATCCAGATGCGTTTCGAGCAGGTCACGCAGCGCGGCCGGTGCCTCGATCTGGACGCGGAAGGCGATCTCGTCCGCGCAGGCCGCGGCACTCGCGAGCAGCGACAGGATCACGGCGATCCATGTCAGGGCACGGCGCAGCGCCGGGCCGCGAGCGAACGGCCGCGCAGGGTCGGGTGAAGGAAAGACGCAGTGAAGCAACGCAGTCGGGAATGGCGCGGATGTGAAACGGAAAGCGAACGCCTGCAACGATCGCAGCGCATTTCTGCTACGGAGCGGGTCACCGCGAGCAGCGATTATATGTCGCCGGCCGGAAATCGACCCGCTGAAGACCGTCGCATCCTCGCAGGCCGAAGGATGGCGCGACCTACTCGACCCGTGCTTGCCTCTCGATCAGCGGGCGACGCAGCGCGACGCTGCGCGAACCACCTCAAGCCGCGCAGACGTTTGCGGTCAGCCTGAGCGTATGAAGCGACGCGAGCAGCGGCTTCAGCGGCGCAGGCAGCGCCACCTTCGCGGCGTCCTCCGGTCGCAACCAGATTGCAGAGGATTCCTCGACCTTGGGACCGATACCGGCCAGCTGCACGGCGGCCGGGTATATCGTGAGCCGGAAATGGGTGAAGCCGTGGCGGACCGGCTCGAGGCGCCGCACGCCCATCGGCGACACTGCGAAACGGTCGCGGCAAACCTTCTCCGGATCCGCGTCCACGTCGGCTTCCGGCAGACTCCAGAGCCCGCCCCAGATGCCGGTCGGCGGGCGCTTCTCGAACAGCACCGACCCGCGATCGAGAAACATCAGCATCAGCGTCTCGCGCTCCGACAGGCGCTTCGCCGGGCGCGGCTCGGGATAGCTTTCTTCACGTCCCGCGGCGTGCGCCGCGCATACCGATGCCACCGGACAGAGCGCACATGCCGGCTGCGTGCGCGTGCAGATGCGCGCGCCCAGATCCATGAGCCCCTGCGTGTACGCCTCGATCCCTTCCGCCGGCAGCAGCGCGTCGGCGTGCCGCCACAGCTCGCTCTCGACCCGGCGATCGCCCGGGTAGCCGCGCACGGCGAACACGCGGGCCAGCACACGCTTGACGTTGCCGTCGAGGATCGCCCGCCGCTCGCCGCGGGAGAAGGCGAGAATGGCGGCCGCCGTGGAGCGGCCGACACCCGGCAGTCTCAGGACTTCGTCATGCTCGCTCGGAAATTCGCCGCGGCGTCCTGCGACGATGAACCGCGCTGCACGGTGCAGGTTGCGCGCACGCGAGTAATAGCCGAGCCCGCTCCAGAGCGCGAGCACTTCGTCGAGCGACGCGAGCGCGAGTGCGTGCACGTCGGGGAAGCGCGCGATAAAGCGCAGGTAGTACGGCACGACGCTCGCCACCTGAGTCTGCTGCAGCATCACCTCGGAGAGCCAGATGCGATACGGGTCGCGCGTCCCCTGCCACGGCAGGTCGTGGCGACCGTGGCTGCGCTGCCACGCGACCACGCGCGATGCGAACTCGGTCATCGCTTGAAGAGACCCTTCACGGCTTCCTGCAGGATGTCCGTGGGCAGACCCTCGGGCAGCTTGCCGCCCAGCTTCCTCTGCAGCTCTTGCCGGAGCGCTTGCTGGGCAAGGTCCGCGGCCATCGTGGCGTAATCGAATGTGTAGCTCGGCGCCCCGATCGGGCCCGTCACCCGCACCGGCACCGTGATGTCCGCGATCTGGATCGCTTCCTTGCCGCTCTGGCCGGTAACGCCTTCGACCAGATTGGCTTTCAGCAGGTAGTTCATGCGGTCGTTGCCGAGGTCGATGTCGCCCTCGCCCGCCAGGCGCAGCAGCGGCGACTTGCCGGTCAGGTCGCGGTTGCTGGCGATGCCGTGGCGGATGGTGAAGGTCGCCTTGAGCTCGGTGAAATCGGTCTTGTGCGTCGTGTCCGCTTGTTCCGTCACCGCCTTGCCCTTCAGTTCGCGGATGGTCGCCTTGGCCTGGCGGATCGTCGCCGCGATGTCGATTCCCCGGATGGCGCCGTCCGACAGGTGCGCGGCAGCCGTGCCATTCAGTCCTTTCTTGAGCTGGCTCAAGGTCTCGCCCGCGGTCGATACGTTCATCGAGAAATTCCCGCGCCCCTCCAGCCGCCCGAAATCCGCGACGGCGACGAGCAGCGGGCCGACGCTGACCCCGGCCAGCGTCTGCTTCACGGTGAACTGCGGTGTGCTGCCCTGCGCGTTGACACCGATGGCGCCGCTGAGACTGCCGCCATACAGGTTCGCCGCCAGGGGGTCGATGTCGACGCGCCCGTCTTGCGCCTTCACCTCGATGCGAACGTTCGATGCCTTGAGCTTCGGTGCCGTCAGCGCACCGATCCGGATGCTGCCGTTGGCATTCAGGTGCTGCAGGGCGGACAGATCGATGGGCGCTTCAGCGGGCGGCGCGGCAGCCGCGGCACCGGACGCGGGTGCGGGTGCGGGTGCAGCAGCCGCGGACGGCGGTGTCCGATAGCGTGTCAGGTCGATCTGGTCGATGTCGACATCGAACCGGTAACCGGGCGGCGAAAACCCCGCCACCGCGAGCTTCGCCTTGATCGTGCTCTGGTCGAACACGCCTGCGAGATCGGCCTGCGCGTGCTGCTGCGCGAAGTCGACCGCAGCGCTGCCCTGAAAGCTGCCGCTCACCGACTGATTCGGGACCTGCGGCCCGGCGAGCGTCGCCTGCACGCCCAGCGGGTTCACGCCGAC
>JBDHRV010000217.1:0-3824 GCA_039807745.1 Burkholderiales bacterium
GCACAGGAAAGCTTGGAAGTTCTCACGCAGGACCTCCGCCCGGGAATGTTCGTCGAGGATCTCGACCGCCCCTGGCTCGACACGCCCTTCCTGATCCAGGGTTTCCTCCTCGAAGACGACCACGACATCCAGACGCTGCGGCAGCTCTGCCACCACGTGTACGTCGATCCGCTGCGGTCTACCTTCGCCTTACCGCGACGGACCTCGATCGAGCGTACCAGCCCGCCGGCCGAGCGCTCGCTGGAGGTCATCCGCTCCGCCAGCGCCAGCCGGACGGGCGTCGCGGCGCCGCCGCCGGCACGGAGCCGAGCAGCCGTCGACGAGAGCGACCGGCTTTCGTCAGACGCCCCCCAGCCGCCCGGCGACAAGATCAAGCTGGCGCCCGATCCCGGACGGGTCGCCCCGCCCAACGTGTCACCGAGCGACTGGCGACCGGCACCACCGCCCCCCCGGACGGATGACCCGGACACGACGACGGGGGGCATCCGGTTCAACCCGCTGTCGCGCATCAAGGGGCTCTTCGACGAGATCGCGAACGCTTGGCGCGAAACCCGGCTGCCCTCGGTGCCCCTGCCCGACGACGAGGAACTGCAGCGGCCGGATCCATCCATGGCACCGCCAGGGGTCGAGCTCGTCATCTATCCCGACGAGCGCCCCATGCGCGACGAACTGCCACGCGCCGAGAAATCCTTTGCCCGCGCCCGCGAGACGCTGGATCGGCTCGCCCAGGACATGCGTACGGGCATGCACGTCGATGTCGAGGGCGTCGACGAGGTCGTCAGCGACATGGTCGACAGCATGATCGCGAGCCCCGATGCGCTGATGTGGATCGCGCGCATGCGCCAGCAGCACAGCGACGTCTATTCGCACGGGGTGCAGGTCGGTGTCTATCTTCTCGCGCTCGGGCGGCATCTGGGCTTCCCGAAGATGCAGCTCGGACACCTCGGCACCATGGGTCTGCTGCTCGATATCGGCAAGACCAGACTCCCGCGCACCCTGCTCGAGAAGCCGGGCCGGCTGACGGACAAGGAATTCGAGCTCATCAAGCGCCATGTCGAGTACGGACTGCAAGTCGTCTCGTCCGGCCCGAAACCCCTGCATGCCGACATTCTCGAGGGCATCGCGCAGCACCACGAGCGATTGAACGGCCTCGGCTACCCGAAAGGCCTCAAGGGCGAAGGGATCGGGGTCTACGGGCGCATGGCCGGCATCGCCGACTGCTTCGCCGCCCTCACCTCGCCGCGTCCGTACGCCGAGGCACTCTCCGTGAGCGACGCGATGATGCGCTTGTACAAGTGGAGCGGCGAGCTCTTCGCCCAACCCCTGGTCGAAAAGCTGGTGCAGGCAATCGGCGTGTTTCCCGTCGGCTCTCTGGTCGAGCTGTCGTCGGGCGAAGTCGCGGTCGTGATCCGGCACAACCGCGTGCGGCGTCTGCAGCCCACCGTGCTTGTGATCGCCGGCGCCGACAAACAGCCGCTCCAGCGCTTCCGCACGCTCGACCTGCTGCACGAGCCCAGCCTGCCGGCCGGTAGCCAGATCCAGGTGCGCCGCGGTCTGCCCGCGGGTGCCTACGGTCTGGATACGAGCGCGTGCTACCTGAGCGCCGCCTGACCGCAAGCGGGTTGCAAGCCGAGTAGATCCGGACCATGTCGGCATCGTTCCTGGCTCTCGACCCGGCTTTGCGCGGCGTGCCGCAGCGATCGAAGCAGCTCGATCCGCGGGCGTTGCTCGACTATGCCACCAACTCGATGCTCCGCCATCGCGAACCCGGCAAGACGCTCGCCCTGCTCGTCCTGGACCTGCGGCGCCCCGACCGGCTCGACGCACTCATGGCCAAGCCCGCATCGGAAGCGCGGTTCGAACATGTCCTCAACGGTCTCGATGCGCTGGTGCGGGCCGCCGACCGGTATTGCGCGGTCAGCAGCGGCGAGATCTGGCTGGTTTTGCCCGAGCTGGGGAACGCCAGTCTCGCGGTGCTCGCCGCCATCCGCATCGTCCATGAGCTGCAGGTCCCGGACGCCGCCGGCGAACCGGAGTTTCAGCTGCGACCGTGCGTCGGCATCGCTCACTTTCCGGAACACGCGAGCGACGTGACCCAGCTCGTGCGCCTGGCGGACGCCGCCTGCCAAGCCGCGGCGCTGACGGAGGAAGGATACTGCGTGGCCCAGCCGCGCCAGAGTCCCGCGATTGCCCGCAACTCGGAGCTCGCCGACCTCGTGCGCGAGGCACTCAGGACGAACGCTCTCGAGGTGCACTACCAGCCGCAGATCGACCTCGCGACCGGACACTGTGCATCCGCCGAGGCACTGGTGCGGTGGCCGAGCTCCGACCCCAGGAGCATGCCAGCCGCGCTGATCGCGCAGATCGCCGAGAGCACCGAGATCAACCACTCGTTCACGCTCTTCATCCTGAACACGGCGCTGCGTCATACCGTGGGTCTGCGCCGCCTCGGCGTCCAGGTCCGTATGAGCGTCAACGTCTCCGCCACTCTGCTCAACGACGACGAGCTGCCCGAGATACTCGCCCAGAGCCTCGATGCCTGGTCGGTACCGGCGGATCAGCTCACGGTCGAGGTAACCGAGGGCACGATCGTGAGCGACGTCAAGCGCTCGGTCCAGGTGCTCGACCGCGTGCGGCAGCTCGGCGTCCGCCTCGCGATGGACGACTTCGGCACCGGGTACTCGTCACTCGCGCAGTTCAAGCGGCTGCCGTTCGACGAGATCAAGATCGACAGGCTGTTCGTGCAGAACATGCTGCAAAGTTCGGGCGACGCGCAGATCGTTCGCGCGATGGTGGACCTCGCCCATAACTTCGGGCTGGTCGCGGTCGCCGAGGGGGTCGAGGACACGCCGACGCTCACGCGTTTGCGCGAGCTGGGCTGCGACCTTGCCCAGGGTTATGCCATCAGCAAAGCTCTGCCCGAGCCGCTCTTCCGTGACTGGTGGCTGCGCCGCCGCTCGAGGTCGCGATCTTAGTTCTCGACCACCCGCGCTGAGTCACCACCTCACCTCGAAGAGGCACGCTTCGGCACCCATGGCCTCGCACCCGGTTTCGCGCACGACTACTTCGGGATCGACCACGGCGCGGAAGAGCCGCTGGAAGGTGGCCGCGTAGTAATCGCAGAGCGGTTCGTGGGCGGCGGATCCGCGGCAGATGGGACACCCGCTGATCCGGATCTGCAAGGGACGCCCGGCCTGCGCGGTGAATGCGCCGCTGCCCGAGAAGGTCCAGGCATGGCGCAGGATGGCCGAGAGAAGCATCCGACTGGCAAGCCCGGAAGGAAGCGCACGCAGGAGAAGTCGCACCGCCGCCGGAATGCGGTGGGCAAGCAGATCCTCGCCGGTGGCCAGACCGGCGGCACGCGAGATCCACCGCGCGCGCTCGAGTCCGAGCTCCGAGCGCAGCATCTGATACAGGCCGTTGACCTCGCGCTCGTCGACCATCTGTCGGGGCGGTACGGCGAGATACCGGTCGAGGCCGGCAGAACGAAAAAGCCTTGCCGTTGCGCTCTCGCCAACCTGCTCGCGCAGTGCATCGGCCACGCTTATGATCGCGTTCGGACCGATGCGTCCGATCTTCTTCTCTCTGATCCTGCGATCGTTCGCTACGACTGCCATGCAGCGCTCCCCCCATACATCCAGTTCTGCCCAGAACGCACGAAGGGTCTGCTGCGTCCCAGGCGGGAGCTTCAGATTTGCACACGAGGCGGGCGATGGTATCGGCCGCGGCTTGCGGCACATGCCTCGCGAATTCGCGCATACTCGGACTGGAGGCGAATGCCCCATCGTGCAGCTTAAACGACCGGACGGGAGCAAATGTTGATT
>JBDHRV010000218.1:0-3819 GCA_039807745.1 Burkholderiales bacterium
ACCACCTTCACGCCGGACCGTTCCTACAACCATATCTTCGACCCCGCCACCGGCCGCAGCCCCCAGGCGTTCTCCAGCGTGACGGTGGTCGCGGCGAACGGCATGGACGCGGACGCCCTGTCCACCGCGGTCTTCGTGCTCGGGCTCGAGAACGGTCGGCGTCTCATCGAGAAGTGGCCAGGCGCGGACGCGCTCTTCGTCCTCAAGGACGAATCCGTGCTCACGACCGCGGGCTTCCCTGGAGCACACCCGGCTGCGTCGTGATTGAGAGAGGCAAGGCGGGACACCCGGACAGAGCGACTTCGCCGCGACCCCTCGCCGGCAATGCGGTGTTCTTTCCGCTTGCGACGACCTACGCGATCTTCGTCCTGCCGGCGTCCGTGCTCGCGATGCTCGGTCTAGCGCCCGCGTTTCCCGCGCTCGCGTCGGGCACGGGGCACGCGCACGAGATGCTGTTCGGCTTCGCGCTGGCGGTGGTTTCCGGCAACCAGCTCGGCCCGATCGCAGCGAAGCGCCTGGCGCTCCTGGTCGGGCTCTGGATGGCGGCGCGTCTCGCGTTTCTCGTGGCGCCGCAAAGCATCGCGGCCGCCGCGGCCAACATCGCGTTCGCGGTGTTGCTTGCCGTGCAGCTTGGACCGCGGCTCTTCGGATCCGCGAAGAAGTGGCGCAACCAGGCACTGCCTCTGGTATTGACGGCGATCTGTGCGAGCGCCGTCGTCCTCGAGCTCGCCCTGAGTCTCGACTTCCTTGCCGCACAGCGCGTGACGCTCGCCGTCGCGGTGCTCCTGTTCGCCGCGCTCATGGTCTTCATGGGCGGGCGCATCATTGGGCCGACGGCTGCCGGGCATTTCCATCGGCAGGGCGGGAAGCTCGACGCCCGCGTGCAGCCGCGCGTCGAGGGCGGACTGCTGGTCGCCCTGGCGATCGCGATCGTCGCGTCGGCCTTCGGAACGGCGCCGGCGGCCGTCGCCCTGGCAGCCGCTGCGACGTGCGTCGCCGGCGTGCTGGCTTTCATTCGCCTGCTGCGCTGGCGGCTGTGGGATCTGCGCGGCCGGCCCGACCTGCTCTGCCTTGCCGCCGGCTACGGATGGCTCGCCGCTGGTCTCCTGCTATACGGCTTGGCGCTTGCTGCCGGTCGCCACGCGACGGCGGCACTGCACCTCGTCACCGTCGGCGCGCTCGGGACGCTCACGCTCAACGTGATGCTCATGACGTGGTCGCTGAAGGCGCGCGTGGATCCTTCGCGCTCCCCGGTGCCGATATGGGCGACCCTGCTGATTGGGGCGGCGGCGCTCGCCCGCGCGTTTGCGGGATTGGGGATCGGCGAACCGCGGGCACTGCTCCTCTGCGCCGCGCTGTGCTGGAGCATGGCATTCGCGCTGCTGCTCGTTCGGCTCATGCGCCTGTCCAACCATCTCGCGGGACGCTGAGAATGCTGCCCGGGCGGATCGTCGGCCTGATTCCGGCGGCCGGCCGCGCGACGCGGCTCGGCAACATTCCCTGCAGCAAGGAACTGCTGCCAGTCGGTTTCCAGACGGGAGCCGGCGATGGCCACCCGCAGCCGAAGCCGGTGTCGCAGTACCTGGTCGAGCAGATGAAGCTCGCCGGCTGCGCGCAGGTCTTCTTCATCGTGCGTCGCGGCAAGTGGGACATCGCCGACTACTTCGGCGACGGTGCGCGTTTCGGCCTGGATATCGGGTATCTGATGATGTGCGAGCCGTGGGGGCCGCCCTTCACGCTGAGCCAGGCCGTGCCGTTCGTGGGCGATGCCACCGTCGCGGTCGGATTTCCCGACATCCTGATCCACCCGCCCGATGCGCTCGCCCAGGCCGTCGCACGCCTGCACGCGACCGAGGCCGACGTGGTCGTCGGCATCTTTCCGGCACCAGCGGAAGATCGCTGTGATTTCGTGCAGACCGATACGAGCGGTCGCGTGGTGCGGCTGATCCCCAAGGAGGACGATCCCGAGTCGGGTGACCCCCGCACCACCTGGATATTGGCGGCCTGGGGCCCGCGCTTCACGGCGTTCCTGCGCGAGAAGGTGCGGCAACTGGCGGAGATCGCGCGTGCGCTGCGCGGCGACGATGCCGCTGGCAAGGAGCCGGAGTGGCCTCTCGGCACGATCATCGCCGCGGCCATGCAGGCCGGACTCGCGGTGGACAGCGTGCACTTCCCACACGGCGCGTTTCTGGACATCGGCGCGCCGCACCGGCTGGTCGACGCGGTACGATTTCCCGGCGTATGGGACGGACGGGCTCCCTGATGAGCATGCCCGTCGCGTTCTGGCTGCTGCCGGGCGAGCCCTCGATGCGCGTCTTCGCGCAATGCGTCGACGAGCTGGCGCATCGCTACGAATCGCCCCGCTTCCTGCCGCACGTGACCTTGCACGTGGATCGCGTGGTGCAGCAGGCCGAGCTCGCGGGCGTGCTCGACGAAGCGGCGGCACGCTTCGCGCCGTTCGCCATGCGGGCGGGCCCCACCGGCCATTCGCCGGTGCGCTTCAAGGCGCTGTTCGTGACCCTGTCCGGCGGCGACATCACGAGCCTCGCCGCCGCGCTCGCCGCCGGCGTCGCACGCTGGCGCCCGGAACCGGCGGCAGGCGAGGAGCCGGCAGCCGCGTACCGGCTGGAGCCGCACCTGAGCCTGCTCTACAAGGAGCTTGCCGAGAGCGCGCGCGCGAGGCTGGCGGCCGAGTACCGCTTCGAGCGCGAGTCGGTGTACTTCGACCGGATCACCGCGGTCACGTCCGGGCCGGGCGCCCGCGATTTCTCACGCGTCGAAGGCTGGGTGGTGACGCCGCCCAGGCTGCTCCGCGGGGACAAACCGTCAGCGTCTGAGAGAGGGTAAGCGGCAGGCGGCAGACCGAAGCTGGGTGGTCGCATCGTGTGTGACCTCGACGAGCCGATCTAACGGTGACGCCATCTATCGAAGGAACCGATCTGTAAGCGGGCGACGCCCGTTTCGAGAGACGACCGCTCGCCCGCCGGACCGTAGATCTCGTTCAGCCGAGCGGTGACGACATCGTCGCGATGCTTCTCGAACAGAGCCGCGAGGGCTCTCGCGTACAGCTCGCTGCGCGAGACGCCGAGGCGCGCCGCGAGTTTTTCGGCAGACTCGAACACGCGATCAGGGATGGAGACGGCGGTTTTCACAACCGTAGTACAACAATAGGGTTGACTGTCTGAGGCATAGCCTCGTCAGTTCCTGCATTTGATGAGCATACTGCGGCTCATGACGGAGCCGCCATACAAGCCGTACTGGCTTCCAGCCACAACCATCCCTTGATCTGAACCTCCCGCAATCACGTCGTAACCTCTTGTCCCGCAGATCTCTCCGGCTTTCTCGTAACAGCTTCCCCAGTTCAATCCCGTTCCAGAGCAGTTGATGCTATGTCCTTTCCCCCCATCTGGAAGGAACGCTTCTCTTGAAGTCGCACACCCCACGGCAATTGTGCAGAGTGTCACCAGATAGAGCGCTTTCATGCTCTCCTCCTTTTCGGCCCGTTTTCGGTTGACGTGAGCCCCAACGCTTCGCATCACCCGCCGCGGGCCAGGGCCGCCGCTTGGGTGAATGCGGCGGTTAGATGTCTCGATCATCGTACTCCACCTTGTAGGTCTTGAGATCGTCCAGCAACGCACCCCATTCGGCAGAAGTCACCTTGGTTCGCCCTCGGACCTCAGGACCCAGAGACTCGATAAACTCAATTGCGCGGCACAGCACGGGATATATGACCTTCTGGTGCGGCCAGTCACACGGCTGTTCCGCACGAGAGTACGTTAGATGAGCGAGATACTTGTTCAGGCGGTCGCGGTACTCTGA
>JBDHRV010000219.1:0-3811 GCA_039807745.1 Burkholderiales bacterium
ACCCCCAGATGGCGCCGCACTCTCACCTTTCTGTTCTGCGCCATCGCCGACCAGGAATCGCCGGAGAGCGCCGTGGAGGGCTACGCGCCGTTGCTGCAACACTTCGAAGCGGAGCGCCTGGTGTCTGATCCCAACCCCGCCCTGTTGCTGGCCGACTGCCTGGAAGTGGCCCACGGCAGGGGGTGGAACCTACAACGCTTTGCCGCGCCGCTACGCGCAGCCTGTGAGCACGCCTTGCAACACCTGAAACCGCCCGAGCGCGCCCACCTGTGGCGAACGCTGGGACAACTGGGGCTCGACGACCGGACGGGTGTGGGCGTTCGCGACGGGCTGCCGGTCATCGCTTGGGTCGACGTTCCCGAAGGCAAGTTCCAATACGGCGATCCGGCGGAGCAGATCGCGCTCCATGCTTTCCGCATCGCGCGGTTCCCGATCACCAATGCCCAGTTCCAGTGTTTCATCGACGACCGTGGCTACGAAACGGGCGAGTGGTGGGAAGGACTGGAACGGATGACACCGGACCGTCCGCGCTGGAGCTGCGCCAACCATCCGCGGGAGACGGTCTCATGGTACGAGGCTATGGCGTTCTGCAGGTGGCTGGATGCCCGGCTGCGCGCAAAGAGAGAGGTGCCTCGGGGATGGCAGGTGCGACTGCCGACCGAGCAGGAATGGGAGAAGGCGGCGCGGGGGACCGATGGCCGGGAATTTCCGTGGCCGGGTGACTTCCAGGACGGCTTGGCAAACATCTGGGAAACCGAAAGTCGGTTGGAGCAAACGTCAGCGGTCGGGATCTATCCTCACGGCGCTTCGCCTTACGACGCCCTCGACATGGCAGGCAACGCGTGGGAATGGTGCGCCAACAAGTACGATGCAAGGGACAACTCGAAGGACGCCCCGCGGGTGCTGCGCGGCGGCTCGTGGGGCGACGACCGTATCGGCTGCCGTTGCGCCTCCCGCCTCCACGTCCCTCCCGGCAGCCGTAACCTCGGCCTCGGCTTCCGGCTGTGTTGTGCGCCCCCCATCCGTTGAGCCACTGCTCGCTGATGCACTGATCACTGAAACACTGGTTTGCTGTTCTCTGGCGGCGCGCGCAGCGCGCCGTTGTTTTTTCTCGGCGCGCCTTTTTCGCAACGCACTTGGACCGTTGCCGCGCAATCGCCGGTGGCTCATACTGCGCGAGCCGGCCCATATGCCGGTGGGGCAGCCTGAGAGCGCCCGCGGGTGCTGCGCGGCGGCTCGTGGAACAACAACCGTATCGACTGCCGTTGCGCCTACCGCAACCACGACCATCCCGGCAACCGTAACAACGACATCGGCTTCCGGCTGTGTTGTGCGCCCCACATCGAATCCACCCTGCGTGCGCCGCGCTGCCATGCGCGGCTGGGCGGCGCCAGCCTCACCGGCGCTGCTTGCGGAAATGGCCGCCGACCACGGTTTGCGGTCCGAGGCGCAGGGATGATGGATGGCGCAGGCATGTCCCGTCCGCACGGACCGTCCGCGAGGGCGTGGACCGTCGGGCATATATCGAAGCGGAGCGCCCCCCAGGCTGCGGCCCCGGGGCGCCCCCCTCCCGACCCTCTCCCGCTCGCGGGGGAGGGACTTTTTTTGTCAGACAGAGGCCTGTTTCAGCCATCCGCCAAGCAGTCGGCCCACTTCGGCGACCATCCGACTGACATGTCGGTACTGCCCGTCGCTCAGCCAGCGCCAGTGGTGGGCGAGGCGCAGATAGAGACGCATCCTGGCGAGCGCGGCATCGGCCCCGTGGAGGCAATCCATTCGCCGCGCGCCGCGCGCAGTCTGCGCATCGTAGAGCCGCTCCTGCGCGTCGAGCGCTGCATCCACGAGTCGTTGCGTGACCGTGGCGCGATAGGGCCGGGGAAAGCGCTCGCACTTCGGCAACAGCCAGGCGAGCAGGTCGAACATGCGCGTCAGGACGATCATTTCTTCAGCCATCGGGATCTCCTTCCATGATGTCGGAAGCCTACGCCCGCATCTGCGCCTGGGATAACCTCTTCGCCGCTTGGCGCAAGGCCGCGCGCGGCAAGCGCGGCGGTGCCGCCGCGGCGACGTTCGAGGCGGAACTTGCGGATCGGCTGGTCGAATTGCAGGACGAGCTGCTCGCGCACCGCTATCGACCGGGCAGCTACGTGCACTTCCACATCCACGAGCCGAAGCGGCGCAAGATCAGCGCGGCGCCGTTTCGCGACCGCGTGGTTCACCACGCCCTGTGCAACGTGGTCGAGCCGCGCTTCGAACGGCTCTTCATCGCCGACAGCTATGCCAATCGCCTCGGCAAGGGCACCCATCGCGCGGTCGACCGTTTGCAGCAGTTCGCGCAGCGCCACCGCTACGTGCTGCGCGCGGACATCGTGCAGTACTTTCCCTCGATCGATCACGCCATCCTGCGCGACACCCTCGCGCGACGGATTCCGGAGGCGGACGTGATGACGCTGGCCGCGTCCATCATCGCGAGCGGCGATCGCGTGTTCGACGGCGAGTACCGCATGGTGTGGTTTCCTGGCGACGACCTGCTCGCCGCGTGCCGGCCGCGGGGTCTGCCGATCGGCAATCTCACCTCGCAGTTCTGGGCCAACGTCTATCTGCACGCCTTCGACCAGTTCGTCACGCGCGAGCTCGGGTGCCAAGCCTACCTGCGCTACGTGGACGATCTCGCGCTTTTCAGCGACTGCAGGCGCGAGCTGTGGACGTGGAAACGGGCAGTGGTCGATCGACTCGCCCGGTTGCGCCTGATCGTGCACGAGTCGAGCGCGCAGGTGGCGACGACCGCGGCAGGCATTCCCTGGCTCGGGTTCGTCGTCTATCCCACGTACCGGCAGGTGAAAGGGCGCAAGGTCGTGAACGCGTCGCGGCGACTCGCGGCTCGCGTGGAGGATTACCATACCGGGCACATCGGCTTCGGGGAATTGGACGCGAGCATCAAGGGCTGGATCAATCACGTGCGCTTTGCCGACAGCTGGGGTCTGCGCCGGCACGTGCTGCGCCGTTTGAGGCTCAAACGCCGGTAGCATTTGCAGTAACATCGCCTCGGGCGACCCTGGGAAGATGGTCACCCGCGCGAGGGAGCCATGGCCAGCTATTCGATCTTCATCAGCTACGCCCACGAGGACGAGGCGCTCAAGAACGCGTTCACGCAGCAGCTCAAGGGGCTGCGGCGGCAAGGCCTGATTTCGCCGTGGGACGACCGCTGCATCGACGGCGGCGAGGAGTGGCGCGCCGACATCCGCGCCGCGCTCGACGGCTGCCATCTCGCATTGCTGCTCGTTAGCCCCGCTTTCATCGCCTCCGACTTCATCTACACCGAGGAACTCTCGCAGCTGCTGGAGCGGCGCGAACGCGAGGGCATCCGCGTCGTGCCGATCATCCTTCGCCCCTGTGCCTGGAAACACGAGAAGCCCATCGAGTCGCTGCAGGCACGACCGAAGGACGGCAAGGCCATCATCACGTTTGCGCCCGACGACGGCTCGCGCGACCAGGCATGGTCGGACATCGTCGACGACATCGCACGCTGGGCCAGGCAACCGCAGGCCCAGCCGGCAGCTCTTCCGACTACCGAAACACCGCTCGCGTCGCTGTTCGCGCGGCTCACCCAGGCGCTCGCGGCGGGCACCGCGGCCGATCTCGACGAGCCTGCCCGCCAGCGCATGCTCCGCCATCCGCCCGCGAGCCTCGACGAATACCGCGTCGCCCGCTGGGCCGAGTGGTCGCAGCGCCGTTATGCCGTCGACAAGCGCTTCACGCCCCTGGCGCTGCTGGTGGACCAGGGCCCGGACGCGCAGGGCGCGCGCTGGCA
>JBDHRV010000044.1:0-23228 GCA_039807745.1 Burkholderiales bacterium
TCTCATCATGATCGCGGTCACCGCCAGTCTTTATCAGACCCTGCGCATGCAGGTGGAGGCGCTCGATACGGAGGTGATCGAGGGGAAAACCAGGACTATCGAGCGCTTCCTGGACGAAGCTGCGACCCCTGAACGGCTGGACGAGGTCCTCGGACGTCTGAACGATCTACTCATCTCTCATCCTGCACTGAGCGTCGGCTTGCGCGTCGGTGACGACTGGATCGTGACGCCGCAGCCGGAGATCGCGGTCGCGGCAGCGCGTCTCGCATCCGGCGACCTCGCGACCGTGCAGGGGGTCGACCGCACCTGGTCGCTGAAGCGTGTCCAGCACCCATGGACGGGGGATTTGTGTGCGACGCGCGGGTGCACGGTCTTGAAGCGTGTCCAGCACCAATGGACGGGGGTCTCGGCAGCCCCGGCGGAGATCATCGTCGCGCTCGACGTGAGCGACTCGCAGAGGCTGCTCCGGAGTAGGGCGGTGACGGCTTCGCTGGTCGCGCTGTTCGGCAGCCTGCTGAGCGGCGCCCTTGCCTTCTTCGTGGTACGTCGCGGCCTTGCACCGATCGCACGCGTCGCCGAGCGTGCCGAGCGGATCACGATTCAGGGCCTCGGCACCGCGCTCGCCGTGGAGGATGCGCCCACCGAGATCCGTGGGCTGGTGGAGAGCATCAACCACATGCTGGCGCGGCTCGACGCGAGCTTCGGGGCGCTCGAGCAGTTCTCCGCGGACATCGCTCACGAACTGCGCACACCCATCCACAACCTGCTTCTCCAGACGCAGGTGACGCTCTCCCGACCGCGCGCTGCCGAAGAGTACCGCGAGGCTCTGCTGTCCAACCTCGAAGAGCTCCAGCGCCTGGATCGGATGGTGTCGGACATGCTCTTTCTGGCCCGCGCCGACCGCGGGGTGCTCACGGTGGCGGACGACACGGTCGACCTCGCACAGGAAGCCACCAACGTTGCCGAGTATTTCGAACCGGCGGCGTCCGAAAGATCGCAGGAAATCGTCATCCATGGTCACTCCGTGGCGCGGGGCGACCGCTTGATGATCCGGCGCGCGATCACCAATCTGCTCTCGAATGCGGTGCGCCACGCGCCACCAGGTGATCGCATCGTGGTGCGCGCGCGATCTGCCGCGGACGCCGCCGTGTTCGAGGTGATCAACTCCTGTCCGGCGCCGATCCGTTCCGATGAGCTGCCGCGGCTCTTCACGCGCTTCGCCCGGGGCAACGAGCCGCGGGAGGACGACCGTGACGGTGCCGGCCTGGGGCTTGCCATCGTCGATTCCATCATGCGGCTCCACGGCGGGGTGGCGCAGGCGGAGAGCGGCAGTTTCGGCATTCGATTCACCCTGCGCTTCCCCTCGATCCTTACAGGAACGTAATCGATGCGTCATCCCGCTGTTCGCGCTCGTCTCCTATCCTGTGGACTCGGGGGAGCTCGCCATATTCGAAGGAGATCTTCGATGAGACCCAAGACCCTTATCACGATGGCCGTGACCGGCATGCTCGCCGTCCCCGGCTTGCCGGCGCTGGCGGCGGATTGGTCGTTCCAGCAGCTCCAGGTGACGGATGGCTACGATGCCGTCCAGAACTACTCACCGCCACCGGACCGCGGTGCCGCCGGGCGGCCAGGACGGTCCGCTGCGGAGGATACGTGGCTTCAAGAGCAGCTCCAGAGGACCGATGGCTACGCCGAGCCGAGTGGCGCATCGCCCACCGAAGGGCAGTCGCGATAGCCGATCCGGTGCCAAGATCAGCGTTGTCGATGCATCGGGCCCGCGGCACCGGTTGACGCCTGCGGTGTCGCAGGCGTCACGGGAGGCGATGCCGGCGGTGGTGTGCTTGCAGCCGCTACGTCTTCGCCCATTGGGACCACCTCTCCAAGTAGGGTGAGCGTGCGGCGGATGAACTGCTTGTGCTGGAGCGGCGCGCGTCGATACCAGTGGTGCAGGTGGTCCCGAAAGCTCGCGGCCTCCTCGGGAGCCTCCACGTTCAGGAAGCCGATCGCCTCCCAACTGCCGGGGTTCTCTTCGAGGAGCGGGAGCAGCTGATTGGCGACGACCTCGTTCCGGTCGCGCAGATACGGATTGTCGCGAAGGCTCGGGGCGTTCCGACGCAACCAGTCGGCGAGTGTGCTGTGCGCAGGCAAGCGCCGGTGTGGCTCGTTCAGCATGCGTTCCGCGTAGCGATGCATGGCGGGGGCGTACGCCGCCCATTCCGGCCGCGGCGGGGATTCGCTCCAGCTCGCGGAAAACCGCCTCAAGGTGTAGAGCGAGGCGGTCTCGCACAGCGCCTCCTCGAACCACTGATGTCGGTTCGCGTGCGGCGGCGCGTGGTGCTCGTAGTTGGCGACGATGTGACAAAGCTCGTGGGAGAACTCGTACACGAACTCCGCCCACCGTTTGTCCTTCGCCGCGAGATAGACCTGGTACTCGCCGCCGGGCGCTCTTTCGTAGAGCACGATCGGGTGATCCCGCGTATGGGAGGCAATCACGGGATCGATCCTGCGGCCGGGGAAATGCGAGAGCATCTCCGCCGCCACGGCGTAGAGCAGGGTCTCGATTTCCTCCGGTTCGGCATCGCCCCATCCACCGTCTGCGATGCGGATCACGAGGCCGTGGGGCTGCGCCTTCTTGCCGGTCTTCTTCGCCGGCGGGGCGGCCGGCAATTCCCCGGCCCGCGGCGCCTGCGCCGGCAGGACGGTGAGTGCGATGGAGGCGAGGACAACGGCGAGCTTCATGCGCGCGTCCGGAAGAAGGGAAGCGATATCGTAGGCGAGGTGGCGGGCGGGCGGAAGGGCAACGGTGTCGGCCTACCGCTCCCGCTCCTTGAGCAGCGTCTTGAGCGCGCGCTTCACCTCGCGCTCAATGGTCTCGCGCACCACCGACTCCACCGTCGTGCGCATGGCATCGCGCAACCGGTTCAAGCCCCCGCCGAGCTGGAGCATCACCTCGGGCATCACCTGTTCCTGGATCGCCTGCGGCAGTCGCGCGGCCAGCGTTTCCGCGACGATCTTTTCGACCTCCGGTCGCAGCACGGCAACCGCTGCTTGATCGGGGGGTTGGGACAGTGCTTCCACGGAAGCGAGGGAAGCCTCCGGGCGCGCTGCCTCGGCCCCGGCGGCAGCGGGCTGCCCTTCGATCAGCTCGGTCAGCGTCGGAATCTCCGGCTCCGGGCTCGCGTCCAGGGCCGCATCCAGCCCGCCGCTGCGATGGCGGCGCAACAGCGCGTCGACTTTCGACAGGACTTCGTCCTTCGGACTTTGCGGGTCGGAGCTGCGGTCGGGGGTCATCGCGGGTCAGGGGGCAGCGCGCGCCGCCTTGCTCAGGTTGTGGTCGTGCAGCTCGTAGCCGCGATCGCGGTAAAAGCGGAACCGAGCGCGCGCCTGCTGGCGGTCGGTCTCGTCGGTGCCGACGATCTCGACCAGACGCCGGAAGCGGGAGAAGAAGATGGGCACGTCCGGGTGCAGGTTGAGGAGCGCGTCGTCGTGTGGCAGCGGCTCGGCGTGCTCCGACACGATGACCGGCGTGACCGCGGCGAGCGGATCCTCGGGACGGCAATGCGGCACGAACCCGGTCGCCGGTGTGGTCCAGAGCAGTCGATCGATCTCGCGGGCGGTGTCCGCATCGGGCGCATACACGAAGATCCGCGTGCCCTGTGCCGCTGCCTTCGCGCACAGCTGGCACGCCGTGCGCAGCTTGCTCTCGGCGTGGGTGTAGAAGTCGATCCGGGTCACCCGCTCACCCCTTTCGCGCAGCGGCGCGCTGCAGCAGGAACTCGGTGAGCAGCGGCACCGGCCGGCCGGTCGCGCCCTTCTCCTTGCCGCTCTTCCAGGCGGTGCCGGCAATGTCGAGGTGCGCCCAGCGGTACTTCCTGGTGAAGCGCGACAGGAAGCAGGCGGCGGTGATGCTGCCCGCGGGCCGGCCGCCGATGTTGGGCATATCGGCGAAATTGGTCTTGAGCTGTTCCTGATAATCGTCCCACAGCGGCATCTGCCAGGCGCGGTCGTGGCTGTCCTGGCCGGCTGCGAGGAGCTCGCGCGCAAGGCTCTCGTCATTCGCGAACAGGCCGTGGGCGACGTGGCCCAGGGCAATCACGCACGCGCCGGTCAAGGTCGCGATGTCGACCACGATCTCCGGCTCGAAGCGCGCGGCGTAGGTGAGCGCGTCGCACAGGATGAGACGGCCCTCGGCGTCGGTATTGAGGATCTCGATGGTCTGACCCGACAGGCTCGTGACGACGTCGCCGGGTTTGGTGGCCGTGCCGCCGGGCATGTTCTCGCAGGTGGGAATGATGCCGACGAGGTTCACCGGCAGCCGCAGCTCGCCGATCGCCTTGAAGGTGCCCAGCACGCTCGCCGCGCCGCACATGTCGAACTTCATCTCGTCCATCTCGGCGGCCGGCTTCAGGGAGATGCCGCCAGTGTCGAAGGTGATGCCCTTGCCGACCAGGACCGCCGGCCGCTCGTGCTCGCCCGCGCCGCGATGGTGGAGCACGATCAGCTTCGGCGGTTGGACGCTGCCCCGCGTCACCGATAACAGGGCACCCATGCCGAGCTCCGCCATATCCGCCTGCTCGAGCACGGTGCATTCGAAACCGTAGTGTTTGGCAAGATCTTGCGCCTGTTCCGCAAGGTAAGTGGGCGTGCACAGGTTGGCGGGCAGGTTGCCCAAGTCCTTCGCGAGGCCCATGCCGTGTGCCGTGGCGAGTCCGCGCCGCAGTCCTTCCTCGGCCGCGGCCGTCTCGCTGCGCTGGGCCACCGCGAAGACGAGCTTGCGCAGCGCGCGCTTGGGGCCTTCCTGCTTGCTCTTCAAGCGGTCGAAGCGATACATCGACTCGAGTGCGACCACGGTGGCCTGCGCAACCCGCCACGAGGTGCCGCGCTTCTTGATCGGCAGGTCGGTGAAATTGAGCGCCGCATCGACGGCGCCGGTCTCGTTCAAGCCGCGGATGGCCGCGCGCACGGCATCGCGATACTCCTTGTCGCGAAACTCGCGCTCCTTGCCGAGTCCCAACAGCAGCACGCGCTCGGCGGCGGTGTGGGGAACCTTGTGCAGCAGCAGTGTGGTGCCGAGCCGACCTTCCATGTCGCCGCGCCGCAGGATCTCCGTGAGGTAGCCGTCCGATGCGTGGTCGATTGCTTGCGCCGGGCCGGTGAGCTTGCGCGACTCGAACACGCCGACCACCACGGCCGCATTCCGTTGCTTCTCGGGACTCGCGCCTTTTATGCTAAATTCCACGTCTTGCTCCCAGGCATTTGCCGGTTATTTTTCATGAACTTGCGCATCCGTTTCATTATCGTCGGAGTGGTTTCGAAAAGTCAAAAGAGCGGCAGCAGGCTGTTGCGGAACCCTGCGGGGCTTTCGCAGGCCTGCTCGGGCGCATGAAGCTTTTCCGGCGTGCCCTGCTGGCCGAGTTCGCCGCCAACGGTGCGGCGGTCCTCTCGATTCTGCTGCTCGTTGTGGTCAGCACCCAGATCATCCGGGTACTGCGCGTCGCCACGAACGCTCTCATTCCGCTGGAGGGCGTGTTCGCGCTCGTGGGCTTTTCCCTGCTCACCTCGCTGCCGGTGGTAATGGGCGGGAGCCTCTTCGTGGCGGTCCTGTTGACCCTGATCCGCTGCTACCGGGACTCGGAGATGGTGGTGTGGTTCTCGTCGGGGCTCTCGTTGAAGGCGTGGATCCGGCCGGTGCTCACGTTCGCGCTGCCGTCGGTGGGGGTGATCGCCGCGGTCACCTTCTTCGTCTACCCCTGGGCGGCCGGCCGTCTCGAACAATACCAGCGCCAGCTCGAATCGCGGGACGAGGCGGCCCTGATCCGGGAGGGCGTGTTCCAGGAGTCGAAACGTGAGGACTGGGTGTATTTCGTGGAGGAGTTGGAACCCGACTCGGGCATGGTCAGGAACGTCTTCGTGTACTCGAAGCAGCGCGAGGGGCCGAGCACCATGATCGCCCGCCGCGGACTGATCGAGTCGCATCCGAACGGGGACCGTTTTCTCGTGCTGCTGAACGGTCACCGCTACGAGGGGGTGCCGGGCTCGCCGGAGTACCGGGTCATGGACTTCGAACGGCTCGGGATACGCATCGAGCCGGCGGAGGCGCGCAGGGTTCTCTCCCCGGCGAAGACGCGCGCCACAGTCGAACTCTTCGCGCAACGCACGCCCGCGAATCTTGCCGAGCTGGTCTATCGCGTGGGCTTGCCGCTCTCTGCGCTCGTCCTGGCGCTACTCGCCGTGCCGTTGAGCTCCGTCAACCCGCGCGTCGGGCGCTCCTTCAATCTGCTGGCTGCGGTCTTTCTCTATTTCCTCTACAGCAACGCCATCACCATTTCGGAGAGCCTGGTGGCAACCGACAAGCTCGCGGCCTGGGCGGCAGTGATCGCGGTCCACGGCACCATGGTGTTGTTGGTCGTGCTCTTCTTCTACCGGCGGATGGCGTTGCGCTGGTTGCCCGCGGCGCGCTCGCCATGAGAATCATCCGACGCTATCTCTTTCGCGAGATCGCCTCCGCGACGCTTCTCACACTGGTCGCGCTGCTGGGGCTCTTCGCGTTCTTCGACCTGCTCAACCAGCTGGAAGACGTCGGTCGCGGCCAGTACCGTCTTCCCAGTGCGTTCCTCTATGTATTGCTGACCCTGCCGGGGCACGTGTACGAGGTGCTGCCGGTGGCGGCGCTGGTGGGCGCGCTGTTCGCGCTGGCGCGGCTTACTGCGCAATCGGAGTATGCGATCCTGCGTACGTCCGGCATTTCGATGCTGCGCCTCGCGGGTACCCTGGCCCAGATCGGGCTGCTGTTTGGCGCAATGACCTTCGTGTTCGGCGAGTACATCGCGCCCGCGGCCGAATCGGCGGCGCAGCGGTTGCGCATGAAGACGTCGGCCTACCTCATCGTGAGCCAGTTCCGGTCGGGGATCTGGGTCAAGGACGGCCTGAGCTTCATCAACGTCGGGCTCGTCACCCCCGACAACACGCTGCTCAACATCTACCTGCACGACTTCGACGAGGATCAGCGACTGCTGTCGAGCACCTTCGCGAAGCGGGGCGTGTATCGCGGCGACAACCAGTGGCTGCTCACCGAGGTGGCGCGAACACGCTTCGCCGATGGCCGCGCCACGGTCGAGCAGATCCCTGAAATGACGTGGGGCTCGGTGCTCACGCCGAATCTGCTCGGGGTCCTGCTGCTGGCGCCGGAAGAGATGGCTGCATCCGATCTCGTGCACTACATCGAGCATCTGAAGAGCAACCGCCAGCAGACCACGCGTTACGAGGCGGCACTCTGGTCGAAGCTGATCTATCCGTTCTCCGTCGTGCTCATGATGGTGCTGGCTTTGCCCTTCGCGCATTTCCAGAGCCGCGTGACCAGCGTCGGCGCGAAGATCTTCACCGGCATCCTGGTCGGCCTTGCGTTCTTCCTGATGGGACGCTTCTTCGGCGCGCTTGGCGCGATCAACAACTGGACGCCGTTCGTGAGCGCAGTGCTGCCGACGCTGCTCTTTACCCTGATCGCGGCGGGGCTGATCTGGCGGGCGGAGCGGCGGTAGTCCGGCGGTCGGGATCCGCTGTCACGATCCTCGTCCCGGCCAGCCGATCATGCAGGAACTGCCGGTCACAATCGATGAGTCCCCACAGGAACGAGGTGCCCGCCAGCAGCGTTCCGGGGACCGCCAGGACATAGCGCTTGAGTGCTTGCCGCAGACTCGGCGGGTGGCCGCTATCCGCATCCACGATGCGCAGGTTCCAGGCTTGCATCGGCAGAGTCTGGCCGCCGCGGGTCCAGCACCAGACGAAATAGGCGCCCGCGAGCACGAGCAGGAGCACCTGCAGGGCGAAGCGGGCGGGCAGTGAGTCCGCGGCGCCCGCTACGCTCGTGAAGAGCGCCGATCCGAGAAACAGGACGGCCAGCAGCAGCAACGCGTCATACACCAGACAGGCAAGGCGCCGCCCGATTCCCGCGTTATCCGCAGACCCTGGGCCGGTCCGAGTGTCGGCACCGGGCGACGTGCTGGCGCGCTCGCCCCTCACGGGTGCGCCGTGGCCGACTGAGCCGCAGCGGAGGCGGGAGGTTCAAGCACCACTGCGGTCGCGGGAGCGGAGTCCGGCACCCCCCGCTTCGGTCCCGACGTGCGCAGGGTTTCGCGCTCTTCTTCGGGCAGCTGCTGATAGGTCTCCCATTTCTCCTTGACCGTGGCCCGGCGCTCCGGCGGGAGCTGCTGGAGGTTCCTGAACTTCTCGCGCGCCCTTTCGCGCTCCTCCGGGGAGAGGCTGGCCCATTCCTTCATGCGCGACTGGAGTCGCCGCTGCTGCTCGGGCGCAAGCTTAGGGTAGCGCTCGGCGACGCCGACCCATTTCCACCGGCGCTCGGGCTCGAGCTTGTTCCATTCGGCGGCGAGCGGTGCAAGGACGTGCCGCTGTGTCGGGGTCAACTGCTTCCACGTCGGGGCGGGCGGTGGCGCGCCCGACACCGGGAGACTCAGAACCAATCCCAGCAGCAGTGCTATTCCGAGGTGTCTTCCAGCCACGCGTCGAAACCCTTGTCGAGATAAGCGTCGATCGGGAGATCGTCGGCAAGCAGACGTGCGTCGAGTGTCCCCAGCTCGTGGTTGGGCGTGAGCATCGAATGCTGGTTGTTGAGGGTCTGCACGTAGACGAGCGCCGCTGCGGCCAGCGCCACCGCGCTTGCGGGCACCCACCAGCGGACCCGCGTACGGCGATGCGCGGATGACACGGTGCCAGGACCCGCTGCTGCCATGGCCGGCACCGAGCTTTGCTGATATGCAGACCGGCCCGACAAAGCCGCTTGGCGCGCTGCTGCCAGCGCGGTCAAGGTGCCCTGATCCAGCTGGTCGAGGCCACGATCGAGATGCCAGGCGACCCTGCGCCCAAACTGTTCTTCACTCATAGTTCGATCCCTTTCGCCTTGAGCAGGCCAGCGAGCGCATGGCTCGCACGCGAGCAGTGCGTCTTCACGCTGCCCTCGGAGCACCCCATTGCACGAGCTGTCTCGGCCACATCCATGTCTTCCCAGTAACGCAAAATGAACGCCTGCCGTTGACGCGCAGGCAACTGTGCAAGTGCCTCCTCAATAGCTGCAAGTGTTTGAGTGCGCAACAACTCCTCCGTGGGCTCCGGGGTGCGGGCACTGCCCTGGTGCATGATCGTCTCCAGGGGGTCGTAGTCGTCCTCGTCACCCTTCGGCCCGAAGGAAGAGAAAAGCGTGGTCCACATCGATCGGACCTTCTGCCGGCGAAAGAAATCCCGGATTGCGTTCTGCAGAATGCGCTGGAACAGCATCGGCAACTCGCCGGCAGGCTTACCCCCGTACTTCTCCGCGAGCCTGAGCATCGCGTCCTGAACGATGTCGAGCGCGGCATGGCTGTCGCGCACCGCGAACGCTGCCTGCTTGAAAGCTCTGCGCTCCACATCGGCCAGGAAGTTCGAGAGTTCCTTTTCGGTTGCCAGTTGACCTGTCCCGTTCGCGTTATCGTGCGGGCACCCGATCGCGGGCGTCCTCCTCCACCATCGCCCGCCGCGTGCTGCGAGGCAAGATTCGACCCGATAGTAGCAAATTGCTCCGACCCGTCGAGCAGAGACATTTACCGGCATCGACACCTGCCCTCTGGGCAATGTTTTCCTTGACCAGCGTGGCATCCGACGGTACCTTTTGCGGTTCACTTTTTTGGGCTGCTTTGAGGCAATTCATGGAAATTACCGGCGCCGAGGTCGTGGTGCGCTGCCTGCAGGAGGAGGGCGTGGAGTACGTCTTCGGCTACCCGGGCGGGGCGGTTCTCTTCATCTACGACGAGATCTTCAAGCAGGACAAGTTCAAGCACATTCTCGTTCGCCACGAACAGGCTGCCGTGCATGCGGCGGATGGCTTCGCGCGCTCCTGCGAAAAGCCGGGCGTCTGTCTGGTCACCTCGGGCCCCGGCGTCACCAACGCCGTGACGGGGATCGCTACCGCCTACATGGATTCGGTTCCGGTGGTGATCATCAGCGGCCAGGTGCCGACTCATGCCATCGGACAGGACGCCTTCCAGGAGTGCGATGCGGTCGGTATTACGCGCCCGTGCGTGAAGCACAACTTTCTGGTGAAGGACGTCCGCGATCTGGCGGCCACCATCAAGAAGGCTTTCTATCTCGCCACCACCGGCCGCCCTGGTCCGGTGCTCGTCGACGTTCCCAAGGACGTGACGATGGCCAAAGTCGAGTTCGATTACCCCAAGACCATCTCGATGCGGTCCTACAATCCGGTGGTGAAGGGGCACAGCGGGCAGATCAAGAAGGCGATCCAGCTCCTCACCAATGCCAGGCGGCCGATGATCTACGCCGGGGGCGGCGCGATCCTCGGCAACGCGTCGCAGGAGCTCGCCCAGCTCGTGCGCCTGCTCGGCTTTCCGTGCACCAACACGCTGATGGGGCTCGGCAGTTTCCCTGCGACCGACCCGCAATTCGTGGGCATGCTCGGCATGCACGGCACCTACGAAGCCAACATGGCCATGCAGCACTGCGACGTGCTGCTCGCAATCGGCGCCCGCTTCGATGACCGCGTGATTGGCAACCCGTCGCATTTCTTCGACGACGATCGGCACATCATCCACATCGATATCGACCCGTCCTCGATTTCGAAGCGCGTCAAGGTCGAAGTGCCGATCGTGGGCGATGTGCGCGAGACGCTGCAGGAGCTCGTGCGCCAGCTCGACGGATTCCCCGAGCGGCAGGATCAGTCGGCGCTCAAGACGTGGTGGACGCAGATCGAGCTCTGGCGCGCCCGCGACTGTCTCAAGTACGACCGCGGCAGCCCGATCATCAAGCCGCAGTTCGTCGTCGAGAAGGCGTACGAATTGACGAACGGCGATGCCTTCATCACGTCCGACGTCGGACAGCACCAGATGTGGGCGGCGCAGTTCTACAAGTTCGACAAGCCGCGCCGCTGGATCAATTCCGGAGGGCTCGGCACCATGGGGGTTGGCCTGCCCTACGCGATGGGGGTCAAGCTCGCGCACCCCGACGCGGACGTGCTCTGCATCACCGGCGAAGCCAGCATTCAGATGTGCATTCAGGAGCTTTCGACCTGCAAGCAATACCATCTGCCGGTCAAGATCGTGAACCTGAACAACCGATACATGGGCATGGTCCGCCAGTGGCAGGAGTTCTTCCACGGCAACCGATACGCCGAGTCCTACATGGACGCGCTGCCCGATTTCGTGAAGCTCGCCGAATCCTATGGGCATGTCGGCATGCGCGTCGACAAGCCGGCGGACGTGGAGCCCGCGCTGCGGGAGGCGCTTGCGCTGAAGGACAGGCTCGTGTTCATGGATTTCATCACGGATCAGACCGAGAACGTCTTCCCGATGGTGCCCGGGGGTAAGGGCCTGTCGGAGATGATCCTGGTCTGACCGAAGACGCGGTTGCTTTTGCTCCAGGGGGGCGTCCCGCGTTCGGGCGGGACCACGCTTTTCGACGCACAGCCACAACAATCATGAGACATATTCTCTCGTTGCTCCTGGAAAACGAACCAGGGGCGCTCTCCCGCGTGTCGGGTCTATTCTCCGCACGCGGCTACAACATCGAATCCCTTACGGTCGCGCCCACCGAAGACGCGACGATGTCGCGCATGACGATCGTCACCAGCGGATCGGACGAGATCATCGAGCAGATCACGAAACAGCTGAACAAGCTGGTGGACGTGGTCAAGGTCGTGGATCTCAACGATGGCGAACATATCGAGCGCGAACTGATGCTGGTGAAGGTGCGTGCCTTCGGCAAGGACCGCGAGGAGATGAAGCGCATGGCGGACATCTTCCGGGGACGCATCATCGATGTCACCGAAAAGGCGTATACGATCGAGCTGACCGGTACCGGCGCCAAGCTCGACGCGTTCATCGGCGGCATCGAGAAGAGCGCCATCCTGGAGACCGTGCGCACCGGTGCTTCGGGCATCGGCCGCGGCGAGCGGGTGCTGAAAGTGTGACGTGCGGCGGCTCATGAGGAGCGCGCCGGGGCACCACCCAACCCACCAAAGAGGACAGCATGAAGGTCTATTACGACAAGGACGCCGATCTCTCCCTCATCAAGGGCCGGAAGGTCGCCATCGTCGGCTACGGCTCCCAGGGCCACGCCCATGCGCAGAATCTTCAGGACTCGGGCGTGAAGGTGACGGTGGGTCTGCGCCCGGGTGGCGCGTCGTGGGACAAGGCGAAACAGGCGGGGCTCGCGGTGAAGTCGGTCGACGAGGCCGTGAAGAGTGCCGACGTGGTGATGATGCTGCTGCCCGACGAGACCATCGCCGCGGTATACAAGAGCGAAGTCGAACCGAACGTCAAGAAGGGCGCGGCGCTCGCGTTTGCGCACGGCTTCAACATCCACTACGGCCAGGTGGTGCCGCGCACCGACCTCGACGTGTTCATGGTCGCGCCGAAGGCGCCGGGCCACACGGTGCGCGCGACCTACACCCAGGGCGGCGGCGTGCCGCAGCTCATCGCCGTCTACCAGGACCGCTCCGGCGCGGCACGCGATATCGCGTTGAGCTACGCGGCGGCCAATGGTGGCGGCAAGGCCGGCATCATCGAGACTACCTTCAAGGAAGAGACCGAGACCGATCTCTTCGGCGAGCAGACCGTGCTCTGCGGCGGCTGTGTGGAGCTCGTCAAGGCCGGCTTCGAGACCCTCGTCGAGGCCGGCTACGCACCCGAGATGGCGTATTTCGAGTGCCTGCACGAGCTCAAGCTGATCGTTGACCTGATGTACGAAGGCGGCATCGGGACGATGAACTACTCGATCTCCAATAACGCCGAGTATGGCGAGTACGTGACCGGTCCCAGGGTCATCGGCGAGCAGTCGCGTGCGGCGATGCGCGAGGCCTTGCGCAACATCCAGAGCGGCGACTACGCGAAGAGCTTCATCCTGGAGAATCGGGCCGGAGCGCCCACGCTGCTCTCCCGGCGGCGTATGACAGCGGAGCATCCGATCGAGCAGGTCGGAGCAAGGCTGCGGGACATGATGCCGTGGATCAAGAAGAACAAGCTGGTCGATACCTCGAAGAACTGACATTTTTGCGGAATGCGCGAGGGCATTGGCCGGTGAAGCCCGCTTCTGGCCGCTAGGCTCGCCGTGCCCGACACCCATCCGCTGATCGCCCGCGAAGGCTGGCTGCACGTCGGGCTGGCGCTCGTCGTCGCGTTGCTGGCGACCCGCTTCCTGCACTGGGGCGCGCTGCCGTTCTGGGCGATCGCGGTGTTCGTGGTGCAGTTCTTTCGCGATCCGCATCGCGTTCCGACACCGGTGGCGGACGGCGGCGTGCTCGCCGCTGCCGACGGCCGCGTCGTGGTGGTGGGACGTGCGCGCGACCCATGGCTCGACCGCGATGCGCTCAAGATCAGCGTCTTCATGAACGTCTTCAACGTGCATTCCAACCGCAGCCCCGTGTCCGGCGAGGTGCGGCAGACCTGGTACCACGCAGGGCGCTTCCTGAACGCAGCGCTCGACAAGGCGTCGGTGGAGAACGAGCGCAGCGCGCTCTGGCTGCGCACGCCGCGCGGCGACGATGTCACCTGCGTGCAGATCGCGGGCCTCATCGCACGCCGGGTGCTCTGCTACGCGCGGCAGGGTCAGCGGTTGGCGGCCGGTGAACGCTATGGATTCATCCGCTTCGGCTCGCGCGTGGACCTCTACCTGCATCCCGATGCGCGTGCGCGTGTGAGTGTCGGGGACAAGGTGTCCGCCGGCATCACGGTTCTTGCCGAGTTGCCCGCATCCTGACAGAGCGCCTCCATGTATCCGTCGCCGGATGGAAAATGGTATGCGAAGGGCGGGAAGATGCGGCGCCGCGGCATCTATCTCCTGCCGAACCTCTTCACGACCGCGGCGCTCTTCGCCGGTTTCTACGCCATCGTGCAGGCCATGAACAACCGTTTCGATCTCGCCGCCGTGGCGATCTATGCCGCCATGGTGCTCGATGGACTGGACGGTCGAGTGGCGAGGCTCACCCGCACGCAGAGCGCCTTCGGGGCCGAGTACGACTCGCTCTCCGACATGGTGTCCTTCGGTGCCGCGCCGGCGCTCGTCATGTACGAATGGGCCCTGCAGGGCATGGGCAAGCTCGGCTGGACCGCGGCGTTCATCTATTGCGCAGGGGCGGCGCTGCGACTGGCCCGCTTCAACACGCAGCTCGACGTGGCCGACAAGCGCTACTTCACCGGCCTGCCGAGTCCGGCCGCGGCAGCGCTGGTGGGCGGCATGGTGTGGGCGCTGCACGAGCATCAGATCGACGGTCAGAGCGTGCGTTGGTACGCATGGAGTCTCACGATCTTCGCGGGGCTCACCATGGTGAGCAACATAAAGTTCTACAGCGGCAAGGACATCAACCTGCGCAAGAGCGTGTCCTTCAGCATGGTGGTCCTGGTCGCGCTCGGCGCCGTGATCCTCGCCTTCGGTGCCGACGCGTTGCCCGAGCTCCTGTTCACGCTCTTTGGCGTCTATGCGTTGTCCGGGTATGTGATGTGGGTCGTCACTCGCCTGCGCGGGCGGCGCACTCCACCGCCCGCGGCGTCCGCGCCCTGACGTCGCAACGCTTGCGGGCCGGATTTCTTGCCGCTATAGTTTCGCCCATGGTTTCCACGCCTCAGGCCAACTTCGTCTCCTATCTCGCCAACGTCCTGTTGGTGGTGCTGGTGCTGCGCGGCCCGCGCGCACACTAACTTAACCCTCACCCTGTCGTAGTCTGCAGCCGCGCGCGCACCGAGCGCCGTCGGCCCATCGAACAATTGTTCGTCCGTGTGTGCCGGCCGTGGGACCCGCGCCCGGACGAATCACTTCAAGCGGAGTCCAGTCATGACTGAGCGATTGATCATTTTCGACACCACGTTGCGTGACGGCGAGCAGAGCCCGGGTGCGTCCATGACCCGGGAGGAGAAGGTCCGTATCGCGCGCCAGCTCGAACGCATGCGCGTGGATGTGATCGAGGCCGGTTTTCCCGCCGCGAGCCCCGGTGATTTCGACGCCGTGAAGGCGGTCGCCGACCATATCAAGGAGAGCACCGTGTGCGCGCTGGCCCGCGCCACCGAGTCAGACATCCGTCGCGCGGCGCAGGCGCTGGCGGGTGCGGCGTCGGGCCGCATCCATACCTTCATCGCCACTTCACCCATTCACATGGAGAAAAAGCTGCGCATGGAGCCGTCCCAGGTGCTGGAGCACGCGGTTGCGGCGGTCCGACTTGCGCGCCAGTTCACGGACAACGTGGAGTTCTCGCCGGAAGATGCGGGACGCTCCGACGTCGAATTTCTTTGCCGGGTGCTGGAGGCGGTGATCGAGGCGGGCGCTACGACTCTCAACATCCCCGATACAGTGGGCTACGCGATCCCCGATCAGTTCGGCGATCTCATCCGCACGCTCCGAAGCCGGATTCCCAATTCCGACAAGGCCGTCTTCTCGGTCCACTGCCACAACGACCTCGGGCTGGCGGTGGCGAATTCGCTGTCGGCGGTGCGCAATGGCGCACGGCAGGTGGAGTGCACGATCAACGGCCTGGGCGAGCGGGCAGGCAACGCCGCGCTGGAAGAAATCGTGATGGCCGTGCGCACGCGTGCCGACGTCTACGGCTGCGATACGCGCATCGACACCACGCAGATCGTGCCGGCGAGCCGCCTCGTCGCCGGCGTAACCGGCTTCGCCGTGCAGCCCAACAAGGCGATCGTGGGCGCGAACGCCTTTGCCCACGAATCGGGCATTCATCAGGACGGCGTGATCAAGCACCGCGAGACCTACGAGATCATGCGCGCCGAGGACGTCGGCTGGGGCGAGAATCGACTTGTCCTCGGTAAGCATTCCGGGCGCAATGCCTTCAAGAAGCGGCTGGCGGAGATCGGCATCGAGCTCGATTCCGAAGACGCCATCAACATCGCATTCAGCAAGTTCAAGGAACTCGCGGACAAGAAGCACGATATCTTCGACGAGGACCTGCACGCCCTCGTGTCCGACGAATCCGTCACGCCTGACCACGAGCACTTCCGGTTGCTCTCCATGGTGGTGCACAGCGAGACCGGCGAGACGCCTTTTGCGCGGGTGGTGATCGCCGAAGGCGGGGCGGAACGACAGTCGGAGTCGCAGGGGAGCGGGCCGGTCGACGCTTCGTTCAAGGCGATCGAGACCATGGTGCACAGCGGCGCCCAGTTGCAGCTCTTTTCGGTGAACAACATCACGAGCGGAACCGACGCGCAGGGCGAGGTGACCGTGAGGCTCCTCAAGGACGGTCGGATCGTGAACGGTCAGGGCGCCGACACCGACATCGTGGTCGCGTCGGCCAAGGCCTATCTGTCAGCGCTCAACAAGCTGCACAGCAAGCTGGAACGGGCGCACCCGCAACTCTAGGCAAGACACGAAATGGGCGATGGAGAGGCGCCCGCTGCGGGTGCCTCTCTCATGTGGGATCTGTCAGCTACCGACGGCAGGTGGACAGGAGAGGGAGCGTTGCGCCGACCGCGTCGCTCGGGCCCACGCAAGCCAACCGGCAACGGCGACGCCCGCCCATGTCCGATAGAGCGGCAGCGGAAACATCCATTCGACGTCCGAGGCGTGCTCCGCGGCGCGGGTGTCCCGGCCTTTCTCTTCGAGTTGCCGGCGCAGCTCGCGAATTTGCCGCCACGCGAGATCGCCTTTAGCGCCGCGCTCGGCGGCACTTTGGCTGGCGATGCCCCGCCAGATCTCGCGAGCCTCTGCGAACGGTACACCGGCCTTCCTGGCGAGCCAGGGCAGGATCTTCGGTTCTTGAAACATGGCTTGCTCCTTTTCCCCTGTCCGGCGAATAAGTGCATTTACTCAACGGGATATGGTTTCTGCTGAAACGTTGGACCGCGTCTTCAGGGGCTTTGTTGCAATGCACAACAAAGTATATCGTCCAACTGCGGAGGTTTCAATCACGAGACGACAAAATATGTCTGGAGAAGTGCGGAAAGCAGATGAATCCGTTGCGCTAAGTAGCTGAACGAGCGCCGGTAACAGGTATCCCGATCAGCTCGCCGTTGACCGCAAGCAAGATCTCATCCAGCCGCTGCGGATCGAGCGCACCGCCGCGGTCTCCCGCCTCGCACAGGGCACCCCGAAAGCCCAGGTAGGTCGCACCCAGCGGGCGCAGCGCGTCGATGTCGGCGAGTCGCAGCGACCCGGCAAGCCCGGCCAGCAGTCCCTCGCGGCGCGCTGCTGCGACGAAGGTCGCGAGAAACTGCGGCGAGGTATGCACGGTGAGCGGCCCGCGCGACTTGTCCGCTGTGTCGAGCATGACACCGACGAAGCCTGCGCCCGCGATGCGCGGTATCAAGTCGAGATCGGGTTCCTGGTCAGCGAACAGAACTGCCACCAGCGGTTGCTGTCGGGCGATCGGCGCAAGTGGCGGCAGGCAGGCATTGCGTTCGGCGCCCGCCAGGAATCCGATCTTCACGATATCGACGCCCGTAGCCGCGACCTTTTCCACCGCAGCGACGATGACTCGCGGGTCGGGCGGCAGATCGCCCACGGTCGCGCTCACCGGCCGGGCGCCGCCGACGGTCGCGACGATCTCGCGGATGGTATCGAGCGGCAGGGCGCCCAGCGCGCCGTGCGCGGGCTCCTTGGCGTCGACCAGGTCGGCGCCGTGAGCGACCGCAACGGCGGCTTCCGCAGCCGATCGCACGCTCACCAGCACCCGTATCATCCCGTTGCTCCGCCGCTCGCACCGCGATGCGCGGCAATCCGCTCCGTGAGCCATTCCCACGCCTCCAGCTCCGTGGGGCCCGCCGTCTTCGAGATGGCGATCGTGAGGTACCGCAGTTCCGCCTCCACCTTTTCGCGCGGCAGCAGGTCGAGCCGGCTCACGAGGATCGCCCCTTCCAGCACCGCCGCCTGCGCGCGGTTGAAGCCGCGAAAGGGCGCGTGCGACCGGAATGCCACGCTGCGGCACCACAGGCGCGGACGAACCGCGTCCTCCTCCGTGCGTTCCAGTTCCAGCTCCCGATGGGCGAGGGCGCCTTCCAGGCGGCAGCCGGTGATGGCATCGGCGGGCACGGTCGCCCAGTCGCGGCGACCGGTGAGGCAGCCCGCGAAAATGCGCACGTCGTCGCTGTAATTGATCACTGCACGGCCGCTCGCGAGCACGTTCTCCAGGGTCGTCGAGGGCCGAAACGGCTGCAGCAGGACGAGTCCGGCCTCCTCGCGAATGCCCATCGGTGCGATGTGGACGGCGCCCGCCGGAGAGACGGTGGTGACGATCACTTCCCAGATCGCAGGCATCGTTCAGGACTTGGTCCGCCGGGCGTGCGACAGAGTCGGGCCGGGCGCCTTGAATCCATCGAGGTGCTCGGTCTGTTCGGCCTGCCGCTTCACCGCGACGCCCCAGTCGAGCGGTTCATCCTGGCTGTAGCGCTTGCCGAGCTCCCAGGCGGTCTGCGCATGCGCGAGCTCGACGCCGAGGTAGAACGCGTGGCCGACGTCGCCGTCGACTCTTACGTGCGGATAAAGCGCGAAGGCGTCGGTACCGGTGAAGAGCCCGTCGCGGTTGTAGAGATGGACGCCGGCATCGGACACCTGGATGCGGTAGCTCGGATCCTTGATCGCCCGCGCCAGCTCGGCGATCTCGTCCGCGCTGTCGGGAAACGGCTTGCGCTCGTGGGTCGTGGTGAGCCCGCGGTCGTAGCCTTTCGGCAGACTCGACTCGTCGCGCGCCGCGTACATGATGCGGCGGGCGAGGTCCGCTTCGCGCACCGCAGTGCGTGCATGGGGGCTGACCTCGGTGGCGAGGACCGCGTCGAGGCGCAGCTCTGAGGCGATACCCAGCAGCAGCGCATTCATGCCCGTGGTGTCGGCCTCGGTCAGCTCTGTGAGGTTGCCGATGCCCATCATGATCGGGACGTCGGGAAATCGCCTGCGCACTTCGGCGTAGCGCAGGATCGACGCCGTGAAGCCGAAGTGGATCGGATCGAGGACCGGGTCCGCGAGGAAGTCGCGCCCCATCTCGCGCATGCGCCCGATCGCGCGGCCGAGCGAGTCGAGGTCGCCGGTCTGGGCGGGAATCAGTACCGGGGTCGAGCTCACCCGGTCGACGACCCAGAGCGTATCCTCGGTGAGAGACAGCAGATAGTCCGCACCCGCTCGGCCGCCCCGCTGGAGGTCGGCCGGGTCCAGCGAATCGACGCTGACCCGGAAGTCCCGCCGCTTCAACTCCTGGACCGCTTCCTCGAGATGCGGGAAGGGCGTGTCCGGCAGGCAGCCGAGGTCCATTACGTCCGCGCCGTCGGCGCGATAGCGCTGCGCCCGCGCGAGGATGCCGGCGATGTCGAGCGCGCTGGCCTCGACGATTTCCGCGAAGATGAGCACGTCGTAACGCGAGAGATCCACCGGTCGACCCGCGCGGCCGAAGAACTGCGGGATGTCCTTGAGCTCTTCCGGGCCGCGCACGACCGGCACGCCGTAGTGGGCGGTGAGCCCCTCGAGATCGCCACGGCAGCGACCCGGCACCAGGATCTGCGTCGCGGGACCGATGTCGGTGACGCGACGCCGGACGAGATCGGCGGTCATGAGCCCGGCGACGCTGATGCCGATCTGCCGGACTTCTGGCGTAAACCCGGCCGGCTGCATCGCCTCGAGCACCTTGTGCAGGCTCTTCTCCGCGAG
The DNA here is from genome assembly GCA_039807745.1 of Burkholderiales bacterium. GTDB lineage: Bacteria > Pseudomonadota > Gammaproteobacteria > Burkholderiales > JAEUMW01 > JAEUMW01. Next base: position 19,639 of record JBDHRV010000044.1, read on the forward strand.
CTTACCCGTGAGGAACAGGATGTGTTCGGACATCGCCCTATTCTACTGGCTGCACCGTCGGCGACGCGACCGCGGGTCACGGCTAGAATGAGGCGGACCGTTTCCGAGCCGCCGCGATGACCGCACGCCTGATCGAACTCTTCCCCTCATCCGGTCGCAGCCGCGATCTCGCCGGCACCTGGCTCGAGCTCGAAATACACCGCCTGGGTCGGGCCGAGGCGCCGCTGATCTACGGCAGCTTCGTCGCGAGCCTCGACGGGCGCATCGCGCTCGCCGATCCGGTCACCGGCAAGCTTGCACTGCCCGAGGCGATCGTCAACCGTCACGACTTCCGCCTGCTGCAGGAGCTCATGGCGCAGGCCGATTGCTTCATCACGCACGGGGGCTACCTGCGGGCCATCGCGGCCGGAACGCTGGACGACATCCTCCAGGTCGGAGCCACTTCGGGCGCCGAGGATCTTGCGCGCTGGCGCGAGGCCCAGGGGTTCGCGAGCCAGCCCGGCATTCTCGTGGCGAGCTCGACGCTCGACTTCGAGGTGCCGAGATCGGTGCGGGAGCACGATCAGTCGTTGACGATCGTCACCGTTGCCAGTGCGCCGGCGCAGCACGTGCGGCGGTTCGAGCGCGAAGGGTTCCGCGTGATCGTCGCCGGTGACGGCGATCAGGTGGAGGCGATACCGCTGGCTGGGATTGTCTCGGAGCTGGGCTACCACAGTGCCTATCTCGTCGCCGGGCCGCGCATGCTCGATACCATGCTGCGCCAACGACGGCTCGGCCGCCTGTTCCTCACCATCACCCATCAGATTCTGGGCGGCGAACGCTTCGCCACGCTCACGGGGGGCGCGCCGCTCGGTCCTGCGGGTCATCTCAGGCTGCGCACGCTCTACTACGACGCTGCCTTGCCGGCCGGCGCGGGTCAATGGTTCGCCCAGTTCGAGCCCGGCACCGATTAATGCAGCATCTTCTTGCTCGGGTCGCGGATATCGAGGCGCTGCATCTTGCGGTAGAGCGTGTTGCGGCTGATCTTGAGCCGCCGCGCGACGTTCGTGATGTTCCAGTGATGCCGGTCGAGCTCCCGCACGAGGGCTTCCCGTTCGGCATTCTCGAGCGGTGACAAATCCGACGACGCGGCCGGCGCGGCTGCGAGCGCCGGGGACGGAAGGAGCGGGCTGGTGCCATGGAGCACGACATCCGGCAGGTCGGGCTCGCCGATGACGCGACCCTCGCGCAGGGCGAGCACCGTACGCAGGAGGTTGCGCAGCTCCCGCAGATTGCCTGGCCAGCGGTAATGATCGAGCCGGTCGAGGGCCGCCTCGTCGATCTCGACCGGCGCGCCACCGGCCTCCTCGGCCAGGATGCGGCGAATCAGCTCGCGGCGGTCGCCGCGCTCGCGCAGCGGCGGCAGCGTGAAGACGAGACCCTGGAGCCGGTAGTAGAGGTCGGGCCGGAATTCCCCCGTGGCGATCTTGTCGGTGAGGTTGCAGTGAGTGGCGCTGATCAAACGGATGTCGACCTTGATCGGCTCCTCGCCGCCCAAGGGCAGCACCTCGCGTTCTTCCAGCGCGCGCAGGAGCCGCGCCTGCAACTGCACGGGCATGTCGCCGATCTCGTCGAGGAAGAGGGTGCCGCCGTTGGCGAGAAAGATCTTCCCACGCCGGCCATCGCGCGCGGCGCCGGTGAAGGCGCCGGCCTTGTAGCCGAAGAGCTCGGACTCGATCAGGGTTTCCGGGATGGAGGCGCAGTTGAGCGCCACGAACGGTTTGCCGGCGCGTTCGCCGGACTGGTGCATGGCCTTCGCGAACACCTCCTTGCCGCTGCCGGTCTCGCCGTAGAGCAGCACGGAGATGTCCTTGTCGAGCACGCGCTTGGCGCGGCGGATGTTGAGCGCCATTACCGGATCCCCGGTATCGAGCGCATCGAGCGGAGTCGCCGCCGCGGCGAGCGCCGTTGCCGCGCGTCTGGCGGTACGGGCTGGTAGCCTGGGCAACACGAGCGGACGCCCTCCCGCGGGCAGTTGGATGGTGGCGAAAAAGCGTCGGCTGCGCCGTGCCTCGAAGATGGGTGCCGGCCGCAAGTCCCTGCGCGTCAGTAGATCCACCAGCACCTGGACGCTCTCGTTGAAAACCTCGCCGATATCGCGGTCGATCACGTCCTGCGGCGAGGCATGGCCGAGCTGGTGCAAGGCCGAACGGTTCGCGGCGAGGACGTTCCCGGTCGCGGAAAATGCGATCGCGCCTTCGCTCAGGGTGCCGAGGAGCTCGGCGCGGTTGTGAAAGCGCAGGATGAACTCGCCGTTGAAGCGGTGCAGGAAGAGCTGGTTCTCGATGCGCTGCGCCGCCGTGTTCACCAGGACGAGGGTGTGCTGCTTCGTCGCCTGCGTTTCGCCCGACGCATCGAGCACGGCGATCACCGCGCCATGATGATCGAAGATCGGCACCGCCGAGCAGGTCAGCCGGATGTTGCGCGTGAGGAAGTGCTCGCCGCGATGAATGACGATCGGCTTGCGCACCGCCAGGCAGGTGCCCAGTGCATTGGTGCCCTGCCCCCGCTCAGTCCAGACCGCTCCGGGCACGAGGCCGCTGTTGGCTGCGAGGCCGGGTTCGGCGCAGCAGTCGAGCACCACGCCGTCGCCGTCCTCCAGCACGATGGCGTAGCCGGAACGGGCGATCTGCTCCCACAGGCTCGTCATCTCCGGGCGGGCGAACGCGAGCAGGTCGGCCAGCAGAGCCTGCCGGTCGGCGAGCTCGGCCGCGTTTACCTGTTCAGGCTTGCGCAGCTCGGTCGGGTCGAGCCCGTACTCGTCGACACAGCGCTTCCAGGAGAGTGCGACACGGTCTGCCACCTCACCCGAGTCGGGCGAAGTGCCGGATCGAATGACTGAGTAAACGTGCCGTGCGTGATTGGTCACAACGTCCGACATGGGAGCCCCCTTGCATCCGTGGCGCTCCCCTCGGGGCGGTCAGTACCGAACCTGTGGGGTCCGGAGCGGTCCTGGCAGGTCGCGGCCCGGGGAACGCATGGGGCCGGAGTTCTGTCACAGGAGGCAGTCTGCCGCCTTCGTTGTGGTCGAGCCGCGATGCTACCAGAAAGACGAAGGCACTTGGCGAGCCGCATGTCGCCCCGGCGCAGATGCCATCCCTCAACATCTCAGGAGCTCACACATCATGATCCGCCGTACCTTGGCTGCAGCGCTCCTGCTCGTCCCGGGCGTCGCCTTGGCCGACGGTTATCCCACGGTCGACCGCGTCCAGTACGTGCTCGAATGCATGAAGAACCACGACGGCAAGTACGAGTACATCTACAAATGCTCGTGCGCGATCGACGCCATCGCGAAGAAGTTGCCCTACGACACTTACGTGGAAGCCGCGAGTGTTGCCCGCTATTCCGGCATGGGCGGCGAGAGGATGGGTGTGTTCCGCGACTCCGACGAGATGCGCGCGCTCGCGAAGAAATGGAAGGCGGTCGAAGCAGACGCCAACAAGGCCTGCTTCATCGAGTGACCGTCTGTTATGTCCCGGGGCGCTTGCCCGGCGCGACCTCGATCGAGTGCGAGAACTTGAGGTCCTTCGAGTCGACGACTTCCGCTTTCA
>JBDHRV010000045.1:0-23188 GCA_039807745.1 Burkholderiales bacterium
GGCTCTTCCGCGAAGACGAGCCGTATGGTGTCGGTTTCGTCGATGTCGACCGTCACCGACCCGCCGTTCGCGAGGCGTCCGAACAGAAGCTCGTCCGCCAAGGCACTGCGGACGGTGTCCTGGATCAGACGAGCCATCGGGCGCGCGCCCATCAGCGGGTCGAATCCCCGCTTGGCGAGATACGCCTTGAGCGCTGCGGTAAAGCTCACGTCCACCTTCTTCTCGTGCAGCTGGCTTTCGAGCTGGATCAGGAACTTGTCCACGACCCTGAGAATGATGTCGCGATCGAGCGCCGCGAACGAGATGATGGCGTCCAGCCGATTGCGAAACTCCGGCGTGAACATGCGCTTGATGTCCGCCATCTCGTCGCCGCTGTGCGCCGACTCGGTGAAGCCGATCGTGGACTTCGTCAACGTCTCCGCGCCGGCGTTCGTGGTCATGATGATGACGACATTGCGGAAATCCGCCCGGCGACCGTTGTTGTCCGTGAGCGTCCCGTGATCCATCACCTGCAGGAGGATGTTGAACACGTCGGGATGCGCCTTTTCGATCTCGTCCAGGAGCAACACCGAATAGGGGTGCTTGGTGATGGCCTCGGTCAGCAACCCGCCCTGATCGAAGCCCACATACCCGGGCGGGGCGCCGATCAGGCGCGACACCGCGTGGCGCTCCATGTACTCCGACATGTCGAACCGGATGAGCTCGATCCCCATGACGTAGGCAAGCTGCCGCGCCACCTCGGTCTTGCCGACCCCGGTCGGGCCGGAGAACAGGAAATTGCCGATCGGCTTCTGCGGATTGCCAAGACCGCTGCGCGCCATCTTGATGGCGCCAGCGAGCGCATCGATGGCCTTGTCCTGACCGAAGACCACGGCCTTCAGATCACGCTCGAGGGTCTTGAGGGCGGTGCGGTCATCGGTGGACACGCTGTGCGACGGAATGCGAGCGATCTTGGCGATGATCTCCTCGATCTCGTGCTTGCCGATGACCTTGCGCTGCTTCGCCCGTGGCAGGATGCGCTGCGCGGCACCCGCTTCGTCGATGACGTCGATCGCCTTGTCTGGCAGATGGCGATCATTGATGTAACGCGCCGACAGCTCGGCCGCCGCCGACAGTGCGGTGGCGGTGTACTTCACGCCATGGTGCGCCTCGAAGCGCGATTTGAGGCCGCGCAGGATCGATACCGTCTCTTCCACCGACGGCTCGGTGACGTCGATCTTCTGGAACCGCCGCGAGAGCGCGTGATCCTTCTCGAACACGCCGCGGAACTCGTTGTAGGTCGTCGCTCCGATGCACTTCAGCTGGCCGCTCGAGAGCGCCGGCTTCAGCAGGTTGGACGCGTCGAGCGTTCCGCCGGACGCCGCACCGGCTCCGATCAACGTATGAATCTCGTCGATGAAAAGGATCGCGTTGGGATTGTCGACCAGCTGCTTGAGAACCGCCTTCAGGCGCTGTTCGAAGTCGCCTCGGTACTTGGTGCCCGCGAGCAGCGCGCCCATGTCGAGCGCATACACCTGCGCGCGCCGCAGTATTTCCGGAACATCCCCTTCGATGATCCGGCGCGCAAGCCCCTCCGCGATCGCCGTCTTGCCCACACCCGCCTCGCCGACGAGCAGCGGATTGTTCTTGCGGCGGCGGCAGAGCGTCTGAATGACGCGCTCGAGCTCGCGCTCGCGACCGATCAGGGGATCGATCTTCCCGGCCAGCGCAAGCGCGTTGAGGTTGATGGTGTAGGTCTCGAGGGCGCCGCCGGTGGCGTTTTCCTGCTCCGCCTCGCCTTCCGATTCCGCCTTCGCCTGAGTCGCCTGGGGCACCTTGCTGATGCCGTGCGAGATGAAGTTGACGACATCCAGGCGGGTCACGCCCTTCTGGTGGAGGAAGTAAACCGCGTGCGAGTCCTTCTCGCCGAAGATGGCGACCAGGACATTGGCACCCGTGACCTCCTTCTTGCCGGACGACTGCACATGCAGGATGGCGCGCTGGATGACGCGCTGGAAGCCGAGCGTCGGCTGCGTGTCCACATCGTCGCGCGTGAGCTTCGGCGTGTGCTCCACAACGAAGTCGGCGAGCTGCTTGCGCAGTTCCTCGATGTCGACGGCGCAGGCGCGCAGGACTTCGGACGCGGAAGGGTTGTCGAGCATTGCGAGCAGGAGGTGCTCGACCGTAATAAACTCATGCCGCTTCTGGCGCGCTTCCATGAACGCCATGTGCAGACTGACTTCGAGTTCCTGCGCGATCATCCTACGTTTCCTCCATCACGCATCTTAGCGGGTGTTGGTGCTGCCGTGAATAAGCCGTGACCTGCTCGACCTTGGTCGAGGCGACGTCTCGCGGGTAAACGCCGCAGACCCCCATCCCCTCCCTGTGAACTTTGAGCATGATCTGTGTGGCCTGTTCACGGGTCATGGAAAAAAAGGTCTGCAGCACGGCGACGACGAAGTCCATGGGCGTGTAGTCATCGTTGAGCAACAGCACCTTGAACAGGGGCGGAGGCTTGACCCTGCTCTTCTTCGTTTCGAGAACCGTACCCTCGCGATTTCCAGAAGCCATCGTTCCAAGCGATCGCGACCCAAGGTTGATGCTACTAATTGTTGCACTCGCCCAAAATTTTGCAAGCGCAAATTCCGTGCCGCTGCGCCTGCGGCAAGTGCCGTCGTCCTTGACGAATCGGGGCGGATACCCTAAAACGCAGGTGGGTGTTTGGCTTCAAGTTTTCTGCAGTGCGGGGTCGTGCCATTTGCGGGCTTGAAACTCAAACAGGTCACGGGTCAGAGCCCGGATTAATTCACGAGAAGGAAGGAAGATGGCAACTGGTACGGTCAAGTGGTTCAACGACGCCAAGGGTTTCGGTTTCATCACACCCGACGATGGCGGAGAGGATCTGTTCGCGCACTTCTCTTCGATCAACATGTCGGGCTTCAAGACCCTGAAGGAAGGGCAAAAGGTCACCTTCGACGTGACCGAGGGCCCGAAAGGCAAGCAGGCCTCCAACATCCAGTCCGGCTCGAAGTAATCGGAGCATGCGTGGGACGGCGCGTCCGCCTTCCCGCGCAGGCCTCGCCCGCTACCGGCCCCACCGCGCACGCACCACGCCGAGGCGGCCAACCAGTTCCGACTCCCCCTTATGGTGCGCACCCCGGTACCGAGGAAGCCCGATTCAGCTGGCCGCGACCCGCTGCGGGTGGGACTCCACCAACGTTGCGCGTGCCCGGTTGCGAAAGCGAACTGACGCCGGGTAAGGGAAGAAGTCTTCCACGGTGCCGGCACTTATCTTCTGCTGACACGCCTGCCAGAACTCCGGCGCCAGCAGATCCGCATGGTGTTTCAGGAAGACCGCGCGCACGTCACGGTTGCTCAACAGAAAGGTCGCGAACTCCTCCGGGAAGACATCGTTGCGCGCCACCGGATACCACACCTCGCCGGACATCTCGAACTCCTCGGAAGGGGCCTCGGGGATACGGCGAAAGTGGCAGTCGGTGAGATACTCGATCTCGTCGTAGTCGTAGAACACGACCCGACCATAGCGGGTAACGCCGAAGTTCTTCCACAACAGATCACCGGGGAAGATATTGGCGTACGCGAGCTCCTTGATGGCGTTGCCGTACTCCCACACCGCCGCCTCTCGCTCGGCGCGGCCGGCGCGGTCGAGATAGATATTGAGGGGCACCATGCGCCGCTCGATGTAGCAGTGCTTGATCACGATCGTGTCGCCCTCCTCTTCGAGCAGGGAGGGGGCATGGCGCCGCAGCTGATCGAGCAGGGCAGGCGTGAAGCGCGCGACCGGCAAAGCCACGTCCGAGAACTCCATGGTATCGGCCATCCGCCCGACCCGGTCGTGATGCTTGACGAGGAGGTATTTCGCCTTCACCGTCTCGTGATCGACCTCTTTTGGCGGCTGGATGACATCGCGGATCACCTTGAAGACATAAGAGAACGAGGGCAGGGTAAACACGAGCATCACGAGCCCCGGTATCCCCGGCGCGAGATCGAAGATGTCGCGCGAGTGTCGCAAGTGGTAGAGAAGGTCGCGGTAGAACAGATTCTTGCCCTGCTTGGCGAGGCCGAGCATGGTGTAGAGCTCCGACTGCAGCTTGTTCGGCATGGCGCTCTGCAGGAAGTGGACGTACGCCGACGGCACCTGCATGTCGACCATGAAGTACGCGCGGCTCAAGCTGAAGAGCGTGCTGATCAGCAGCGGCTGCAGGAGGATGGCGTCGAGCGCGAGGCGGCCATTCTCGTCGTGGAGCACGGGGATCACGAACGGGTGCTCCTGGTGGCCGTTGATCATCTTGCCGATCACGTACACCGCCTTGTTCCGATAAAACCCGGAGGCGAGCACCTTGATCTGGAAATTCGGCTCGGGCTCGGGCCACTCTCCGAGGTGCTGGCGGATCGCTTCGATCGCGAAACCGACGTCCCGATCGAGATCGGCGAAAGGCCGCTGCCAGGTGAAATCGATGAAGATCTGCCGGAAAGTCTGGTAGAGCGTGGCGATACTCGGGTAGTAGGTCCGATAAGCCGGCGGATCCGACTCGAGGTACTCCGTCGAGATCGCCGGGCGCACGAAGATGAAGTCGTTCTGGAAGTAAGTGCGGTGCAGGATCTTGCAGGAGACCGAGTTGAAGAACGTCTCGGCGCACTCCGGCTGCTTGTGGTCGGTAAGGAGTCCGATATAGAGCAGCTTCGCCTGCTGCCAGGTGTTGTGGTCGAGCAGGTCGGCACGGAACTCGTCGCGCAGGCGCTCGACGCATTCGTTGACCCGGTCGTCGTAATACTGGATGCGGTCTCGCACCGCGGCCTGCTGGCCCGCCCAGTCGCCCCGCTCGAAGCGCTCCTTCGCCTCCCGGCTCACTTCGCGGAACAAACGATAGTGCTTGTCGAAGCCATCGATCAGGGCCTTTGCGATCGCCTGCGCGACCGGATTCTCGCCCGCGGGGAGCAACGACACCCGCGCGCCCGGCTGCCAAGTCGTGTTCATCGCTGGATCTTCCCCCGCAAGCGGCCCATGCCAAGGCTCAAGGATAGCGGCAACGTGCACCAGGCGCCAAGCGCCGCCCAGGTCCGCGTTGGCAACCTCGATCGCGGTAGCGCATAATCGCCCGATAAAAAGTACCAAGACTCGGATCCGCCCGAGTCGAGCGCGCGCGGCGTGACCCCACCTTTCATCCAGTCACTCAAGGAATTGCGATGAGCACGATTGCCAGCATCAAGGTCCCCCACGGCGGCGACAAGATCGTTCCCGGGCAGGCCGTCCCCGACCACCCGATCATCCCCTACATCGAGGGCGATGGCATCGGGATCGACATCACGCCGGTCATGAAGAAAGTGGTCGACGCGGCCGTGCGGAAGGCATACGGCGGCGCCCGGATGATTCACTGGATGGAAGTCTTCGCCGGAGAGAAATCGACGCAGGTCTACGGCCGCGACGTATGGCTCTCCGAGGAAACGCTCGCCGCCCTCAAGGAATACTCCGTGTCGATCAAGGGACCGATGACGACCCCGGTCGGCGGCGGCATCCGGTCGCTGAACGTGGCGCTCCGCCAGGAGCTCGATCTGTATCAGTGCGTGCGGCCCGTGCGCTACTTCCGCGGCGTGCCGAGCCCGCTCAAGAACCCCGAGCTCACCGACATGGTGATCTTCCGCGAGAATACCGAGGACATCTACGCCGGCATCGAGTGGGCGGCGGAGTCGGAGGGGGCCAGGAAGGTGATCCGGTTCCTGCAGGAGGAGATGGGAGTGAAGAAGATCCGCTTCCCGGCCACCTCCGGCATCGGCATCAAGCCGGTCTCGCGCGAAGGCACCGAGCGCCTGGTGCGGGCCGCGATCAAGTACGCCGTGGACAACGACCGCAAGTCGGTGACGTTCGTGCACAAGGGCAACATCATGAAGTTCACCGAGGGCGCGTTCCGTGACTGGGCCTATGCCCTCGCCCAGCGCGAGTTCGGCGCGCAGCCCATCGGCGGCGGCCCGTGGTGCTCGTTCAAGAACCCCCGCACCGGGCGCGACATCGTGGTCAAGGACTCCATCGCCGACGCCTTCCTGCAGCAGATCCTGCTGCGGCCGGCGGAGTACGACGTGATCGCCACCTTGAACCTGAACGGCGACTATATCTCCGACGCGCTGGCCGCCCAGGTCGGGGGCATCGGCATCGCCCCGGGCGCCAATATCTCGGACCAGTATGCAGTGTTCGAGGCCACCCACGGGACCGCGCCCAAGTATGCTGGGCAGGACAAGGTGAACCCCGGCTCGCTCATCCTGTCGGCCGAGATGATGCTGCGGCACCTGGGCTGGCGTGAGGCGGCCGACCTCATCGTGCGGTCGATGGAAGACGCGATCTCCGACAAGGTCGTGACCTACGATTTCGCACGGCTGATGCCGGGCGCGACCGAAGTCTCGTGCTCGGGCTTCGGCGACGCGATGATCGCAAAGATGGAAAGCCACGCCTAAGCAGTATCGTCCCGCTCCTCCGGGGGCCTTCCCAGGCCCCCCATTCTTCCGCTGCGACAGAGGCTTGGCGGCGTCGCGACCAGGCAGCGAAAAAATCCTTGCACAAGTCTTGTATAAGATATAATTTAGCACACATCCGATCGATGTGCTCTGCGCCTCGGACGTACCCCTCACGGAGACCGTAGATGTCGTTCGCTACCGCCGACCTTTGCGACCACCACGACGACAAGATCAGGGTGGCCGAGCCGATGTTCCGGTGCTATGGCGCCAACCTCGCGTTCAGCGGCCGCATCGCGACCGTCAAGGTGTTCGAGGACAACGTGCTCGTGCGCCAGGCCCTGGCGGAAAAAGGCGAGGGGCGGGTGCTGGTGGTGGACGGCGGCGGGTCGCTGCGCTGCGCTCTGGTCGGCGACATGCTCGCAGTGCTGGCGCGGGACAACGGGTGGTCGGGCATCGTCGTCTTCGGATGCATCCGCGACTCGGCGGCGATCAACGAGATCGCGCTCGGCGTGCGCGCGCTCGCCACCCATCCCCTGAAGAGCATCAAGAAAGGTGCAGGTGACCGGAACATCCCGGTCACGTTTGCAGGCGTGACGTTCGTGCCGGATCAGTACCTCTACGCCGATGGCGACGGGGTGATCGTGTCCGCGGTCGATCTCGCCGGCTAGTTGCTGTCGCGCACGAAATCGATCCGGAGTTGGACCGATTGAGAAGAATCCCATCGGCTGGTCCGCACCCCCGGGGGCGGCGGAATGGGGCCACACGCAGGGGTGCCCGGTCAGCGACCGACACGTCTCCGTTTTCCAGGAACTGAGCTCGCACTTTTAGGAGATTTGCAAATGAGCCGTGATCAAGAAATCGCCAAGATCAAGAAGGACTGGGCCGAGAACCCGCGCTGGAAGGGCATCGAGCGTGGTTACACTGCCGAGGACGTCGTGCGCCTGCGCGGCTCGCTCGCAGTCGAATACACCCTTGCCCGTCGCGGCGCCGAGAAGCTGTGGCATCTCGTCAACAACACGCCCTATGTGAACTGCCTTGGCGCCCTCACCGGCGGCCAGGCCATGCAACAGGTCAAGGCCGGCGTGAAGGCAATCTATCTGTCGGGCTGGCAGGTCGCCGCCGACAACAACAGCTACATGGCGATGTATCCGGATCAGTCGCTCTACCCGGTGGATTCGGTGCCGAAGGTGGTCGAGCGCATCAACAACACGTTCACCCGTGCCGACGAGATCCAGGTCGCACGCGGCATCGAGCCCGGACACAAGGAGTACGTCGATTACTACGCGCCGATCGTGGCGGACGCCGAAGCCGGCTTCGGTGGCGTGCTCAATGCGTTCGAGCTGATGAAGGCGATGATCCGCGCCGGCGCCGGCGGCGTGCACTTCGAGGACCAGCTCGCCTCGGTCAAGAAGTGCGGCCACATGGGCGGCAAAGTGCTGGTTCCCACCCAGGAGGCGGTCCAGAAGCTGATCGCGGCGCGTCTTGCAGCAGACACCGCTGGCGTGCCGACCCTGATCCTCGCCCGCACCGATGCGGAAGCGGCCGATCTGCTCACCAGCGACGTCGATGAGAACGACAAGCCGTTCCTCACCGGTGAGCGCACCGGCGAAGGCTTCTACAAGACCAAGAAGGGTCTCGAGCAGGCGATCTCCCGCGGCCTCGCTTACGCGCCGTACGCCGACATGGTGTGGTGCGAAACGGGAACGCCGGATCTCGCCTTCGCCCGCAAGTTCGCCGAGGCAGTCCGCGCCAAGTTCCCGGGCAAGCTGCTCGCCTACAACTGCTCGCCTTCGTTCAACTGGAAGAAGAACCTCGACGACGCGACGATCGCCAAGTTCCAGCGCGAGCTCGGGGCCATGGGTTACAAGTACCAGTTCATCACGCTCGCCGGCATCCACAACATGTGGTATCACATGTTCGACTTGGCGCAGGATTACGCCGAGCGCGGCATGTCGGCCTATGTCGAGAAGGTGCAGGAGCCCGAATTCGCGGCGCGCGAGCGTGGCTATACGTTCGTCTCGCACCAGCAGGAAGTCGGCACCGGCTACTTCGACGACGTCACGACCACGATTCAGGGCGGGCGCTCGTCGGTGACGGCCCTGACCGGTTCGACCGAAGAAGAACAGTTCCACTAAAAGCACGCGAGCAAATCGCGAACGGGCGCCACGGGCAGATTCGGCCCCGGCGCCCGTATACATACCTGCTGTGCCAACCGATCATCGAAGGTATCCAAGGCGGATCACATCATGAAAAGACAGAACTTCCCGACCGGTGTGGAAATCTCCGGCGAGATCAAGCCCGAATACGCTGAGATCCTGAGTGCAGAGGCTATCGAGTTCGTTGCCAAGATCGCACGGCGCTTCGACGGGCGTCGCCGGGAGCTGCTCGCCCGCCGCGTCGAGCGGCAGGCGAAGCTCGATGCTGGCGTCCTGCCGGACTTCCTGCCGGAGACGGCTGCGGTGCGCGCCGGCGACTGGACCGTCGCGCCCGTACCAGCCGACCTGCAGGACCGCCGCGTCGAGATCACCGGTCCGGTCGACCGCAAGATGGTGATCAACGCGCTGAATTCCGGCGCCAGCGTGTACATGGCCGACTTCGAGGACTCGAGCACCCCGACCTGGGAGAACGTCGTCCAGGGTCAGATCAACTTGAAGAAGGCGATCGCGCGCACGCTCGGCTTCGTCTCCCCGGAAGGCAAGCGCTACGCCCTCGGCGAGAAGGTCGCGACCCTGATGGTGCGCCCACGCGGCTGGCATCTGGTGGAGAAGCACGCGAAGATCGACGGGGAAATCGTCGGTGGCTGCTTCTTCGATTTCGGCCTGTACTTCTTCCACAACGTGAAAGCGCTGCGTGAGCGCGGCGCCGGACCGTACTTCTATCTCCCGAAGACCGAAAGTCACCTCGAAGCGCGTCTCTGGAATGACATCTTCAACTTCGCGCAGGACGAGCTCGGCGTTCCCCGTGGCACGATCAAGGCCACCGTGCTCATCGAGACCATCCTCGCCTCCTTCGAGATGGACGAGATCCTGTATGAATTGCGGGAGCACTCGGCCGGGCTCAACATCGGTCGCTGGGACTACATCTTCTCCTGCATCAAGAAATTCCGCAGCAACAAGGATTTCTGCCTCGCCGACCGCGCCCAGGTGACGATGACCTCGCCCTTCATGCGCGCCTACGCCCTGTTGCTGGTCAAGACCTGCCACCGGCGCAATGCACACGCCATGGGCGGCATGGCGGCGCAGATTCCGATCAAGAACGATGCAGCCGCGAACGACGCGGCGATGGAAAAAGTGCGCGCCGACAAGCTGCGCGAGGCCACCGATGGCTGCGACGGCACGTGGGTGGCGCATCCCGGGCTGGTGCCGCTGGCGAAGGAAATCTTCGACCAGTACATGCCGACACCGAATCAGATCGGCAAGAAGCGCGACGATGTAAACGTCACGGCCCGCGATCTGCTCGACTTCCGGCCGGAGCAGCCGATCACCGAAGCGGGGCTCAGGATGAACATCAACGTCTCGCTGCAGTATCTCGGCTCCTGGCTCGCCGGCACCGGCTGCGTGCCGATCTTCAACCTGATGGAAGACGCGGCGACGGCCGAGATCTCGCGCTCGCAGATCTGGCAGTGGATTCGCAGCCCGAAAGGCGTACTGGAGGACGGTCGCAAGGTGACGGTCGAACTCTTCCGCCAGCTCCTGCCCGAGGAGCTCGCCAAGGTGCGCAAGCAGCTCGGCGATCATCAGTTCGTCCTCGGCGGGCGTTACGAAGAGGCGGCCAAGCTGCTGGATGCCATCGTCACGCGCGAAGACTATTTCGACTTCATCACGCTGCCGGCCTACGATCAGATCGACTGAACGCAGACGCGCGGCCGCGCGACCCGCCGTCCGTGCGGGTCGCGTGCTGCTTTTCAACAAGCCGTACGGCGTGGTGTGTCAGTTCAGCGCGTCCGGTGACGGCCCCACCCTCAAGGACTTCATCGCGGTGCCCGACGTCTACCCGGCCGGACGTCTGGATGCCGACAGCGAGGGGCTCGTTGTCCTCACCGACCGTGGTGACCTGCAGCATCGCATCGCCCACCCCCGCGCCAAGCTTCCCAAGACCTACTGGGTGCAGGTGGAAGGCGAGCCCACGGACGATCAGCTCGACAGACTCGCCACAGGCATCGACCTCGGCGACTTCGTGACGCGACCGGCGCGCGTCCGCGAGATTCCGAAGCCGCCGGGACTCTGGGAGCGCACCCCGCCGATCCGCTTTCGCAAGACGGTACCAACGGCGTGGCTTGAAGTCGTGCTCACCGAAGGGCGCAACCGTCAGGTCCGGCGCATGACGGCAGCAGTGGGACTGCCAACGCTGCGCCTCATCCGCTGTCGCATCGGCGACTGGTCGGTGGCCGACATCGCGCCGGGCGAGTGGCGAGAGGTAGCGGTCACGGGCTCAAAGAAAATGACGCCGTGACCGAGCCTGATTTAGCATTGCGCTTTATAGCTCTTCATCCGCAGCTTCCGCGATCACCTTACGCTGTCCTCGCGCCTGATCAGCGCTGGTTTCCGGCGGCGGAAGAGTTGCGGAGCACGGCCTACGAAAAGCTGCTTCCCCCGCTGGTTGCCAAGATCCGCGAGGCGGTTTCGGCGTGGCGGGACTCGGGTTATGCAGGCGCGTCGAACACATCGCGCGCCCTCCTGCGCTGGTGGTTCGATACGGAACACATGGTCGAGCAGGCCGATGGCACGCTTTCGCCATTCCGTTATTACTTCGCGCAGCGCGAAGCGGTGGAGACGGTAATCTGGCTGCACGACGCTCGCCGCGTTCGCGACAAGTTCGATCTGCTTCGCTTCGATGCGTCGAGTGCTGTCTCCGCGGGCATGTTCGACGAAACCTGGCCGCGCTACGTCGTGAAGATGGCGACCGGTGCGGGCAAAACCAAGGTCTTGTCATTGCTCGTCGCCTGGAGTTTCTTCCACAAACTCTACGAGCCGGAGTCGACGCTCGCGCGGAACTTCCTCGTCATCGCCCCCAACATCATCGTCCTCGACCGGCTGCGCGCAGACTTCGACGGGTTGCGCATCTTCTTCAACGACCCGATCCTGCCCGACAATGGCCACGCGGGCCGCAACTGGCGCGACGACTTCCAGCTCACGCTGCACATTCAAGACGACGTTCGTGTCGCGCGCGACACGGGCAATCTGTTTCTCACCAATATCCATCGCGTCTATCTCGGCAATGTGCGCGAGCCCTCGCTCGAAGACGATGACCTGCGTGACTATTTCCTCGCACCGTTCGGCCCCAGGCCAGCGGGCAAGACGACCGACAACAGGGCCGATCTCGGCGAGATCGTCCGCGAGATCGACGAGCTAGCCGTGTTCAACGACGAGGCGCATCACATCCACGATCCGAAGATGGCCTGGTTCAAGAGCATCCAAGATGTCCACCATCGAATGTTGCAGAAGGACGGCCGGCTCGCCTTGCAGGTGGACGTGACGGCCACGCCCCGGCATAACAACGGCGCGATCTTCGTGCAAACCGTCTCGGACTACCCGCTGGTCGAGGCCATCCATCAGAATGTCGTCAAACACCCGGTGCTGCCGGATGCCGCCAGCCGCGGCCGGTTACAGGAACACACGAGCGCCATCTTCACCGAGCGTTACGCGGACTATCTGCAACTCGGCGTCGAGGAGTGGCGCAAGAGCTACGCCGAACACGAGACGCTGGGCAAGAAGGCGGTGCTGTTCGTCATGGTGGACGACACCCGCAACTGCGACGAAGTGGGTGCCTGGCTGGAGAAAACCTACCCCGATTTGCAAGGGGCGGTGCTCGTCATCCACACCAAGAACAACGGAGAAATCTCGGAATCCGCTAGCGGCAAGAACAAGGAAGAACTGGAGCTGCTGCGCAAGCAGTCGAGCGAGATCGACTCCCGGGCCAGTCCATACAAGGCCATCGTCTCCGTGCTGATGCTCAAGGAAGGGTGGGACGTGCGCAACGTCACCACCATCGTCGGCCTGCGCGCGTACGCCGCGCAAAGCAACATCCTCCCTGAGCAGACCCTGGGTCGCGGTTTGCGGCGCATGTATTTCGGCACGGATATTCCGGAAACCGTTTCGGTGATGGGTACCGCCGCCTTCATGGAATTCGTCGAGTCCATCCAGAGCGAGGGCGTTCAACTCGAATACAGGCCGATGGGCGGCAGCGCGAAGCGCGAGGACTCGCTCGTAGTCGAGGTGGATACGCACAACACCGACAAGGACCTCGACGCACTCGACATCGAGCTGCCCCGGCTTACCCGGCGCTTCAACCGGGAGTACAAGGACCTCGACGCACTCGACCCCGCGGGCTTCGGCAATCCAAAGTTCCTGCTCAAGCCCTTCACACCGGAGGAAACCCGCGAGATCGTCTTCAAGACCATGCTCGACGCCGAGGTCCACCACACCATTGCGCTCGAAGGCGCTGGCCCCGCCGACTACCGCTCGGTCGTCGGGTTCTTCGCGCGGCAGTTGTTACCGCTACGTGTACGTGGACCAGCAAGGCTTCGAGCGCAACCAGCCAAGAAATTTCGCCGGGTTGATCCAGACGTTCCTGGATTACCAGAGCTGAGAGATGGAAGCCATCTGCTACACTTGGGCTAGCACTCTGCTTCCGGACAGGAGAAATCTCTCATGGGCACGCTCGTCATCAAGAACCTCCCCGAAGACCTGCACGCGCGCCTGAAGGAGCAGGCCCAGCGCCATCACCGCTCCGTCACCAAGGAGGTGGTCAACCTGCTGGAACAGGGGCTGGAGCAGGTGGCTCCGCTCCCGTCCCCTTTGCGCTTGAAGAGCGGGCGCGTGCTCAGCGCCGAAGAGATCGAAGACGCGATCAACGACGGTCTGGAGTGAGGGGTGCAACTTGTCGATACGAATGTGCTCGTTGCGCTCTTTCTGGAGAGCTCGCCATTTTTCGAAGCCGCGCAGGAACTCTACCGAAGAGACAACCATTGGCGAACGGAGACGCACGCATTGGTTGAACTGACCAATGCGCTGACGCGATACGTCCGGGTGGGGGAACTGGAATGGCAAGAGGCGGCGAACACCCTGGCCGATGCCGAACGGCGATTCGGCCCTGATTTGTGGACAGCGACGAACGAGCAAGCCATGCACACCGCATTGGCGTGCGGTGTATCTGCCTACGATGCCCGTTTTCTCGTGGCAGCCCGGGATCTTGGGGTGAAGCTCGTCACGGAGGATGCGAAGCTCCGGCGCGCCGCGCCCGAACTGACCCAGTCACTCGACGAAGCCCTCGCTGACTGACCCATGCCTCGCCAGCCAAGAGAAGCCTACGACCTCACCGACGCGGAGAAGCGCGACCTCATCCATCTCATCCAGCAGGGTAAGCCGCTGCCGGAGAAGTATCGCTTCATCCTCTTCGAGGACAAGCGCGAGGTGGAGTTGGTATGGAACGGCAAGAGCCGCGAGGTCTGCACCACCGTGCTGCCGTTCCAGTCGCTGGAGCACGTGGACGAGCCCCGAAAGGCGGCGCCGGACGTTTCGATCGCGGCGAACTGGCCGGCGCGAAGAGACGACGTGGGACTCTGAGGGTTTCGGGCTTTGGTGCCCCCACGTAGAATGCGCGCTTTGCCCGGACGACCTTCATGATCTGGACGCCCCGCGTGACCGTCGCCGCGGTGATCGAGCGTGACGGACGCTTTCTGCTGGTGGAGGAAGAGACCGCCAGCGGTCTTGCCATCAACCAGCCGGCGGGTCATCTCGACCAACATGAGTCGCTGCTCGAGGGGGTGGCGCGCGAAACTCTGGAAGAGACCGCCTGCACCTTTCGCCCGGAGTTCCTGGTCGGTGTCTACCTGTGGCAGTCGTATGAGAAGGAGCTTACCTACCTACGCTTCGCGTTCGGCGGAACCCTGCTCGACCACGATCCGCAGCGCGCGCTCGACATCGGCATCGTGCGCACGCTCTGGCTCACGCCGGAGGAGATCTTCGCGCAAGCGCACCGGCACCGCAGTCCGCTCGTGCCGCGCTGCGTGGATGACTATCGCGCCGGTCAGCGGCATTCGCTCGACCTGCTGCACCACGTCGTCTGAAACGGCAGCATCGCCTCCATGAGCAAGGGCAAGGTTGTCGTCGGCATGTCGGGGGGCGTCGACTCGTCGGTGGCCGCGTGGCTGCTCAAGGAGCAGGGTTTCGAGGTCGTGGGTCTCTTCATGAAGAACTGGGAGGACGACGACACCGACGAATACTGTTCGTCGCGGCAGGACCTAGTCGATGCCGTGGCAGTCGCCGAGCGCATCGGCATCGAGATCGACGCCGTGAACTTCTCCGCCGAGTATCGCGAGCGCGTGTTCGCAAGCTTTCTCGCCGAATACAAGGCTGGTCGCACGCCCAACCCCGACGTGCTCTGCAATGCCGAGATCAAGTTCAAGGCCTTCCTTGATCACGCGCTTTCACTCGGCGCGGAGCGCATCGCGACCGGGCACTACGCGCAGGTGCGCGAAGTCGGCGGCCTCATGCAACTGCTCAAGGCCGAGGACGGCACCAAGGACCAGAGCTACTTCCTGTATCGCCTCGATCAGCGCCAACTGGCGAAGACGCTCTTTCCGCTCGGTGGACTATACAAGCGCGAGGTGCGCGACATCGCGCGGCGGCTCGGCCTTTCGGTGCACGACAAGAAGGACAGCACCGGCATCTGCTTCATCGGCGAGCGCCCGTTCCGCGAATTTCTCATGCGCTACCTGCCGCCGCAGCCGGGCGACATGGTGACCCCCGAGGGCCGCCACATGGGCAACCACAGCGGTCTGATGTACTACACGATCGGACAGCGTCAGGGCCTGGGCATCGGCGGTGCGGGCGAACCGTGGTACGTGGTGGCGAAGGACATCGCGCGCAACACGCTGGTGGTGGCGCAGGGTCACGATCATCCGGCCCTCTATTCTGAGCGGCTCAACGCCGCCGACATGAACTGGATCGCGGCCAAGCCGCCCCATTGTCACTGGGTATACGCTGCGAAGACGCGCTACCGCCAACCCGATGCGCCTTGCACAATCTCGCGCCTGGACGATTCCGGCTTCGCGGTCGAGTTCGCGGCACCGCAATGGGCGATCACGCCGGGACAGTCGGTGGTCGTCTACGAGAGCAAGGTGTGCCTCGGCGGCGGCATCATCGCGAGCGCCGCGTGTCCCGTGCCCTGATCAGGCAGGCGGCGCGGTATCGCGGAACGACGGACGCTTGAAAAGCTTCTCCGCGTGTGTGGCGAGGTTGGGGTATGTGGTGCGCCAGTCCATCCCGGAGAAACGCAGATCGAGGTAGCCGAGCGTGATGCCGACGGCGATGTCGGCAAGACCGTAGTTGTCGCCGTAACACCAGTTCCGCGCCGCAAGCTCTTCCGCCATCTTGGCGACGCCACGTTCGATCTTCTGCGACTGACGCTCGATCCAGGCCGCATCCTGCTTCACGTCTGGGCGTCGCTTCTCCATGACGATGGCGACCGTCGCATCGCACACACCGTCGGCGAGGGCTTCCCAGCGCTTGACCTGCACCCGCTCCCGGTTGATGTCCGGCAGCAGCCGCGACACCGGTGATGCGCAATCCAGATACTCGACGATCACGCGCGAATCGTAGAGCGCACTGCCGTCGTCCATCACCAGCACAGGCACCTTGCCGAGCGGATTGAACTGCGGGACGCGGGTACCGGGGTCACTCGGTGCGTCTTCCAGGAACTCGCACTCGATGCGCTTCTCGGCGAGCACGACACGCACCTTGCGCGTGTACGGACTGGTCTGCGTACCAATCAGTTTCATGGCGGATGACCACGTGGGAGGGGAAAAAATTATACCATCGCCAACGGTACGCGCTTCCAGCGCGCGCGACTTGCCGCTGCCGCCGCGGGAGGTGATTCTCCCGGCTGTGCTAAGATTCCCCGGGCCTCGAAGGTGTCCCCGCATGCCGCCAGCTCCCCTTACAGCGCTCACCGCGCTCTCTCCGCTCGACGGTCGCTATGCCCGCCAGCTGGAATCGCTGCGGCGCGATCTCAGCGAGTTCGGTCTGATACGCCACCGCGTCGCGGTCGAGATCGCCTGGCTGCTCACGCTCGCGGAGCGCGCGGACATCGAAGGCATCGGTCCCTTCAGCACCGCGGCCCGTGCGACGCTCGTTGCCATCGCCGAGGCATTCGCAGAAAGCGACGCCGAGCGCGTGAAGGCGATCGAGGCGCAGACCAACCACGACGTCAAGGCGATCGAGTACTGGCTGACCGAGAAGGTCGCCGGCAACGGCGAGCTCGAGCGCGCGGCCGGGTTCATTCACTTCGCGTGCACTTCCGAGGACATCAACAACCTCGCCTACGCACGGATGGTTCGCAATGCGCGGGGCGTGCTGGCAGCACAGCTCGAAGCACTTCAGGCGCGCCTCGTCGAGCTCGCGCACGCGCATGCGGACCTGCCGATGCTCGCGCGCACGCACGGCCAGCCAGCCACGCCGACCACGCTCGGCAAGGAGATCGCGAACTTCGTCTACCGCCTGCGCGAAGCCCGCACGCGCTTCGAGACGATTCCGATCCGTGGCAAGATCAACGGCGCGACGGGCAACTACAATGCGCATCTCGCAGCGTACCCGGCGGTCGACTGGGAAGCGCTGGCGCGCGGCTTCGTCGAGGCGATGGGTCTGGAGTTCAATCCCTACACGATCCAGATCGAGCCGCACGACGGTCTCGCCGAGCTCTTCGACGCGCTCGCCCGCGTGAACACGATCCTGATCGATCTCGACCGCGACATGTGGGGCTACATCGCGCTCGGTTACTTCCGGCAGCACGCGGTGGCCGGCGAGGTCGGCTCGTCGACCATGCCGCACAAGGTCAATCCGATCGACTTCGAAAACTCGGAAGGAAACCTCGGCGTCGCCAACGCTCTCCTGCGCCATCTCGCCGAAAAGCTGCCGGTATCACGCTGGCAGCGCGACCTGACCGACTCCACCGTCCTGCGCAACGTCGGCGTCGCCTTCGGGCACAGTCTGCTCGGCTACGTGTCGCTCGCCCGCGGGCTCGCCAAGATCGAGGCCGATCCGGTGCGCCTCGCCGAAGATCTCGACGACAACTGGGACGTGCTCGCGGAGGCCGTGCAAACCGTGATGCGCCGTCACGGCATGCCGAATCCGTACGAGCAACTGAAGGCGCTTACGCGCGGCATGGGCGGCATCGCCCCCGAAGCGCTGCGCGACTTCATCCGCGGTCTCGATCTGCCGGAAGCCGAGCGCGCGCAGTTGCTCGCGCTCACGCCCGCGACCTATCTCGGCAAGGCCGCGGAGCTCGCGCGACGCATTTGAGACCTTGTCGTCTGGCCGGCGGAGGCGTCCGGACGAATCCGAATCAGCGGATCAGATCCTGTGATCCGGCGGCATGGAAGGGTTTGCGGTCTAGTAGCGCACGATCGTGTTGAGCTCGAAGATCGGCTGCAGGATCGCGAGCACGATCACGAGCACGACGGCCCCCATCGCGAGAATCAGCAGCGGCTCGAGCAGCGACATCAGCACGCCGACGCGGCGCTCCAGATCGCGCGACTGCTGGGTCGCGGTACGCTCCAGCATCTCCGCGAGCTTGCCGCTCGCCTCCCCGCTCGCGATCATGTGCACCATGAGCGGGGGAAAAAGCTGGCTCGCGCCGAGCGCACGGGCGAGCGTCGAACCCTGCTCCACGCGCTGCCCGGCCACCGCGAGCGCTGCGCGCATCGGCAGGTTCGAGACGGTGCCTTCACCCGCGCGCAAGGCGGTTCGCAGCGGCACGCGGCTCGCGACCAGGATCGCGAGCGTGCTCGCGAGTCGTGCCGTGTTCAGGCTCCTGTGCAGCGTGCCCACCAGCGGCACACGCAGCAGGAAACGGTGCCAGCGGGTTCTCGTGGCCGGTGCGCGCAGCGCGGCGCGGACGAGGAGCGCCGCGCCCACCAGCGCCGCCAGCGCGTAAACACCCCAGCCGCGCACGAACGTCGAAACCGCGATCAGCGCACGGGTGAGGAACGGCAGCGTCTGATGGCTGTTCTCGAAGACGCGCACCACCTGCGGCACGACGAAAACGAGCAGGCCGCTCACCACCGCGACCGCGACCAGCGTCACGAGCGCCGGGTAGACGAACGCGAGCAACACCTTGCCGCGCAGCGCGGCGCTGTCCTCGGTGTAGTCCGCGAGCCGCAGCAGGACGTCTGGCAGCCGCCCGGCGCGCTCACCCGCGTCGACCAGCGTGCGATAGAGCTCCGGAAAGGTGGACGGATGGCGTGCGAGCGATCGGGCGAGCGATTGCCCGGCCAGCACGTCCCCTCGCACGGCTGCCAGAAGCTGGCGCTCGCGCTGGGTCTCGGCCTGCTCGATCAGCGCATTGAGGGTCTGCTCGATGGTGAGCCCGGCGCCGAGCAAGGTTGCAAGCTGACGGGTGACGAGCGCGAGCGCGGCCGTGCTTAAGCCGCGGCGTCCCAAAGTGCCGGTGATCCTGTGCGTCCCCTGCTCTGCGATCGCCTCGACCGCGAGCGGGGTGAGTCCTTTCTCGCGCAACTGCGCGCGCGCCTGCCGCGCGCTGTCGGACTCCAGCACGCCGCGCCTGACCCGCCCGTCCGCTGCCAGCGCCTCGTAGTTGAACGCCGACATGGCCGTTACGACTGCGCGTCGACGCTGGCGCGGGTCACCCGCAGCACTTCGTCGAGCGTGGTCTCGCCGGCGGCGATCCAGCGCATGCCGTCCGCACGCAGACTCACCACGCCGTGCCGCGCGTTGTGGTCGCGCAGCATTTGCTCCGACGCACCGCTGCGGATCAGCTCGGCGCACTCGCGATCGACGATGAGCATCTCGTAGATCCCGGTGCGGCCGCGATATCCCGTCCCTTTGCACGCCGCGCACCCGACGGCTTCATGCAGCAGCCGCTCGCGCAGTTCGGGGGGAAGCTCCATTCGCTGCGCAGCGTTCGCGGGCGCGAGCCGCCGACAATCCGCGCACAGTCGGCGCACCAGTCGCTGCGCCATCACGCCCAGGAGCGAGGAAGAGAGCAGGAACGGTTCGATTCCCATGTCGATCAGCCGCGTGACCGCGCCCACCGCATCGTTGGTGTGCAGCGTCGCGAGCACGAGGTGGCCGGTCAAGCTCGCCTGGACGGCGATCCGTGCGGTCTCGAGATCGCGGATCTCGCCGATCATGACGACGTCCGGATCCTGGCGCAGGATCGCGCGGAGCGCCCGCGCGAAGCTCATGTCGATGCCGGCGTTGACCTGCGTCTGGCCGATGCCGTCGAGGTCGTACTCGATCGGATCCTCGACCGTCATGATGTTGAGACGATCGGCGTCGAGTCGCGAGAGCGCGGCGTAGAGCGTGGTCGATTTGCCCGAGCCGGTCGGGCCAGTCACCAGCACGATGCCGTGCGCCTGGCGCACCAGCCCGTCCATGCGGTCACGCGTGTCGTCGCTCATGCCGAGCGACGTGAAATCGAGCACGCCCGCCTGCTTGTCGAGGAGCCGCAGCACCACGCGCTCGCCGTGCCCGGTCGGCAGGGTCGAGACCCGCACGTCGACCGGGCGCCCGGCGATGCGTAGCGTGATGCGGCCGTCCTGCGGCAGGCGCTTCTCGGCGATGTCGAGCTCCGCCATCACCTTCACGCGCGACACGAGCGCGGCGTGCAGCGCGCGCGGCGGCTCCAGCACTTCGCGCAGCGTGCCGTCGATGCGGAAGCGGACGAGCGATCGTCCCTCGAAAGCTTCGATATGGATGTCGGAGGCGCGTTCCCGCAGCGCCTGCGTGAGCAGCGTGTTGAGAAACCGGATGATCGGCGCGTCGTCCTCCGTCTCCAGGAGGTCGGTCACCACCGGCAGGCCGTCGGCGAGACTCTTGAGGTCGGCCGCCTCTTCGATGTCGCCGATCAGGCTGGCAGCACCCGACTCTTCCCGCGTGTAGGCCTGGGCGAGTCGCAGGTTGAACACCTCGGCGGGCAGGACGACGGGTCTGAGAGGCACGCCCAGCGCGCGCCGCACCTCGCCGAGCGTCGCCGTCGTGATCTCGGGGCGGACCCAGATCTCGGCGCCTTCGGGCAGACGCCGCGCGGCGATGACGCCGTTCGCACGTGCGAAGTGATACGGCAGTCGACGCACGAAGTCCGGGTCCGCCTGGGACGGCTCGACGGCGTCGACCTGCGAACGGGATGCCTCTGGCAACATCGCTGGTCAGTTGCTCGCGGGGTCCTGTACAGGGCGCTGGCGCAGATCGAGAAGCGGCGCCGCGGCCTGACCTTGCGTTCCCGCGTCGCCGCTGAAGGGCGGCAACTGCGGCGTCGGCATGTCGGGCAGCAGGGGGCTGGGCGGCAGCCTTTGGCCGATCTGAACGTCGCGGATGTAGTCGTAGCGCTCTCCCGTGACGCGCGCCGCCGCGGCGGAATCGCGAATCACGACCGGGCGCAGGAACACCATGAGATTGGTCTTGTCCCGCTGCCGTGTGGTATAGCGGAACAGCCACCCGAGCACCGGGATGCTGCCCAGCACGGGCACCGACTGCACGGTCGAGTTGACGTCGTCGGAGATAAGACCGCCGAGCACGATGATCTGGCCGTCGTCGACCACCACCTGCGACTCGAGCGCGCGCTTGTTGAGGATGATGCCGTTCGGGTTGTTCTCGTCGCGGATGCTCGAGACCTCCTGGTAGATGCCGAGCTTGACCGCACCGGCTTCCGCCACCTGCGGCTTCACCCGCAGCGCGACGCCGATGTCCTGGCGCGTAAAGGTCTGGAATGGATTCGTCACGCCGGAGCCGGCCCCGGTCAGCGTGAAGCTGCCGGTGGTGATCGGGATGTTCTGGCCGACGATGATGCGCGCCTCCTCGTTGTCCAGCGTCACGAGGTTGGGCGTCGAGAGGATATTGGCCTGCGAGTCCGCTTCCAGCGCACGCGCCAGCAGCTGCAAGTCGAAGATCTGCCTTCCGGCGACGGTGATCGGTCCGCTCACGACGCCGAGGCTCAGACCCTGGGCGAGACCCGGCAGCGACTGGCTCGCGTCGTTGATGCCGCGGCTCAGGCCGTTGGTGAAGTTGGTGGCGCCGATGAAGCTCGTCCCGTTGCGCTGCAGCCCGTTCAGGTCCTGCCACTGGACGCCGAACTCCGCCGCCTGCGTCGACCCGACCTCGACGATCAGCGCTTCGACGTAGATCTGCGCGCGGCGCGCGTCGAGCTTGTCGATCACGGCGCGCAGGGCGTTGTAGACCGGGTCGGGCGCGACGATGACGAGCGAGTTCTGCTCGGGGTAGGCCTGGATCGTGACGCCGCCCGGCGTGCCGCCGCCCGTGATCGGCGGCAGCGTCGCGAGCTGTCCGGTGGTCACCGCGCTCATGGCGGCCTGTGCCTGCGGCTGCGTGCCCGGCTGGCCCGGCGCTGCGGCCTGCCCCCCCAGCGCCTGACCGAACTGCCCGGCTGTTTGCGGCTGCGTCGCCCCGGACTGGCTCGGCATGCCGGAGAGCAGCGCGCGCAGCGCGTCGGCGAGGCGGGTCGCGTCGGCGTTGCGCAGATAGACCACGTGGATGTTGCCGAGCTGGCTCGACGGTGAATCCAGCGTCGCCGCGAGCGAGCGGATGCGCGCGGCAAGCGTCGGATTGTCGGCCCGGACGAGGATCGAATTGGTACGCGGATCGACCGCCAGCGCCACCCGCGAAGCAGCCCCCTGGGCCGCTGCCGTGCTCGCCGCATCCGGTACCAGGCGCTGCACGATCTGCATGAAGTCGGCCGCGGCCGCGTGCTTCAACTGAATCGCGACGATCTCGCCCGCCGCCGGGCGGTCGACCTCGGCGATCACACGGCGGATGCGTTCCAGGTTCTCGGCGTAGTCCGTGACGATCAACGCGTTCGCGGCGGGCGCTGCGTTGACCACATTGTTGGGCGACATGAGCGGGCGCAGCACCGGCACGAGCTGTTGTGCGCGCTCGTTCTCCAGCACGAACACCTCGGTGACGATCTGGTCGCCGGCGCCGCGCTGGCGCCCGACCGGACCGCCGAAGAACTTGGCGTCCGCTTCGGGCACGATGCGGGCGACGCCGGATTCGCTGCCCACCGCCGTAAAGCCCTGTGCGCGGATTGCCGACAGCATGATGTTCCACACCAGGCTGCGCGGCACCGCCTTCGGGGTGATGATCGTGACCGCGCCGGTGACGCGCGGATCGATCAGCACGTCGCGCCCGGTGATCTCCGCCGCGGCCTTGATCACGGCGGGAAGATCGGCGTTCACGAAGTTGAGCGTGACCGCCTGGTCGTCGCTTGCCGCCACCGGCCGCGCCGTCACGTCGGCGGCATATGGACCGCCGGCTGCACCGACCAACAGTGCGGTTGCTACCGCGAGGGCGATGAATCTGGAGCGTTGCGATGGACGCATGGGACGAGTCGTGGATTAGGCGGCGCGGATATCGGGGCCGGCATCGGACTGCGGCATGGGGGCTGCGAGCGGTGTCGAAGACTCCGGCTCGGTGGGCGCGACGGGCGCCGGCTCGGGTTCCGGCGCGGTGTCGGCTACCGGCGGGCGTCGCACCCGCACCGCCCGTTGCTCGGTCGCACGCATCGCATCCGGAGAGTGTGACGCTTCGCTCCTGACCGGATCCAACTCGACACGATGCGACCCACCGTCGCGAGCGACGACGATGTGGGTGGGGTGTACGCTCTGCAGCGTCACGCCGGGGCGGAGCTCGCGTCCCAGCAGCACGAACTCGTCCTCCTCGCCGCCGGTATTCACGATCGCCGCCGCCGGACCGCCGCCGCCGGCGAA
>JBDHRV010000220.1:0-3773 GCA_039807745.1 Burkholderiales bacterium
GGACGGGAAACCGCCGACGGCGAGCCGGCATTCGCTCACGCCGTCGGCACCGCGAGCGTGCTGACCGGTCTGCCGTTGACGGGGAGTGCGGTCGCCGCTGCCCTGTTGCACGACCTGCCCGACTTTCTTGCGCGAAGCCACGAGACGCTGCGGGAGGCCGTCGGCCCGGACGTGGCGAGCCTGGTCGATGGCGTGGCCCGCATGAGCCAGATCCAGGCTCTGACCGGCGGTGTCGCGCCCGGTGCGAGCCGCCATGACGGCACGCAACTCGAGGCGCTGCGCAAGATGCTCCTCGCGATGGTGCAGGACATCCGTGTGGTCCTCATCAGACTCGCGGAGCAGACCCAGCGCCTGCGCTTCCTGGTCAAGTCCGACGCGGAAGCACGCCGTCACGCAGCCGCGCGCGAAACCCTCGATCTCCTCGCGCCGCTCGCCAACCGGCTCGGCGTCTGGCAGTTCAAGTGGGAGCTCGAGGATCTCTCCTTCCGTATCCTGGAGCCCGATGTCTACAAGAAGGTGGCGCGCCAGCTCGACGAGAAGCGCGTCGATCGGGAGCGCTACATCGATGAAGCGATCGCGCTCCTGAAGCGCGAGCTCGCCGCAGCGGGCATCGCAGGCGACATCAGCGGCCGGCCCAAGCATATCTACAGCATCTGGAAGAAGATGCGGCACAAGTCGGTCGACTTTGCGGAGATCTACGACGCCCGCGCGGTGCGGGTGCTGGTGCCGGAAGTACGGGATTGCTACGCGGTGCTCGGCACCGTGCACAATCTCTGGACGCCGCTGCCGAAGGAGTTCGACGACTACATCGCGAAGCCAAAGCCGAACGGCTACCGCTCGCTGCATACCGCGGTCATCGGTCCCGACGGCCGCGTGCTGGAGGTGCAGATCCGCACTCAGGAAATGCACCGGCACGCCGAGCTGGGGGTCGCCGCGCATTGGCGCTACAAGGAGGGCGGCGGGGGGCGCGACTCGTCCTACGACGAGAAGATCGCGTGGCTGCGCCAGATACTCGAATGGCCGGACGAAGTTCCCGATTCCGCCGAGATCGCGGAGCAGTTCAAGACCGAGCTCTTTCGCGACACCGTCTACGTGTTCACGCCCCAGGGACAGGTGATTGCGCTGCCGCGCGGCGCCACCCCGGTCGATTTCGCCTACCACGTGCATACGGAGCTCGGCCATCGCTGCCGTGGCGCCAAGGTCGACGGTGCCATGGTGCCGTTGAACTACGTGCTCACAAACGGGCAGCGGGTGGAGATCGTCTCCGCCAAGTCCGGCGGTCCCTCGCGCGACTGGCTGAACCCGCTGCTGCGCTATATCGCGAGCCCGCGCGCGCGCTCCAAGGTCCGCCAGTGGTTCAACAGCCAGAACGTGCAGGCCGCTGTTACCCTCGGACGCGCCACGGTGGAGCGCGAGGCACATCGCATCGGAGTGGCGCTGCCCGCCCTGGAGGAACTCGCACAGCGGCTCGGCTTCGGGAAGATCGAGGACTGTCTCATCGCGGTGGGACGCGGCGAGGTCGGGGTGCGTCAGCTCCAGGTCGCGCTGCGGGGCGAGACCGAACCGAAAGTGCAGGACGAGGCGTCCATCGTCCCGGGACGCGCCCGTGCGACGGGGAAAGGCGGCGGCGTGCTGGTCGTGGGGGTGGAAAATCTGCTCACCGCGCTCGGAAAGTGCTGCAAGCCGGCGCCGCCGGACGAGATCATCGGCTTCGTCACCCGGGGGCGCGGTGT
The DNA here is from genome assembly GCA_039807745.1 of Burkholderiales bacterium. GTDB lineage: Bacteria > Pseudomonadota > Gammaproteobacteria > Burkholderiales > JAEUMW01 > JAEUMW01. The sequence continues at coordinate 1,734 of JBDHRV010000220.1, forward strand.
CACGGTGCATCGGCGCGACTGCCGCAACCTGCGCTCGATGCCGGACGAGCGCATGATCGAGGCCGAGTGGGGGCGCACCGAGGGCCAGCACTTTCCCATCGATATTCGCATCGAGGCGCGCGATCGTCAGGGACTCCTGCGCGATATCTCGGAAATCCTGTCGCGCGAGCGTATCAACGTCACCGCGACCGACACCCTGAGCCGGGGCGACTTCGCCGCCATGGGTTTCACCGTGGAGGTCGAAGGGGTGGATCAGCTCACCCGGGTGCTGGGTCTCATCCGGGAAGTTTCGGGGGTCACCCGTGCGCAGCGGAGTTAGGCACGTGAAATTGAACGTGCCCCGCGTTTTCTATACACTTGCGACCCTTGCAGGCGCGTAGCTCAGCTGGTTAGAGCACCACCTTGACATGGTGGGGGTCGTTGGTTCGAATCCAATCGCGCCTACCATGCCCTCCCCATCGAACAATCACTTGCTCCCTTCTTCCCCCGGTGCGGGGAAACTCCGGGGAAAAACTCGCTCCACGCCGCACCCGATTCGACGCCTCGCCACCCCTGTGTTGAGAACCAGGCGCCAACCGATCCACGAAACCGGGTCAACTCCAACTCCACCACCTCGTCATTTGAAGGAGCACGTCGTGAGCCTCATCATTGCCGGCAAACCCTTGCAGAGCTGGGTCGCTGAATTCCCGCTGATCGCTGATCTGCGCGCGCTGGAGGAAGTGGCCTGGTTCAACCCCGCCGTAGCGCCTGCGGCCGAGGCGCTGGCCGACGTCGGCTTGACGCGGGCTGACATCGATGATGCGGCCGACCGGCTGCACCGCTTCGCGCCGTACTTGTCCGAGAATTTCGAGCAAACGCGCGCCACCGGCGGCATCATCGAGTCGCCCATCGTCGCCGCGCCCGCCATGCAGCGCGCGCTGGCGGATGCCGCCAAAGCCGAAATTCCGGGCCAGCTCTGGGTCAAGCTCGACAGCCAGCTGCCCATCAGCGGCTCGATCAAGGCGCGCGGCGGCATTTACGAAGTGCTCAAGCACGCCGAAGATCTGGCGCTGGGCACCGGCCTCATTGGCGAGGACGGCGACTACCGCCAGTTCGCCACGCCCAAAATGCGCGACTTTTTCGCCCGTCACAGGGTGGCGGTGGGATCGACCGGCAACCTGGGCCTGTCGATCGGCATCATGAGCGCCGCGCTCGGCTTTCAGGCCAGCGTGCACATGTCGGCCGACGCGCGCCAGTGGAAGAAGGACAAGCTGCGCGCGCACGGCGTGACGGTGGTCGAATACGACTCGGACTATTCGGTCGCGGTGGCCAAAGGCCGCGCCGAAGCCGCGGGCGATCCGCTGGCTTATTTCGTCGACGACGAAAATTCGCAAAGCCTGTTTCTGGGCTACGCCGTGGCCGGCCGGCGCCTGGCCGGCCAGTTGCAGGCGCTCGATGTGCGCGTCGGCGCCGACCGGCCGCTGTTCGTTTATCTGCCCTGCGGCGTGGGCGGCGGCCCCGGCGGTGTCGCATTCGGCCTGAAAACCGTTTTCGGCGACGCCGTGCACTGCATTTTTGCCGAGCCGACGCATGCACCGTGCATGCTGCTGGGCGTCTACACCGGGCAGCACGAGCAAGTGAGCGTGCAGGACTTTGGCATCGACAACATCACGGCGGCCGATGGCCTGGCGGTGGGGCGGCCGTCGGGCTTCGTCGGGCGCCGCATGCAGCGCCTGCTCGATGGCTACTACACCATGACCGACGACGCCCTCTATCGGCTGATTGCGATGCTGCACGCGAGCGAAGGCATCGCCATCGAACCTTCGGCGGCCGCTGGATTTCCGGGCCCGCAGCGCGTGCTGGCGCACCCCGAATACCTGGCTCGCATGCACCTGGGCCCGCGCCAACTCGCGCAAGCGACCCACCTCGTCTGGGCCACGGGCGGCGCCATGGTGCCACCCGCCGAAATGGCCGACTACATTGCACGCGGCCAGCGCTTGCTGCGCTGAATAGCGCAGACCATTCGCTCATCGTCAGAATCACGCCAAAGTGGCGAACCGG
>JBDHRV010000221.1:0-3765 GCA_039807745.1 Burkholderiales bacterium
GCCATGTGCAGCGACCCGTCGTTCATCTCGGCGATCGCCCGCACCGTCGTGTATTCCTCGATGCGAATCCGCGTGTCGATGTCGGCGCGGCCGCTGTCGGGCGTGAAGGTGAAGACCGCACCGACAGGGGAGGGATTCTTGTCGATGACGAGATACACCTTGCGAATGTAGCGATCCGGCGCCTGCGTGACCCGGGTCTTGATCGCGAGGGGCACGATGGCGGCGTCCTCGGCCCGGTCGGGCAACTCGATCAGGACCACCTTGCCTTCGTTCTCGGTGATCGCGCGATCGCCGAACAGGCTAGCTCGCACCAGCTCCCAGTTACCCGCCTTCTGCGCCGGCTCGGCCGCCAGTAACGGCAGCGCGGGCAAGAGCCCCAGCAGCACCACGGCCAGTAGTCGCTCGATCATCGGGTTGCTCCTCGTCGCATCAATCTTCCCATTCCACTTCCGAGTACACCGCCGTCACGTTGCGCTTGTGGAAGAGATCGAACAGGAGCCACTTGCTCCGCTCCGATTCGCCCACCGTCGCGATCGCCTGCTGGATCGTCCGCCCCTTCTTCAAGGCTGCGCGCGTCTCGTCGAGGATCAGGCGCAGATACGCTTCCTGACGGGCGAACGCATCGCGCCATCCGTTCTCGATCAGACCGTGTCCCGCGACCACCCGTTCCGCCGGCAGCGCCTTCATTTGCGCGATCACGTCGAGCCAGCCGCGGATGCTGCCATCGACTACCGGGACGTGGCCGACGAACAGGAGATCGCCCGTCCACAGCGTGCCCGTTTTCGGGTCGTAGACCGTGAGGTCGTTGTCCGTGTGGGCGGTCGGCCACGCCCGCAATTGCAGGGTCCGCCCGCCGAGGTCGAGGTCGAGGCGATCCTGCACGACGAGGGTGGGCGGGACGATCGTGCTGCCCGCTGCCGTGGCCCCCAGATTCCGGTCGAGAGCATTCGCGTACACCGGGCCGCGGGTGGCCATCGCCGCGGGTAGCTTGTGATGTCCGACGTAGGTGGGTTGGTCGGCCGCGAAGGCCGCGTTGCCGAAGATGTGATCCGGGTGGACGTGGGAGTTGATCACGTAGCAGACCGGCTTGTCGGTCCTCGCCGTCACCGCCTGCCGCAGCGCATCGCCCAGCAGCTTCGTGCCGCCGCTGTCGATCACCGCGACGCACTTCTCCCCGACCACGAAACCGATGTTGGCGATGCCGCCGAAGTTCTGCGGCGTCATGTCCTCCTGGACGCCCGAGTGGAGGAAAACACCGGGCGCGATCTCGCGCGTTTCGAGCGGAGTGGGGTCGGCGGCATGGAGGGTGGCGGGTAGAAGGATTCCGCAAAGGGTCAGGAGAGCAGCGACGCAGACGCGGCGCAGCGAAGGTGCGAAGCGCACGCGCCGGTAAGGGGGCGATGAGAGGGTGGTCTGCGTGCTCGACATATGGCGTATAGGGTGGCCGCGGCGGCACAGCGCGACGAGCCGGAGTGTACAACAGCGGCGCAGCGTGGCCCCGTCGAGTCATGTCCGATAGACATCGGGCTACTATATTGCTACGATGCAATATATGCGCGCCACGCTGCTGGCACACGCGAAGGAAATCCGCGACGACGGTTCCATAGTCGAGATCGTGATCTGGGAGCTTCCCGACTCGCTACCGCCAAGTTCGCACCGCTTCAAGTACCGGCTGTACTACGGTGCGGCAGGCGTGAGCCGGGTGCGGTACGACAATGAACGCGGAAAGGGCGATCACCGGCACTTGGGCGAGCAGGAGTACGGTTACGTCTTCACGTCGATCGAAAAACTGCTTGAAGACTTCCAATCCGACGTCGAGCAGTGGGGGCAACCATGAAGGCAATCATCGAAGTATCCCGCAGGGGCTCAGTGTTCCGGGCCGCGACAGAGCAGCTTGCAGCCGCGCGGCAGGGGGTTGCCCCGGACTTTCGGTTGAGCTTTGAGTCCGCGCGGTCTCTGTTTGCGGAACTGACGCCGGCACGCCTGGACCTGCTCGGCACCTTGCGCCAAGTGGGTCCGTGCAGCGTCTACGCGCTTGCCAAGGCGGCCGAACGCAACTACTCGAACGTTCACACCGACACGACACGCCTCGAAGAACTGGGGCTCATAGAACGCTCGGAAGACGGCAGCATCTCGGTGCCGTTCGAGGCCGTGGAGATCGTGGTACCGCTGGCGCAGGTGGCGTAGCGCAGTGCTGAACGTGCAGCTCAACAACTGGTACTATATCCACACTTTGTCGCTTTACCCCTTGGATGGCTTATGCCTCGTTGCCAATTTTGTCACCAAGATCTCCTATTTCGCAATTCTCACATCGTGCCCGAGTTCCTTTACGATGGTCTCTATAACGCGAACCACCAGATGATAGGGATTCATGGTCGCGGCTCGAAAGGTCGGAAAGTTCTCCACAAGGGGATTCGTGAGCGCCTTTTCTGCGAAGCGTGCGAGCAACACTTCAATGAACACTTCGAAAAGCCGTGTCGCGAGTCGTGGGTCCAAAGCTGTCCATTGCTCGACCCCTGGTTCACGGAAGATGTGCGCTGGATCAAGGTTGACTACGCGCCCTTCAAGCTATTCCACCTGAGCGTGCTTTTCCGAGCTGGGGTCAGTTCCCTGCCGACTTTCGCAGAAGTATCACTTGGTCCGCACCAAGAGCGAATGCGCCGTATGTTGCTGTCTCGAGACCCTGGCCGAGGCGAACAGTATCCGATCTTCGGGCATGCCGTAGTTCACCATGAGACAAGGCGCGTCGTGCGGATAGTCTCCAAAGCGCAGGCGAGCAGATTTGGTGGCCGCCGCTGCTACGGCATCATGTATGGCGGGGCTCAATGGTGGGTATGCGTGGCGTCAGACACAAACCACGACTTTCAAGAGCTCGCCCTTCGCGTCGACGGCTCAATGCCGTTCGCGGCGATTGCATGGAACGAAGTTTCTGTACTTCAAGAAGCTAGAAGTGCGCTCAGGAACGCAACCGCCTGACTGCACGCTGGGAGGAGAATTGCTGGGTCAGGTACGACATTTGGCAACGACACAGTAGCGCAGGAATCTTGCCTTGCCTAAGAGGGGCCCATGGACCAACACGCGAGCCACGCGAAGAGCGACGATGAGGCCGTATAGAATGACGAGCATGAGCTGGCAAGAGCGGATTTCCGTGAATCCTGCCGTGCGCAGCGGCAAGCCGTGCATCAAGGGCACGCGGATTACCGTTTACGACGTGCTGGAGTACCTTGCCGGTGGGATGACCGAGGACCAGATCCTGGTCGATTTCCCGGACCTCACACGCGACGATATCCTTGCCTGCCTCGGGTTTGCTGCCGCTCGTGAGCGACGCTTGGCGAACTCCGTGGCGTGAAGATTCTCTTCGACGAGAATCTGAGTCCCGCGCTAGTGTCGGCGTTGGCTTTCGAGTACCCCGGCAGCACTCACGTCAGGGAGGTCGATATGCGTGGGGCGCCCGATTCTGTGATCTGGGAGTACGCCCGTACTCAGGGTTTCGCGATTGCCTCCAAGGACACCGATTTCCGAGAACGCAGCTTCGTTGAAGGTTTCCCTCCGAAGGTCGTCTGGCTCGATGTCGGCAACGCGGGAACGGCGCAGATCGCCGCATTGCTTCGCAGCGAGCACCAGCGGGTAGACCGCTTCGAGCAGTCGACCGATGCATCGCTTCTCATCCTCTCGATCGGCGCCCGTGCGGTCTAATAGGTGCATGATCTCTCTGACGAAAGAGCGTAGCCGTCGTCTCAGGAAGAAGCTCCGTGTCGGGGAGTT
>JBDHRV010000222.1:0-3757 GCA_039807745.1 Burkholderiales bacterium
CGCCCGTAGCTCAGTTGGATAGAGTACCTGGCTACGAACCAGGGGGTCGTGGGTTCGAATCCTGCCGGGCGCGCCAAGTTATACAGTACATACAAAGAGTTAAGCCACGACACGGTGGCTTCTTTCTTGCGCGCAATACTGTGCTCGGGACTTTTTCGGGAATCGTGCCCCGAAGAGGCTAGATTTGGGTCGCAGAATGCGGCGTCCCGAGCAGGTAAGGTACTTGTGGGTTATGACGTTCGAGCGCGCAGCACCGTGAGTGTTGGTGCCTGACGGCCGGCGCTGCAGACAAGGTTTGCGGCCTGGATCAATTCGGTGATCTCCGGCGCCGAGTAGTGCGTCGTGATGTCGCCGTTGGTGTGTCCGAGAAGTACTTTGCGGGTCTCTTCTGGAACGCCGGCAGCACGCAACCGGCGGCCGAACGTGTGCTTCAGGTCATGAACGCGTACTGACGCGAAAGCTTCGTTCACCGGCTCGCCGCGATCCTTCGCGAGCTTGTTCGCCGCGCGCGTACGCGCACCCTGCCAGGACGTGTTGTTTATCCGGTCAACCGGAGCGGGCGCGGCAGACGTGTAATCCCGGCGATGCATCCCTTGAAAATTGTGTCGATCGACGTTCTTCCGGTACACGAAAACGAACTCGGGATGATGCCCGCGGCATTGCTCGATCACCGAGGCGGCAACCTTGTTCAGAACGATGAGCCGGTCCTCGCGGTTCTTCACGAACTCTTTGGGCACCACGAAGACGCTCGCGCCTAGTTCCGGCACCTTCACTTCCCAGTTCCAGCGCAGCGCGCAGACCTCCTGCTCGCGGGTCCCAGTGTTGACCTTGAACAGCACCATGCGCTGGAGGTGCGCCGGCAGTTCGCGTAGCAGGTAGTCCTGCTCTTCCCAGGACAGTGGGTAAGGGTTGCGCGAGTCCTCCTCCGGGAGCATGGTGATGAGCGGCGGCGTGGCAAGCCACGTCCGGCTTGATCCGTCCGCGAGATTATGCCGGTAACGTCGAGCGGCGGCGTTCAAGACCCGGCGCACCACCTCGAGAGAATGGTTAATCGTGCTCGCCTTCACGCCGTCCGCGCGCCGCTTGTCGATGAAGGGCTTGAGAGTGCCGTCGTGAACCTGGTCGAGTGGCAGATGGTTCACGAAATCGGCGGTGAGCGTAAGGTGCAAGATTACGTCGTCGATGGAGGCGAGGTGCTTGTTGTCCTCGACGTAGCGCAAGGCTGCCTCCTCGAATCCACGACGTGGCACCCCTCCGTTCGCCTCGAGTCTTTTCTTCTCGGTTTCAATATCGGCAAGCCGCGCGATCAGGCGGGTTTCGGCCTCCTTCCGGCTGCGTGCTTTAGTCGATTCGCAAAGTCGGCCGTAGCCTGCGATGAGCTTGTCGATGTGCCAAATGCCGTTGATGAGTACGAGACCCGCGAGACCCTTGCGGCTGGGCATGGTTGAACTCCTACCGGCGATGGTTGGTCGAGGCCCTGAGCTTCGCCAGTTCGCGTGGGTGCTTTCCCGATGGTGATCTTATATTGGTCGGCCCAGGAATCGAGGTCAACCCGGTCGAATGCGATACCCCGGCCTGCAATCGGGATCTCGGTCAGGAGCGGGCGCACCCTGGCGTTGAAAGTGCGCCGGTCCATGCCCAGATAGGCCGGTGCGTCGCGCATCCGGATAAAGCGGGGCATGAACACGCTGGACTATCCTCACTACTGGACAGCCGTGGCCATATGGTCCCACCGGTCTGCGGTGGCCGCTTCGCACTGTACAACTTGGCTACTCGCGCCCCTTGCTGGCGAGGCTGCCGGGCGACTGTGGTTTTGGCCCACCCGGGCAAGCGTCATCACCTGCACTGGGCCGTGACGCATCTCTATGAGGATCATTGACCGGAGCTCACTCTCGCTTGCCTGCTGTTCCGTCGTCAGATTTTTCCTTTTCGGTCCGCGACCTGCGGCACACGCCTATCGTGTTTCTTACCGCCGGTGCTCCCGGGCGGATTGCTTGCCGGAGCGGGTTTGGGGAAACCGACCTCGGCGCCCTGCTGGAACTGCGCCTGCGCTTCCGCGATGCGCTGACGGAATTCGCCGATCAACTCCTTCGGGGCGATCAGCGTGACTTCCTCCCAACCGGGGGGCACGCGCTGTTCCTGGGCCGCCTGCGAGACCGTATCGCGGATGGCGTAGATGCGGGCCAGGTTCACGCCGTACTCGGCGGCGAGTTTTCGGGGAGGATCGTTGAACAGGAAAAGCCGTTTCGCGATGTCCAGGGTCTGGGCCGAGAAGCGGCGCGTGCGCGCGATTCTCTCCAGCAGTTCAGCGGTCACGGTGTTCATCACCCAGTTCTCCGAAACAACTCAGGATCCAGTAATAGAGCGCGAGCAGCAGGAAGCAGCCGATTGACATGCAGAACATGAACACCGTGGGAAAGTGGGCCGCGCGCCCGAGCACACCGACGATGAGCGTCATCAGCAGCCCCACCGTGGCAAGCGTGGAAAGCACCACGCGAACGAGGGGCTCGAGAATGGCGAGGCTCGCAAAGATCACGATGCACAGCGCGCGCCATGCGACCGTAAACAGGCCCCCGCTCAGCCGCGCGGCGCACCGCGTAAACCTGTCCGATTCGAGCATGGGCCGCCCCTTCATTCGGGGGCTGCCCAGGCGATGAGCTGCAGCCGCGGCAGCTCGATCGTCTCGAACGTCCCGTCCTCGAACCTCACCCGCGCCGATGTCGGCGACGGTGGCTCGGTCCAGTCGAGTTCTCCGGTGCGCCCGTCGAGCGCCACCTGCAACGCCCGCGCCGACCTGCGCCTAACCCGCCCGGCGCCGGTTCGCTTCGCTGTAGGCGGGCCCAGCACCTCGCCCTTCGCGGCCGCCTCGGCCCGCTCGCGCGTGATGGGGCCCTCATTCGAGAGCAGCGTCGCGATCCCCGGCGCGTTGTCGCGGCAGGCGCGCGCCAGGGTATAGAGCGTGCGCACGTCGCTGCAGCGGCCGCTCTCGCACAGCGCGCGCACCGGCGCCGGGGCCTGCCCCAGCGACGCGATCTCGCTGATGAAGGAGCGCGGCTTGCCGAGCTTGCGCGCGATCGTCGCCCGGCTGTCCCCGTCCTGCTCGCGTCGCGCGATGAAGCGCGCGAGATCCAGCGGCGACAGATCCTCACGCTGCAGGTTCTCGATCGCCTGCGTGTACGGATCCCCATGAGCTTCGATCACCGCCGGTATGGTGACCCGCTGCGCGAGGCGGCTCGCTCGTACCCGCCGTTCACCGAAATTCACCACGTAGCGGCCTGCGCTACTCGGATGCGGACGCACCGAAATCGCCTGCAGCACGCCGTGCTGTCGGATGCTGTCGGCGAGCTCGGCCAGGCGCGCCTCGTCGATGCGCCCGCGCGGCTGCTCGGGGTCGAAGTCGATCGCGTCGAGCGCCAGATCGAACGCCTTGCCAGGGGCTGCCCCGGTGAACAAGCCGCCCGCGGCCAGCGCATCGAGTCCCGACAGGTCAAGATTCATGCACCCCCTCCTGCGCGCTCATCCGGTCGCGCAGCAGATCGAGCACCCTGCGCATTTCCAGCGCCGCCTCACGCGCGGCGCTCTTCGAGAGCTTCCACACCGGGACCCCGGCGCGGTTGGTCTCGGCGATGCTGGAGCGCGTGGCGAGCTTGGCCTCGAGCACGTGCTGCTCGAATCGCGCTAGCAGCGCCGGCAGCGCGGCGCGTTGCTGCGCCGAATGGTAGTTGAAGCGGTTGGCGAGGATGCCGAGGAAATTCAG
>JBDHRV010000046.1:0-23027 GCA_039807745.1 Burkholderiales bacterium
AGCGGTGCGACGATCCAGAGCATCATCGCGCCGACCATGAGCCAGGGATTCGCGAGCGCTTCCGGAAAAACCGTCGCCAGACCGTAGAGCCGCTGCACGTCTTCGAACCCGAAGACGTTGAGGATGCGAAAGATGTCGGCGGGGCTCAGCAGGAGCAGAAGCGGGAAGAACCCGAGGTTCCACCTGCCTTCGGTCGCGACCAGCAGGCCGAGCAACAGGAGGTCGTAGATCAGGACATAGAAGAACCACACGGCGATGGCGATGCCGCTTGCGCGCATCCGGTCCGCCGCCAGCACCGAGACCATGACGGCCAGGCTCAGGAACGCCCATCCGAGGAGTAGCGCCGTCGCGAGGAACGCCGCGTACTGATACAGCGCGGCGAGGCCGATCTTGCGCGACAGCACGATGCCGGCCAGTCCGAACCCGGCCAGCGTCGAGAAGGCGAGCGCCATGGCGAGACCGAGATACTTACCGAGGAGCAGTTCGATGCGGGTGATGGGCAGCGACAGCAGCAGTTCCAGCGACCCCTTGTCGCGCTCTCCGACGATGGCGTCGTAGCCGAGGATGAGCGCGATCAGCGGCACCAGATAGATGACCAGGCTGACCAGGTTCGCGATCGTCGCGTCGATGCCGCGAAAGCCGACGGCACCCTGCTGCGCCGCCCCCAGGTAGGCGATCACCAGCGCGAAGACGGTGAACACCGCAGCCACCGCCAGCACCCAGCGGTTGCGGATGCGGTCCCAGAATTCCTTGCCGGCGATGACGCCGATCTGGCCGAACTCGAGGTTGGCGATCATGTCGCGCGGTCGGTGTAGCCGAGGAAGACCTCCTCCAGCGAAGGCTCCTCGATGTGAATGTCGACGATCTCTTGCCCGAGACCGGAAAGCGCGTTGAGCACGTGCATCTTCTGCGTGCGCGCGCAGCGCAGGTGAGCGATCGAGCCCGCCACCCGGATGATCTCGGTGCCAGGCAGCACGCGGCGCAAGGCGCCTTCCGCGCCGTTGTGCAGCGTCACCTGGATCGCGAGCGGGAGGTTCAGCGCCTCGCGCAGCCCCTGCACCGTGCCGAGCGCCCGGATCCGGCCGGCGTCCATCAGCGCCAGGCGGTCGACGCGCTGCTGGATCTCCGCGAGGATGTGCGAGCTCAGGAGGGCGGTTGTCCCGCTCTCGCGCAGCGCGCGCACGATCTCATAGAACTCGCGGATGCCCTGCGGGTCGAGGCCGTTCGTGGGCTCGTCGAGGAACAGGATGCGCGGTGATCCGAGCAGCGCCTGGGCGAACGCGAGCCGCTGCTTCATCCCCTTGGAGTATTCCCCCACCGGGCGGCGCGCGGCGGCGGCGAGCCCGACGCGGTCCAGCAGCGCCGGGCACGATGCTTTGTCGGCGCCCTTCAGCCTGGCGAAGAACCGCATCGTTTCGAGCCCGGTGAGATGGTCGTAGAGCGCGACGCTCTCCGGCAGATAGCCGATCTGGCGGCGCACCCGGCGAAAGGCCTCGCCGCGCACCGGCTCGCCGCGGATGCGGATGTCGCCGGCGGTCGCGGGCAGCAATCCCAGCATCAGCTTGAGCAGGGTCGTCTTGCCCGCGCCGTTGTGCCCGATGAGCCCCAGCAGCTCGCCTTCGCGCACCGTCAGATCGACGCCATCCACGGCGCGCGTCTGTCCAAAGTGCTTGGCGATGCCGCGCACCTCAATGACGCTGCAGACCAATCCACGTGCTCCAGTCGGAGTTGAACGGCCGCATGCGCGGTTGCCTGTCGATCACGCTCGGGCTGCGCAGCAGCGGAAACTGCCGGGAGATCATGCGCAAGGTCTGCACCGCCGGGCTGTGCAGCAGCAGCTTCACCAGCGGATGCTTCCAGGCGAGACGATCGATCACGTCGTTCGCCTCGTAGGGCACGTCGCCGATGCCGTTGGCGTCCGCGTCCCAGCCTGCGTAGTTGCTCCAGTAGTTACCCCGCTGCTTCCCCCATTCCTCGTCGCGCGAGGCCACGTAGCGGATCTGGTTGTGGTTCTGGACGAAGTCGTTGCCTTCCACGTCGTTGTGAATCGACCCCGCCCACAGATGCACACCGACGCGGTTGCCGATGACCAGATTGTTCCGGAGGGTGTTGTACTCCGCGTCGTAGATGAAGAAACCACGGCTGTTGCCGGCCACCACGTTGTTCTCGACCAGCGAATCCTGAATCGTGCGCAGCATGATGCCGTGGTCCGTGTTGCCCCAGGCGCGATTGTTCCGCACCACCTGGTTGCGCACCTCCATCAGAGCGAGGCCACCGCGATTCAGGTACGACTCGTTATCCTCCCACAGATTGTGGTAGGAGTTCATATAGTGCGTGCCGTAGCGCAGATGATGGATGCGGTTGCCACGAAACACCGCATGGTGCGAGACGTCGACGTAGATGCCGTCGCGCGAAAAGCTGATGTTGTTGTCGACGATGCGTGCACCGGTCGTGTTGTAGAGCTGGATGCCGTTTCCGCGCTGCGCCGAGGCCAGATCGCGTTTCCCCGCGATGAGGTTGCCGCTCACCTGAACGTCCTTCACCTTGTGCAGCCAGATGCCGAAGAGGTTGTACGCGAGATCGTTGTCGCGGACGACGAGACGATCGGAGCCGGGCTCGACGTAGACGCCGGCGTTCTGCGCACCGAGGTCCGCGCCGCTGTCGCGGATGATCAGTCCTGCGATGAGTACATCCGTCGCTTTCACCCGGATCACGTTGCCGGTGTTGCCACCGCTCAGGGTCGGCCGATTCACGCCGATGAGCGACAGCGGCTTGTCGATGACGAGACGCTCCTCGTAGTAGCCGCGCTCGACTTTCACCGTGTCGCCGGGCTGCGCGACCTCGATCGCCGCCGCAATGGACGCGCCGGGACGCACCAGATGCTCGGCCGCGCCGGCGGCCGTGGCCGCCAGATACAGCGCGGCCAGGCTCAAGGCGCGGTGCGCGCTCATTGGTACAACCAGCGCAGCGACGGCATGCTCTGCAGCAGATCGAGTACGCCGAGCAGGCGCATCGCGATGTAGAGCAGGCTGCCGAGCAGCACGTTCTTGAAGGACACGTAGCAGATCATGTCCATCAAGTTCGCGGTCCGGTAGCTGCGGCCCCACCACGGGCCGTCCTTGACATAGGGCTTGGATTGCATGCGCACCATGACCTCGAACACGCTCCAGCCGACCCACCAGGCGATCACCACGGGTGCCCCGATGCGACCCGCGGCGCCGAGCAGCCAGACGATCGCGATCACCACGGCGGCGGCGACGCTCAAAGCCAGCAGGAAGCGCTGGCGACGAAAACCGCGCCGGCTCCACGGCCACAGGTGATCCCAGATGTCGCTCGCCACCCACGCCAGCAGATTCTCGCGCTGGGCGTAGTGGGGGAAAACCGGGGTCGTCTCGTCGGCGTCGCTCATGGAAGTTCTCTTGGCGTGATCACCGGGACTGCGCGCCGAGACTCGCCACCGGTTTGATCGGGATGTAGTAACCGTCCGCCCCGATCGGCGTCAGCGGCAGCCCGCCTTTCGTGCGGCGCTTGCGCTCCTGTACCAGCGGCGGGCAGGCATGCGGGTCATAGTAGAGAATCTGACAGTCCAGGCACAGCAGGCATTCGCGCTGGTCGATCGCGCCTTGGTCGTCGATCGCCTGGGGGCCGCAACCGGCCTGACAGGCATGGCAGGTCGTGCACTCCGCCTTGCGCTTCAAGCCGAACCAGCGGAACGTGGTGGGCATCGCGAGCCCGGCGCCAAGCGCGCACAGATACTTGCAGAACGGCCGCTCGGTGAAGAGCGACACGCTGAACAACGCGATCCAGTACAGCATGAACGGCCACGACCGGTTCCATACGCCAACCAGGAACGTGGTCTTGAACGGCTCCACCTCGGCCAGCTTCTCTGCCGCGCCCATCGAGTAGAACGATACGGCGACCAACCCGGCGAGAATCCAGTATTTGATCCATTTGAGCCGGTTGTGCAGCTTCAGCGGGGGTTGGAACTGGAAGCGCTTGAGCGGAGTCGCGCGCGCCAGCTTGTAGGCGATCTCGGACAGCGAGCCGAACGGGCACAGCCAGCCGCAGAAGAGCCCCCGCCCCCAGACGAACGTGGTGAGGATGAGGAACCACCAGAAGATGAAGACGATCGGGTCGGACAGGAACAGCTCCCACTTCCACTGGAACACCAGCGAGTGAAACCAGGTCAGCACGTGGGTGATGCTTGGCTGCGCCATGGAATAGAATCCGACGAAAAAGATGCTGGCGCTCCACAGCACGTACTTGGGGTACGACACCCAGCGCTTGTCCTTGCGCGTGGAACGGCGCACGAGCTGGTCGCGCAACGCATAGACCGTCGCCGTCGCCGCGAGCAGCAGGATGAACACCGCGATCTCGATCTTCTTGGCTTTCCAGATCGCGAACCAGGCCGCTTCCGGTTTTTCCACCACCGGCCGGCCGTCTTCCAGGTAGCGTGCTGGCAGCCAGTATTCGCGGTCGAAGCTGACGAAGCTCTTCGCGCCGCTTTGCCGGTCGACCTTGTTGGCGAGAAAGGCGAGGCGCCACGGGTAGGCGGCGCTGAATTCGGCGCCGTGTAGGATGAAGATGCCCGATTCACGGAACCGCGGCGCGCCCGCCGCCTCGATGCGATAAAGGTTGCGGTAGTCGGTATCTCGGAAGGTGAAGCTCGCCACGTCTTGCTCCACCTGGATGCGATCGTAGATGCCGCCGCGCACGAAGCCGGAGCCCTTGAACGAGGCCAGGCCGTTGGCGACGATGAAGATGGCATGATCGCCCGGCTTCAGGTCGGCCATCAGCCGCCGGTAGTCGCGCTCGCCCAGCAGGTTGATGCCGACGTTGGGCGCGTTGAGATAGCCGAAGTAGAGATCGATGTACGGCTCGCCGGTCTCCGGCAGGTCGAGCTCGCGCGGGCGCACCACGAGGTGCCCGACGCTGCCCTCGGCGAGCAGCGCGTTCCAGTCGAGCTTGTCGGCCACGGCGGTGAACTGCGCTTGCGGCTTGGGGCGCGCCTTGATGATGCCGACTTGGCGGGCGATCTCGTAGGCGCTGCGCATCACCGCCTGGTTCTCGGCGATCACGGTCACGGTGGCACCGCTGATCGCGTCCACCCCGATGTAACCCTCCTCGGCGCGGCCCTTGCCGATCTCGACCTTGTCGCCGGCGCGGCGGCCAACATACTGCTGGACGAATCGCGTCAGCTCCGTTTCCGGGATGCCGACCAGCAGGATCGGCTCGCTGTGCTTGAGGATGCGGATGCCGGCGATGGTGCCGCGCGTATCCATGCCGATCAGGGTAACGACCGGCTTGCCGGAGTAGGCCGGGATGTCCACGACGTCGGTGGACAGGAACACGTAGCCGACGAGCTGACGCTCGCCGTCGACCGTCTTGTACGCCTCGACATAGGGTGGTCGCCCCTTGCGCGGTGAGAAGCTGTCCGCGCCTGGCATCACCTCCCGACATGGCGCATACGCGCACAGATCGGGATCGGTCTCGAGTTGCTGCGGCAACTCGGTGTCGTAGATCGTCGCCTGCGCCGAGCCGGCGCAGGCGAGCAGCAGCAGACACACGCTGCGCAGCAGAAAAGCGAGGGCGGGCATGGTTCGCCTGGGTCGGCGGCCCTGCGCGTAGACCGCCGCGCTCAGGTTTCGACGAACATCCGGCCACGCATCTCCAGGTGCAGGGCGTGGCAGAAGTGGGTGCAGTAGAACCAGAACACGCCCGGCTTGTCGGCCGTGAAGGTGACCGACTTGGTCTCCTGCGGCCCCACCGCGAAGTTGATGTCGTAGTTCGCCAGGCCGAAGCCGTGGTGCA
Organism: Burkholderiales bacterium; assembly: GCA_039807745.1. Classification (GTDB taxonomy): domain Bacteria; phylum Pseudomonadota; class Gammaproteobacteria; order Burkholderiales; family JAEUMW01; genus JAEUMW01. The sequence goes on from JBDHRV010000046.1 coordinate 5,812, forward strand.
GATCCTCCACCTTGTCGTGATTGGTGAGAATGACCGTGACCTCGTCGCCCTTCTTGACGGTGAACTCAGTCGGCGTATACGTCGGCGCGATCGAGACGATGCGCACCGTGACCTTGTTGCCCTTGCGCTCGACGCCTGCCTGCGCGGTGTCCTTCACCGCGATCGGCGAGTCGTCCATGTTGTAGATCTGCTTGGTCTTCAGGATATCGCGGCGGATGATGATCGCATCGTGCGGCTCCGGGTGCGCGGTGCCGTCGTGGATCAGCGCCATCTTCTCGCCGGTGATGTCGATCAGCTGCTCGGTCTCGACGTGCATCGGCCCGACCGGCAGGAAGCGATCCTTGGAGAACTTGTTGCCGGCGTTGAAGAACTTGCCGTCGGCCTCCCTGGTCTCGCCCATCGAGGCGTAGCTGTGTCCGGGCTGGTAGTGGACATCGATGCGATCGACCACCGGCTGCGCGCTCTTGTCACCCTTGTACTGGGCGATCGCCTTCTCCACGTTCCACTTGACCACCTGGCTGTCGAGGAAGAGGGAGGTATAGGCATTGCCCTTGTTGTCGAAGCCGGTGTGCAGCGGTCCCAGGCCGATCTCCGGCTCGGCGACCACCGCATCGCGCGGCTCCTTCACCTCGCCGTTGAACCATTTCAGCACGAGCTCGTGAGAGATCACGGTCGCGGTCGGCGACAACTTGCCGGAGCACACGTAGTACTTGCCGTCCGGCGTGGTGTTCACGCCGTGCGGATTCTTGGGTACCGGCACGTAACAGGTGACGGCGGTCTTCGGATCACTGTTCGCGGCCTGGGTCCCGTCCACCACCGGCAGCTTGGAACCGCCGAGGGTGAAGGTCTTGCCCGCCTTGACCGCAGCCTCGACGCGCTCGACGTCGAAGAACACGCAGGCGTCGCGCTCGGCCGACATCATGTCGGCGAACACGGCGCCGTTCTCGGTGTTGTATTGATTCAGACACACCAGCTTGCCGTCGTAGGAGGTCGCACACAGATCCATATTGCCGTCGATCTTCACCTGCCAGCGCGGCTCCATGGTCTCGGCATCGACGCAGGTGAGCAGGCAGGCGTATTTCGTGTGGTCCCTGATCTCCGGCCCCTTGGACGTGAACGGAACGTGGAACTCCGCCCCGCAGAACACCCGCGTGGTGTGATTGATCTTCGGATCGACCGGATCGCGCCGGTCCGGGAAGATGCCGTGGAAGCCCTGCACGTTCGGGACCTCGACGATCTTGTCGCACTCCATGTAGTCGCCACGGATGCGCGCCATGCGGTTGTTGAGCTTGTCGTTGGTCCAGAAGTATTTGCCGTCGTAAGTGCCGTCGGTATAGGAACCATGCACGTGGTGGGTGTCGCCAGTGCAGTACTTCAGGCTGCCGTCGGGCTTCGTGCCGAGGATCTTCTTGGATTCGTTGGTGATGCCCCAGCCAGCCATCGGATCCATGTTGAACACCGGGATGCGCTTGAGGGTACGCCCGGAAGGCACGCCGTAGATGCGCAGCTCACCCGAGTGGCCACCGCTGGAGACCAGGTAGTACTCGTCCAGCTGACCCGGAGCGACTTCAGACGACACATGGGCCGCGGGCGTGACCGGTTTTGCCGGAGCGGTTTCCGACGCGGCCTTGGGCGCGGCTTTCTCCGACGAGTCGCCACAAGAGGCGAGCCCCACCGACAAACCCGCCCCCGCAAAACCGACTGCTGCCGCGGTGCCCAGAAACTTGCGTCGTCCCGCATCCTCCGGAACGACTTTATCCTCGATCGGTTGTCTATCGTCCGCCATTCTCGCCTCCTGCTCCAAGGTTTCTATTTGTCAGGACTGCTCGCCTCGCGGCGATTCGGGTCGTGCGCCGCGCGGTAAAACGGTTCTCCAATCGACCACTGGCTCCAGCATGCGCTGGGGATACAGATCCCGGGACACCCCCTTATACTTCTTGTCGCAGCGCCCTGCCTTGATGTGTGTCAACCCGGACCGCGCCGGGAGACATGCTTTCGAGGAACCTGCTAGTGGCTCGTCCCTTCCGATCGCGTGATCTTGTTCCAGACGTTGTATTTGCCCACCGGCTTTCTCATCGGCAGGCGCTTCACCTCTTTCAGGGTCTCGGTGTCGTAGATCACCAGCGCGCCGTCCTGCTCCCAGATCGACACCAGCGCGTAACGCCCGTCGCGCGTGAACTCGACGTGCGCGGCGGTCTTGCCCGGTGCCGGTCGCACCGTCTTCGCCACCTCCAGCGTGCGCTTGTCGATGAGCTGCATGGTGTCCTTGGCGGGGCTCATCATCGCGTCCACCCAGGCATAAGGTGTGACCTCGTGGCTGCGCATGAAGAACGCGGGGCCGAGCGTGGGGATTTCTTTCACCACCTGCCAGCTCTGCATGTCGATCACGCTCACCACACCCTCCTTGAGATTCGGCGTCGCCAGCACGCGCTTGCCCTCATGCTCCCAGGAGATGCCCGAGCCCAGGTGCGGCAGCCCCGGCAGCGGCACGTCCGCGATCTTGCGCCGGACGTCGAGGTTCACCACCTGCCCCTTGCCGCCTGCACGCGCGGCGCCGATGACGTAGGCGTAGCTCGGATCGAAGAAGAAATCGTCCAGCACTTCGTCGAGCGGCGTGCGGCGAGCGTTGAGCTTGCCCGGCGCCGCGACGCCTTCGCCCAGCTTGTAGTCGTGTACGAGTCCGTCGTAGATCGGCGCGGCGTTGTCGTCGTAGGAGATCTCCCAGATCTCGGGCACGTCCTTCAACGCGGCAACGAAGCTCTTGCGCGGCGCGGCGTCGTACACCGCCGACACCCGCGAGCTCTTGCCCTGCCGGTCGCGCACCTCGATCACCTTGATGAGCGAGAGATCGCGCGCGTCCAGCACCACCAGCGTGTGCGGCAGGTAGTTGGCCACCATCACGTAGCGGCCGTCGCCCGAGACGGCAACGTTGCGCGTGTTGAGCCCGGCGCGCACCTCGGCGACCGTCTGCAAGCTCCAGAGATCGAACTTGGTCACCCAGCCATCGCGCGAGCCGAAGAAGACGTAGCGCCCGTCCGGTGTGAACTTCGGCCCGCCGTGCAGGGCATAGCGGGTCGGGAAGCGCGCGAGCGGCTCGAAGCGATCGCCGTCCAGAATGGTGACGTGATGATCGCCCGCCTCCACCACCACGAAGAGGTTCATCGGATCGGCGTCGAACTGCGGGCGGTCGGGCAGGCTGCCCGGCGTGACCGTCTCGATGCGGGACGCCTTGATCTCCGCCTCGCCCCATCGTGGCGGCGGCTCGACCTTCGCGTATACGAAGGCGGCGAGCGCTTCGATCTCCGCCGCGGAGAGCTTGTCCGCGAAGCCCGGCATCTGTGTCGCCGCACGCCCCTGCGCGATCACCGCGACCGCGTCGGCACGCTTCAGGCGCTCGAGGTTCTCGGGCAGCAGCGCGGGCCCCATGCCCCCGAAGCGGTCGGTGCCGTGGCAGCTCGCGCAGTGCGTGGCGTACAGAGTCTGCGGGTCCGGCGCCGCGAAGCTGAACGTTGCCACCAGCGCGCACAGCACCAGCGCCCGCCGCGCCCACGACGAGGTCCGCATCACGAAAACGCTACGCCGCGCTGCGTTGTCTCGTGTAGGGCGTGACCTTGATCCGCTCGCGCTCGCTGGTGATGCCGAGCTCGTGATCCTCGAGGTAGCAGCCCGGATCTTCCTGCCATGGATCGCCCGTCAACTGCCGCGCGCGGGTGCGCGTGTTGCCGCCGCAGATGGAGAAATAGGCACACTCGCCGCAGCGCCCCTTGATGACGCGCGGGCTCGCCTTCAGTCCCGCCATGATCGGATCGGACACGTCGCGCCAGATCTCCGAGAAGGGTCGCGCGCGAACATTGCCCAGGCTGTAGTCCCACCAGTAGGTGTCGGGGTGGACGTTGCCGAGGTTGTCGATGTTGGCGACGTTCACGCCCGATGCGTTGCCGCCCCATTGCGCGAGCTTCGCCCCCACGTGGTACGCACGCATCGGAAAATGGCGGCGCACCCAGCGCAGGAAATAGACGCCGTCGGCATCGTTGTTGCCGGTGACGAATTCGTTGTGCACGCCGCGCTCCCGGCAGTCCCAGCAGACGTCGAAGAGCAGGTCCATGGCCTCGCGGGTCATGGCGTGATGGGCGTCGTCCTTGCGGTTCACGTTGCCGCGGCCGGCGTAGTTCAGATGCGAGAGGTAGAACTTGTCGATGCCTTCGGCTTCGATCATCGCCAGCAGCCACGGCAGGTCGGCGTAATTGTCGGCGGTCAGCGTAAAGCGCACGCCCACTTTCACGCCGGCATCGCGGCACAGCCGCAGCGCGCCCATCGAGGCATCGAAGGCGCCGGCGCGGCGCCGGAAGCGGTCGTGCGTGTCGCGGCGTCCGTCGAGGCTGATGCCGACGTAATCGAACCCGATGTCGACGATGCGATCGATGTTCGCGGCGTCGATCAGGGTGCCGTTCGTGGAGAGGCCGACGTAGAAGCCCATCGCCTTGGCGCGCCGCGCGATGTCGAAGATGTCGGGACGCAGCAGCGGCTCGCCGCCCGACAGGATCAGCACCGGCACGCGGAACGCCTTGAGATCGTCCATTACCGAGAACACTTCGGACGTGCCGAGCTCGCCGGGGAAGTCGTGGTCGGCGGAGACGGAGTAGCAGTGCTTGCAGGTGAGATTGCAGCGCCGGATCAGGTTCCAGATCACGACCGGCCCGGGCGGATTACGCCTGGGTCCGATCGGGGTCGGCGCGACGATCTCCTGCATGAATTGCGATACGCGAAACATCCCTCTCCTCCTCGTCAGCCCGCGATGCGCAGGCCGGTCTTTTTCAGTATGCGCGTGCTGTAGAGCACGTCGTGCGCACGGCAGTGCGCGCCCAGCAGGGTCGCGATGCGTGCCACGCGGTCTGCGACCTCGGCGCGATCGCGCCCGTGCACCATCGCGAACAGATTGTACGGCCACTGCGACGCATGCCGCGGCCGCCGGTAGCAGTGGGTGACGAAGTCGAGCGCGCCAACCGCCGCGCCGAGCGCGTCCACGCGCCCGTCCTCGACATCCCACACGCTCATGCCGTTCGCCGTGTAGCCGATCGCGTAGTGGTTCGGGACCACGCCCATGCGGCGGATCACCCCGCTATCGAGCATGCGCTGGATGCGCGTCTTGACCTCGTGCGCGCTCATGCCGACACGCCGCGCCAGCTCGTCGTACGGACGCGGCACGAGCGGGAGACCCGCCTGGGTGGCGACGATCAACCTGCGGTCCGCCTCGTCCACCGCGTCGCTCACGCAACGAGCCTCATCTCGACGAAGTACTCCCGTTCCTTGGGGAACGCGAAGACGGGAAACCCTGTCTCGCGCTCGATGCGGGCGATGGCCTGGTCGATCTGCGCCGGCGTCTCCGTTGCCAGTACGAACCACATGTTGAGACGGTGCTCGCGGCGATAGTTGTGCGCGACCTCGGGCAGTGCGTTCACCCGTTCGGCCACGCGCTCGAAGTCCGCCTCCGGCACGGCCAGCGCGGCAAGCACGAACGCGCCCCCCATGCGCTCGACCTGGAACATGGGTCCGAAGCGCGTCAGGATCTTTCGTTCGAGCATGCTTTCGATGCGTGCGATGAGCGTCGCCTCCTCGAGTCCCAGCGTTTCCGCTGCCGCACGGAAAGGTTCGTCGGCGATGGGGAAGCCGCCCTGCAGCGCATTGACGATGCGACGGTCGACCGCGTCCAGTTCTTCACCCATGCGCCGGCTCCGACTTGCGTTCGGATTCGAGATAGCGCGCCCCGCGCTGCTTGAAGCAGCGCTGCGAGAACAGCACCGCCGACGGGTAGCCGCCAACACCGCAGCGCACCCGGATCGCCTCGATCTCCCGCTCCACGTCGACGCGGCGGCGGCCGTGCACCATGCAGAAAAGGTTGTACGGCCAGTCCGGCAGCGCGCGCGTACGCCGGTAGCACAGGGTCACGAGCGGTTCGCGGGCGAGCCCCACGCCGACTTCGTGCACCACGTCGTCCGGCACGTCCCACACGCACATGGCATTCGCCTGATAGCCGAGCTCGCGGTGGCGCACGATCACGCCGAAGCGTTTGATGAGACCGCTGGCGAGCCACCCTTCGATCAACTCGAGCGCCATCCCTTCCGTCAGCCCGGCGCGGGTGGCGAGCTTCGCGAACGGACTGGGCGTGAGCTCGAGCCCGTCCTGCAGCGCGGCCAGGAGACGGCGTTCGATCGCGGGAATCTGACAGCCCATGTCGGCGTGCGCCGCGCACGCGACCCCTTCCGTCTTGCCCTGACCGGCAAGATCGAATCCGAGGTCGATGTGAAATTCCTCGAGCAGCCGCAGCCGGATGATGGGCAGCGCGGTGTCGGCTTCGATGCGGTCGAGCAGGTCGGCAAGCCGCGCAGGCGACGCAGCGGTGGCGACGAACCAGAGGTTGAAGCGATGCTCGCGCTGATAGTTGTGGTTCACCCCGGGGTAGGCACTGATGCGCGCGGCCACTTCCTCGAGCCGATCGGGCGGCGCGGCAACGGCGGCGAGCGAGCCTGCGCCGATCCGGTTCGGCGCGAACACCGCACCGACCCGACTCACCGCGCCACGCGCATGCAACTCGCGCAACGCACCCAGCACCTCGTCCTCGCTCGCGCCGACCCTTTCACCGATCGACCGGAACGGTTGCGGCACCAGCGGAAAGCCGCGCTGGAAGCTGTTGAGCAGGCTGAACTCGAGTCGCTTCATAGACCCATCTTCTGCGCGCGCCAGGTGAAGAAAATTCCGCTCGGGCTCCGGGCGGGCAGTTCGGCCAGCCGGGCGAATGTCGCCGTGTCGTACACGACCACCCGGTCATCGTCGCGCGCGGAGATCCACACCTCGTCGCCCGTGGTCGTGAACTCCATGTGCAGCACGGCCCGGCCGGGTTTCAGGGACTCCACCACCTTGAGCGCTGCCACGTCGATCACCTGCACCGTATCGTTGCCCGGAAACGCAAAATTCACCCACACCTGGCCACCGTCCGGCCGCGCCATGACGAACACCGGCTGCCCGTGCACCGGGATCGCCCCGACCTGCTGCCAGCTCGTCGCATCGACCACCAGCACCTCGTGGCGACCGATCGCGGGCAGAAACGCGTAACCCCCGGCCATCGCCCAGCCGCGCAGGTGCGGCATCTTGTAGACCGGCAGCTTCTCCGTCCCGCGGCCGTAGCCGTTCAGGATACGCTTCGGGCCGGCGTCCGGGTTGCGCATATCGAGCAGCACGAGCCCGTCCTCGCCGAAAAGACCCGCGATGTACCAGCGACCGTCCGGCGTGATGAGCCCGTCGTAGGGCTCCTTGCCCACGTTCTCGAACTTGCGCACCGTCGGATGACGCGGGTCGGCCGCGTCGACGATCCAGATCTCGCCGGGCTCGAACAGGCTGAAGACGAAGCGATCGTTCGGCGCATCCGCGATGCCCACCACCTTCGCCCGCTGGCCTTGGGTGCCGTACGTCGAGGGCACCTCGGACAGGAGCGTCAGCGTCTGTGCATCGAAGATCTTCACGCCGCCGGGTTCGTAGTTCGCGACTGCGACGAGCTTGCCATCGCGCGAGATGGCCCCGCCGATGGAATTGCCCGCCTGGACCGTGCGCGCGACGGCCTTCTGCGCGGCGAGATCGACCTTGGTGAGCCCGCCGTCGCGGCCAAAGACGTAGGCGTAGCGGGCGTCCTTCGAGTACACGACCGCGGCGTGCGAAAGGTCACCGAGACCGGTGATGCGGCCGACGGCTGCGCGGCGCGCCGGGTCGAGCACCTGCACGCTGCCGGTGGCGCGCTCGATCACAACACCGGCATCGCCGCCCGGCGCAGGCGACACTTCGCGACTGGCGCACGCGGCGAGCGCTATCAGCGCGAAACCCGTGAGCGCGAGCCTAGCGAGCATCGGGCAGGCCTCGTTGCAGTTGTTGGACGATCCAGGCGGCCTCGTCCGCGGAAAGGAAGTTCTGCCAGGGCGGCATGGCGGTTCCCGGCCGGCCGTGAAGAATGGTGGCGACCAGCGAATCGGCGGGCCTCGATTGCAAAGCAGCGGGCGTCAATGCCGGCCCGAGTCCACCCTTCATGGTCATGCCGTGGCACGAGCCGCAGTCCTGCCGCACCATCCTCAATATCTCCTCACTGCGCTCTGCGCTCGGCGCGGTAACGCCCTGGCCCGCCTGTGCGTCGGAAGAGGGCTGCGCAAGAACGCCCAGCGCGAACAGCACACTCGCGCGCCACAGCGCCGTGGAGAGCGGACCGATGCTCATGGATGAGGGATCATCGGACCATCGGCTGGGGCAAGCCTTGATGCAACTCAAGTCCTCGCACGCTAAGGCGAAAAACGCCGGACGGGGAGAACCCCGCCCGGCGCAAGACAGCAAGGACGATCAGGTGGACTCGCGTCCGCTACTTAGTGAGAATCCACTCCACGAGGCTCTTGAGGTCCGCGTCGCTGATCTTCTCGGGCGGGTTCGGCGGCATCGGAATCTGACCCCAGTTGCCGGAGCCGCCCTTACGCACCTTTTCGGACAGGGTCGCGACCGCCTTGGCGTCGCCCTTGTATTTCTTTGCGACATCCTTGTACGACGGCCCGACCATCTTCTTGTCGACCGCGTGACAGGCACTACAGCCGGCCTTGCCCATCGCGGCGTTCGCGGCGGCATCGTCCATCGCGCCGAACGCCTGGCCTGCGAAGACGGCCGCAGCGGCAGCGGCGATGGCGGCGTGCAGAAGCTTCATGTTGGATCCCCCTCTTGTTGGACTAGTAAACGTCGTGCTGCGTGTTGTAGACGTTGAAGTGCCCGGTCGGCGTGATGAGCTTCGGATCCTTGATGACCTTCTTCAGCTTCAAGGTCTTGTCGTCCACCACCACCAAGGCCGATTCCTGGTTCTTCGCGCTCCAGACAGCGAACCAGACTTCGTCGCCCGCCTTATTATATTCCGGTTGCACGACGCGTTTCGCACCTTCGCCGAGCCCGGCCCATTCCGCGATCGGCAGCACGGTGTAGCCCTTGTCGAGGTTGTTGATGTCGAACACGGCGATCGACTGGCTGATCTTCGGGTCCGGGTTGAGCGTCGTGTCGACATAGAGGTGCTTCGACTTGGGATGGCTCTTGACGAAGAGCGAGCCGCCGCCTTGCCCCTTGAGGCTTTGTACCACCTTCCATGCATATTGCGGGTGCTTGACCGGATCGGTACCGATGAGGGCAACGGTCTCGTCGCCCAGATGTCCGGTCGCCCACACCGGTCCGTACTTGGGATGCACGAAGTTGGCGCCCCGCCCGGGGTGCGGGATCTTGCCGACGTCGATCAGCTTCGCGAGCTTGCCCTCCTTGAGGTCGATCGCGGCGACCTTGTTCGACTGGTTGGCGGCGACCATGAAGTAGCGCTTGCTGCTGTCCAGCCCACCGTCGTGCAGGTACTTAGCGGTCGGGATCTCCTTCACCGCGAGTTGCTTCACGTCCGTGTAGTCCACCAGCAAGGTCTTGCCGGTTTCCTTCACGTTCACGACGAACTCGGGCTTGAAGTGCGAACCCACGATGGAGGCGACGCGCGGCTCCGGGTGATACTCCTGGTCGTCCACCGTCATGCCGCGGGTGGCCATGATCTTGAGTGGCTCCAGGGTGTTGCCGTCCATGATCACGTATTGTGGTGGCCAGTACGCGCCGGCAATGGCGAGCTTGTCCTCGTAGCCCTTGGCCTTGGACGTCTCCACCGAGCGCGCCTCGAGCCCGATGCGGATCTCGGCCACGCTGTCAGGCTTCTCCATCCACAGGTCGATCAGGTTGATCTTGCCGTCGCGGCCGATCACATAGAGATAGCGCCCCGAGGCCGACGTGCGCGAGATGTGCACCGCATAGCCGGTGGGAACGATGTTGATGATCTCCTTCGTGTCGCCGTCGATGAGCGCCACCTGCCCCGTGTCGCGCAGCGTGGTCGAGAAGATGTTGTCGATGTTGTACTTGTTCATCTTCTTCTTCGGCCGCTGTTCGGGCGGCACGATCACCTTCCATGTGTCCTTCATCTCCTTCAAGCCCCACTCGGGCGGCTGCGGCGGCGTCTGCTGGACGTAGCGCGCCATCAGATCCACCTCGGCTTCGGAGAGCTCACCCGAGGTCTGCCAGTTCGGCATGCCGGCGGGCGAGCCGTAGGCGATGAAGACCTTCAGGTAATCGGTGCCCTTGCCGAGCGTGATGTCGGGTGTGAGCGGCTTGCCGGTGGCGCCCTTGCGCAACACGCCGTGACAGCCCGCGCAGCGCTGGAAGTAGATGTTTCGCGCCTTGTCGAACTCTTCCTTGGTCATCTGCGGCGCTTTGGGATTGACATCCTGGTGCATCTCGATTTTGCCCATTTGATCGTAGCCGCCAGCCTGGTACCTGAGTTCCTCGGAGCTCACCCCGGGTGGTGTTTTCAAGTCCTTTTTCTCTTCCGCGTAGGCCACGCCGATGGCGAGCGGCAGTGTGGCCAGCCCGAACAGCGCAACGCTCGACAGCACTTTGAGACCGGCATTCTTCATCGCTTCCTCCCGTAACGAATCCCAAGTTGGCACGTGCCGGCAAGCATGCGCCGCCGGCAACTCGACTATCTTTGATGCGCATCAAGTTTTTCCCGGGCCGGTCCCCGATACATTGACAGCGTCGGAGAGGAGAAGCCCTTGGACCATCTACCCCCGTTCCTCGAGTTGCAGCGCAGCGGCAAGGTACACCTCGTTGGTGCCGGCCCCGGCAACCCGGATCTGCTGACGCTCGGTGCATTGAAGGCGCTGCAGCAGGCGGACGTGGTAGTGTACGACCACTTGGTCGGCAACGGAATCCTCGATCTCGTGCCGCGCCATGCACAGCGCGTCTATGCCGGTAAGGAAGCCGCGAACCACAGCATGCGGCAGGAGGAGATCAACCAGCTCCTCGTGCAACTGGCGCGACAGGGCATGACGGTGGTGCGTCTCAAAGGTGGTGATCCATTCATCTTCGGGCGCGGGGGCGAGGAGCTCGAAGCGCTGGCAGCGGCGGGGGTTCCGTTCGAAGTAGTGCCCGGCGTGACCGCGGCCGCGGGCGTGTCCTGTTACAGCGGAATTCCGCTTACGCACCGCGATCACGCGCAGGCCTGTGTCTTCGTCACCGGTCACCTGAAGGATGGCAGTGTCGACCTCGACTGGTCCGCACTCGCAAGGCCGCGGCAGACGATCGTGATCTACATGGGGCTCGCCGCGCTGGAGGAAATCTGCCACCAGCTCGCCGCGCATGGTCTGCCGGAAACGACCCCCGCGGCAGTCGTCGAGCAGGGCACGACGCCGCAGCAGCGCGTGGTCGCCGGGACGCTCGCGACCTTGCCCGCGTTGGCGGCGCAGCGTGCCTTGAAGCCGCCCTGCCTCATCATCGTCGGCAGCGTGGTGTCACTGCACGGGTCGCTGTCGTGGTTCACGTCGGCGTCCGCACCGGCCGCGCACACCACCACGCTCGTACCCTGATCTGATCTCATCTACCCAGCCCGCCTGCCGGGCGGGCGATTCTTCATCGCAGCGGCGTGCCGCGTTCGCGGTTCGTGAATAATCACAAAATCGTCGGGAACTATTCACCGCACCGCGAATGCGAGCGGCCGTACGCTTCTTCCCAGGCCGGCCGCTGTGGTCGACCGGACATCCCCGAAGCCGCCGGCTTCGCGCGACGCGGACTCCGGGGTCGAGGCAGTGCAGGGCGACTGCCCGCGTCCAGATGCTTCCGGAGAAGACCGATGAACTCGAACTCGAACCGATTTGCCATCCTTGAGAACGACGCCCCGCTCGGATGCCTGCCGCCGCCGGCGCTCGAGCCCCGCGGGGCGGACTGCCCGCGCGCGCCGTCGAACATCCCGGATGTGCTCTGGGCAGTGCCGGATCTGCGTGCGGCCGAAGAGGCGGCGCCCTCGCTGGCCGACGCGCTGCGCGAGCGCTATCCCTCGAATCCGGTCGTCGTGCTCTTTCTGTCCGACAGTTCCGAGGAGACGCTGCGGGCGATCGGCCTGCGCGAGATGGAGCGCGTTCCGGGTCCCTGGTCGCAGCATGTGATGGGCAACACTGCCCGTCCGCTGTCCCCGATCCCGAGTGCCGAAATCCGGCCGATCATGCGCGAGACGGCCCGCCCCGCGGCCGAGCCTCACCGTACCCCCACGGCGCGCAGTCTCGGCCTCACGCAGAGACAGATGGACGTGCTGACGCTGATGGTGCATGGCAAACCCAACAAACTCATCTGCCGCGAGCTGAATCTCGCCGAGGGCACCGTGAAGTGCCACGTGTCCGCAATCCTGCGCGCCCTCGAAGTCGGCTCGCGCACGCAGGCAGCACTGAAGGCAGCCCGGTTGGGGCTGGGCGCGGACCACGCTGCCGCCGGCTAGAACACCGAAGATCGCGCGTGCCGCCGCGTCGCCCGACTCGGAGGCACGCCGCGGAACGCGCGACTCGCGTGGTGTCAACTCGCGTTGGTTGTATGGCCCCGCCGACGGCCTTACACTTCCCGAACAGTTCGCTCTCTCCGGATGCCCTCGCGGCTTCCGGTGCAGGATGCGAGCATCGCGTCCAGCTCGCCGGGAGGCCACGAAGATCACCTCTGTGCACGACAACGCGTCTGCCCAGGCGGCGGGGCAACCGCCTGCGCTCACTGCCCACCATGAGCTCGTGCGCCGCGGCCGCACGCAGAGCTTCCGCAAAGGCGTCGTCATCGTTCAGGAGGGCGATTACGGCGACACACTGTTCATCATTCTTTCGGGCCGGGTAAAGGTCTACGCGACCGGAGACGACGAGCGCGAGATCGTGCTCGACATTCACGGCCCCGGCGAGTTCGTGGGTGAGATGGCCCTCGATGGCGGCCCGCGCTCGGCTTCGGTGATCACGCTCGAGCCGACGACCTGCTCGATCGTCACCCGCGAGGTCCTGCGCGAGCACATTGCAAGCAATCCCGACACGGCGTTCGAGATTCTGGCCAAGGTCATCGCCCGCGCGCGGCGCGCGACCGCGAATGTCAAGAACCTGGCTCTCCTGGACGTCTACGGTCGCGTCACGCGGCTCTTGAACGAGCTCGCCATCGACGAGGACGGACACCGGGTGGTCGCGGAAAGGCTCACCCACCAGGCGATCGCGGAGCGCGTCGGCGCCTCCCGGGAAATGGTGAGCCGTCTCTTGAAGGACCTCACGCAGGGCGGTTACGTCGAGGTCCGGGATCGTCAGATACTCATCAAGAAGCCACTGCCGCCGGCGTGGTGAAGGTTGCGCCACTCGGCGACAGCGCAGTCCTGCTGGCACTCGCCGGGCGGCTGGACTGCGATGCGAATGCGCTCGCGCAAAGCGTCGCTCTGGACATCCGAGCCCGCGAGCTGCCATGGGTCACCGATGTCGTCCCCGCGCTCGTCACGGTAGCCGTGCATTTCGCGGCGCGCACGGCGCACGAAGCCGCGGAGCGCCGTGCAATGCTGGAAGGACTGCTGCTGGAATCTCTCGATCGCGTCGCCGGCACGCAGACGACACCTCGGCGACGCACGGTCGAGATTCCGGTGTGCTACGAACCGCCGTTCGCGCAGGACCTGCTGGAGATCGCGGCGTACACCGGGCTCACGCCGCCGGAGGTCGTCGCCGTGCACGTGGCATCCCCGCACCGCGTGCTGATGATCGGCTTCGCACCGGGGCAACCGTACCTCGGCGGGCTCGACGCACGGCTTGCGATGCCGCGCCGCGGCTCGCCGCGCCATCGCGTCGCCGCAGGATCGGTCGCGATCGCGAACGCGCAGAGCTCGATCTATCCGTTCGCGACCCCCGGCGGCTGGAACGTGATCGGGCGCACCCCGCTCGCGCTGTTCGATCCGCTGCGCGAGCCGCCGAGTCTGCTCGATGCCGGCGACGCAGTTTCCTTCAGGCCGATCTCGGCGGCCGACTTCGAGCGCATCGCGCACAAGCAGCGCTTGCGATGAGTCTCCGAGTGCTGCGGCCAGGCGTGCTCGCCACGGTCCAGGACCTGGGGCGGTCCGGGCTTGCGCATCTTGGCATCGTCCCCGGCGGCGCGATGGACCCGGTCTCGCATCGCATCGCGAACGCGCTGGTCGGCAATCGCACCGACGCCGCCACGCTCGAGATCGCCCTGTCGGGCCCCGAGCTGATGCTCGGCTGCGACGCGCTCCTCGCATTGCACGGCGCGCGCTTCACGGCCGAGATCGACGGCGTGGCGTTCCCGCAGTCGCGCCCGGTGCTGGTGCCCAAGGGCGCGCGGCTGCGCGTGGGCCGCGCCGCCTGCGGCTGCTTCGGCCATCTCGCGGTCGCCGGTGGAGTGCACGTCGAATCCGTGCTCGGCAGCCGCAGCACGCACCTCGCTGGAAGTTTCGGCGGCTGGCGCGGGAAAGCGCTCGCGCGCGACGTCGAACTGCCGCTCGCAGCGGACGCGGAAGCGCTGGCCAGGACGCGCTTTGCAAGGCTCGCCGCCGGCCGTCGTGCGCTCGCAGTCGGCCGGTGCGAGACAGTGCGATGGCGTGCGCCCGCCGTCACGTTGCCGCAGCATGACGAATCCGTGATCCGGGCCGTCGAGGGTCTGCACGCCGCGCTGTTCGACGATGCCACCCGCGAGCGCTTTTACGGCGATTCCTGGCGCATCGCAGCCGACTCGAATCGCATGGGATTTCGGCTGCAGGGGCCGCAGATCGAGCTCGCGCGACCCACCGAGATCCTGTCGCAACCAACTTGCCTCGGCACGGTGCAGGTACCGCCGGCCGGGCAGCCGATCGTGCTGATGGTCGATCACCAGACCACCGGCGGCTATCCCCGGATCGCCGAGGTGATCGCCGCCGACGTGCCACGGCTCGCGCAGTCGACGCCCCGCGCGACGCTGAGGTTTGCACCGGTGACGCTGACCGAAGCGGACGCCGCGCGCGAGGCGCTCTGCACGCGCATCGACAGATTGGTGGATCGCATACTCTGGGAGTTCGGCGATGAAGACGATTGACTTGAACTGCGACATGGGCGAGAGCTACGGCGCCTGGACCATGGGCGACGATCGGACGCTGATACCACTCATCTCTTCGGCGAACATCGCGTGCGGCTTTCACGCCGGCGACCCATCGACGCTGCGCGCGACCGTCGCGCTCGCGGCCCGGCACGGCGTGGCAGTCGGGGCGCACTTCTCGCTGCCCGATCTGCAGGGCTTCGGACGCCGTGAGATGAAAATCAGCGCGCAGGAATGTTATGACCTTGTGCTCTACCAGGCCGGTGCTGTGGAAGCCTTCGCGCGCGCTGCCGGCACGCGGCTGCATCACGTGAAGGCGCATGGCGCGCTCTACAACATGGCGGCACAGGACGCCGAGCTCGCCGAGGCGATCGCGCGTGCGGCGAAGGATCTGGGTGGCGGTGTGATGCTCTACGCCCTCGCCGGCAGCGCGATGATCGATGCCGCCGCGCGGCTCGGCGTGCGTGCCGTGGCCGAAGTGTTCGCCGACCGCTCCTATCGGCCGGACGGCACGCTTGCCCCGCGCAGCGAGGCGAATGCGCTTATCACCGACGACGCGGCCGCGGTGGCACAGGCATTGATGATGGTCGAACACGGAAGGGTGCGCGCGCTGTCGGGCGCGGAGGTCGCCGTCGAGGCCGGAACGCTCTGTCTGCACGGCGACCAGCCGAACGCGGTCCGCTTCGCGCGCGCGCTGCGGCAGACGTTTGCCGCGCGAGGAATCGAAGTGCGGGCACCGTAGCGCCTCTTGCAACCGACGGCATCGGCGCGCATCTCAGCCGCGCATCGCTACGCCCGATCGGAGTGTCCGTGCCGGTGATGCAGGTCCGGGTAGTGGGCATGGCGGTGCGCGAGCGGCTCGTGTGCATGCCCGTGCGCGTGCGGCTCCACGCCGTCCCAGGCAAACGCGTGGGCGTGCCGGTGATGCTCGTCGTGCACGTGCGCATGCTCGTGTACTTGCGGCGCATGGACGTGCCCGTGCTCGTGGCGCTCGGTCACGTGCAGCCACACCCCCGCCCCCATCAGCGCGCCGGCGATCCAGAACCACTCGTTGGGCCGCTCGCCCAACATCAGGATCGCTATGGCGGCGCCGATGAAGGGAGCGGTCGAGAAATATGCCCCCGTGCGCGCCGTGCCGAGTTCGCGTAGCGCGACGACGAAGAGCACGAGACTCACGCCATATCCGACCAGCCCGACCAGGCCCGCCGCCACCACCACTGCCGGCGCCGGCCACGCCGCCCCCAGCGACCATGCCAGGGCGAGATTCACCGCGCCGGCAATGCCGCCTTTCAGCGCTGCGATCTCGACGGGATCGGCCCCGGACACCTTGCGCGTAAGGTTGTTGTCGAGCGCCCACGCGAGACAGGCGCCGGCGATCGCGAGTGCCGGCCAACCGGGGCCTTCTCCGGTGCCTCGCCACGACAGGAGCACGCCGCCCGCGACGATGAGCACCATGCCGAACGCGATCCGGCGATCGAAGTGCTCGCCGAAAGCGCACCAGGCGAGCAGCGCCGTCAGGAGACCCTCCAAATTCAGAAGCAGAGAGGCCGCCGTGGCCGGCGTGTGCGCGAGGCCCGCCAGCAGCAGAATCGGGCCCGCGACGCCGCCGCAGAAGATCGCTGCGCCGAGCGGGGGGAAATCGCGACTCGTAAGCCGCGACCTCGTGCGCCCCCGGGCGAGCAACGCCTGCCCGGCGAGCCACGCCAGCAACCCCAGGCCGCTCGCGGCGTAGAGCAGTCCCGCGAGCAGGACCGGATGCACCGGACCGACGAGGAGCTTCGCAAACGGAGTGCTCGCGCCGAAGAGCAAGGCCGACCCGAGCGCGGGCAGAATGGCGCGATTCATCGCAACATCATGCCACGAGTGGGCCGCGCCGCCACGCCGCGGCCCGGCAGTTTGACTCGGGCTCGTTTACCGGCTAACGTTCGGCCCTGTCGGGATGCAGGCTCCCGGCCTTCCCAAGACGGTGTCCCGTCCAAGCCCTGACGCTCGCTGGAGGCAGCCATGGACACCGTATTCCTATCCGTTTCCGAGCTTCTCGCCCGTCTCGGCACGCGCCACTGGCCGATCGTCGTCGATGTCCGCCGGCCACCGGCATTCGATGCCGATGCCAACATGATCGCCGGTGCGCTGCGATGCGCCCCGGACGCGATCGCAGAGCTCGCGGGGCGAGTCTCCCCCGCGACCGAGGCCGTTTGCTACTGCGCGCACGGGGGCGATGTGAGCCGAGGTGCCGCCGAGCACCTGTACGCGCTGGGGCATGCGGCGCG
>JBDHRV010000047.1:0-23000 GCA_039807745.1 Burkholderiales bacterium
CCAAAACGCCTCACCCGCCAGCACCCCTTCAGAGCACCAAGCACCCACACCTATCGGCTACAAATTGTTAAAGAACGAAAAGAAGGATGGTTGCGGGGGCAGGATTTGAACCTACGACCTTCGGGTTATGAGCCCGACGAGCTGCCAGACTGCTCCACCCCGCGTCCGGAATCAAGACTTGGAATTATAGCCAACCTAGCAAATTAGCGTCAACCCGAACGCCGAACCAACAAGGAGTAACGCCAACCCACCCCATACCGACAGTGCATACAAGTCACGCTTCTGGACTGCCAACGACCCAGTCGAGAATCCGTGACCATTGCTCGATCTCCTGCTCCGTCTGTGACAAGGGGAGATCGATCACGCTGCGTCCCGTGAACGCGGCATTCGGATATAGCTGAGTGTCACGTAGACATGCCAGCACTGGCAGATCGTACTGCGCGAGGAATCCTTGCAGAGTCGCGGCCGCCTTGGTTCGTGCATCGACCCGAACCCCGACGATGGCGACGAAGGTCCGCTGCTTCCGTACCGCCTTTTCCAGCAACAGCTGTCGAATGAAATCCCGCGTCGCTGCCATATCGAAGACCGAAGGTTGCACGGGCACGATCACCTTCCCGGCAGCCTTGAGCGCGTGCTCGAGATTCTTGCCATGCAGGCCAGCGGGCGAATCCAGGACCATCCACCCCGAATTCCCGACCCCGCGGTCCTCGTCCGGTCTCCGGCCGTCCAGCCGTCGAATCACGGGCAGCGTCGCGGGCCGCAGGGACAGCCATTCCAGCGCCGACTTCTGGCGATCGAAATCCCAGAGATAGACCCGTTCGCCGCGAGCGGCAAGCGCTGCCGCAAGATTGATTGCGACAGTGGTCTTGCCGCTGCCGCCCTTAGGGTTCGCGAGGAGAACTACCTTCATCTGGCGAGCCGTTCTCGGTCACCACCAACTCGGGCAACTGCGAAGTCTCATTGCCATTAGCATCCACCAGCGTGCCAAGGTCGTCCAGCACCGGCAGCTCATCGAGCGATCTCAAGGCAAGATCGTCCAGAAACGCTCTGGTCGTCGCGTACAGCGCGGGCCGTCCAGGGACTTCGCGATGCCCCACCACCTCGATCCACCCTCGCGCTTCCAGCGCCTTTAGCACGCCAGACGAGACCGTCACGCCACGTATGTTCTCGATGTCACCGCGTGTAGCGGGCTGGCGATAAGCGATGATCGCGAGCGTCTCCAGGACGGCGCGCGAGTACCGGGGGAGGCGCTGCGGGCTTAGCCGATCGAGAAATACCTGATACTCTGAACGCGACTGGAATCGCCAGCCGCTCGCGACCTGGATCAACTCCACGCCGCGACCGTTCCACTCGCCACGCAGCTCATCCAGTACCTTGCGCAGAGTATCCGCGCTCAACTGATCTTCGAACAGCTTGCGCAGGTCCGCGACCGAGAGTGCCTCCTGGGTCGTAAGCAACGCCGCCTCGAGGATGCGCTTTACCTCCAACACGTCATACAGCGGTGCATGCATCTCTCAATCTCACGTAAATCGGTGCGTACGCGCCCTGTTGCTGGACCTCGATGAGCGTCTCGCGAGCGAGCTCGAGTACCGCGAGAAATGTCACGACCAGCTCCGGCACGCCGGCCTCCCGTCGAAACAGGTCTGCGAAGGCCGCAAAGCGCAGATCCTGCAAACGTCGCAGGATTCGCGTCATGTGGTCACGTACCGAGAGCTGCTCGCGCGTGACCCGGTGGTGCCGATTGACGTTTGCGCGTGCGAGCAATCCCAGCCACGCTGCCTTGAGGTCATCGGGGGACACATGCGGCAGCCGCGTCACGGTCGCGTGCTCGACGTAAACCTGCACCAGCGCGAAATCACGTCCGGCGCGCGGCAGCTCATCGAGTCTGCGACCTGCGAGCTTCATCTGCTCGTAAGCCAGCAGCCGCCGCACCAGGGCCGCGCGCGGATCCTCTTCTTCGCGCTCGGCCCGGGGTTTGGGAAGCAGCATGCGGGACTTGATCTCGACCAGGAGCGCAGCCATCAGCAGATACTCCGCCGCAAGCTCGAGCTGATGCGAGCGCATCATGTCCACGTATCCCATGTACTGCCGGGTCAGCTCGGCCATCGGAATGTCGAGCACATCCAGATTCTGGCGGCGGATCAAGTACAGGAGCAGGTCGAGCGGCCCTTCGAACGTCTCGAGAAAAACTTCGAGCGCATCGGGCGGAATGAAGAGATCGTGCGGCAGCTCCAGTATGGGCTCACCCCGCATGCGCCCGATGGGTGTCAATTCCCCGCCGTCAATCGGCTCGATCGCTTGTGACATTGTTTCCCGCCACCAGCATCTACTCAGTCGTACTCCACGCCCATCGCTTGGCGCACGTCGCGCATGGTTTCGGCGGCGAGCTTGCGCGCCCGTTCGCAGCCGTCCTCGATAATGTTTCGCACCAGCGTCGGGTCCTGCAGATAGTACTCGGCGCGCGCGCGCATCGGCCGCTGCTCGGCGAGAACGGCGTCGATCACCGGCTGCTTGCACTCCAGACAGCCGATGCCGGCACTGCGGCATCCCTCCTGCACCCAGCGTCGACGCTCGTCGTCCGAGTAGACGAGGTGCAGCGGCCAGACTGGGCACTTCTCCGGCTCACCTGGATCGGAGCGCCGAACTCTCGCCGGATCCGTCGGCATCGTCCGCACCTTGCGCGCAACCGTCTGCTCATCCTCGCGCATCGTAATCGTATTGTTGTACGACTTCGACATTTTTTGCCCGTCCAGACCCGGCATGCGGGGTGCGGCTGTCAGAAGCGCGCGCGGCTCTGCCAGGATCATCTTGCCGCCGCCTTCCAGATAGCCGAACAACCGCTCGCGGTCGCCTATGGAGAGGTTCTGGGCTTCATCGAGCAACGCTCTCGCCGCGTCGAGCGCTTCGCCGTCGCCGTCCTGTTGATACCGAACGCGCAGGTCACGGTACAACTTGGCGCGCTTCGCTCCGAGCTTTCTGGTCGCGAGCTCTGCCTTCTCTTCGAACCCCGGCTCGCGGCCGTAGAGGTGATTGAATCGACGTGCGATCTCCCGCGTGAACTCAATGTGTGGCACCTGATCCTCGCCGACTGGAACCAGGTTCGCCCGATAGATCAGAATGTCCGCGCCTTGGAGTAGGGGATAGCCAAGAAAACCGTATGTTGCAAGATCTTTCTCACCTAACTTCTCTTGTTGATCCTTGTAGGAAGGCACGCGCTCCAGCCACGACAGCGGCGTGATCATCGACAGCAGCAGATGCAACTCGGCGTGCTCCGGCACGCGGGACTGAATGAAGAGGACCGCTTGGGCAGGATCCACCCCGGCTGCCAGCCAGTCGACGACCATGTCCCAGACGCTTTTCTCGATGATCGCCGGGGTCTCGTAATGGGTGGTGAGCGCATGCCAGTCAGCGACGAAGAAAAGGCACTGATATTCGTGCTGGAGCGTGACCCAGTTCTTGAGCACCCCGTGGTAGTGACCGAGGTGCAGTGTCCCGGTGGGCCGCATCCCCGACAACACCCTGTCTGCGAACATCGCGCGACGACCCTCCTTGCTAGAGGCGAGAGATCAGGCCGAGCAGCTCTGGAAACCGGATCAATGCGCCTACGCCCGCGACCAGGCTGACGATGATCGGCCAAAGCACGAAACCCAGCACGCCCGTGAACAGCAGGACGAGCAGGATCACCATCCCGTACGGCTCCAGCAGCGAGAACCGGTACGCCAGCCGTGGCGGCAGCAGCGACACCACGATGCGCCCCCCGTCCAATGGCAGCAGTGGCATCAAATTCAGCACGGCGAGCGCCACGTTCACGAGAATGCCGGCTGCCCCCATCCAGATCATGGGCTGCGAGAAGTAGGCGTCCGGCGCGATCGTTCCCGCCTTCAGGGTGGCGGCCCAGAAGAGCGCCATGGCGAAGTTCGCACCGGGGCCTGCGGCTGCCACCCAGCGCATGTTCTGCTTCGGATTGCGCAGATTGCCGAAGTTCACGGGGACCGGCTTGGCCCATCCAAAGAGGATGCTGCTTCCCGCGAAGTGGCTGAGCGTCAGGATCACCAGTGGCACGATGATGGTCCCGACGAGATCGACATGGCGCAGCGGATTCAGGCTCACGCGCCCTTGGGCATACGCCGTGAGGTCGCCGAAATGCTTGGCCACGTAGCCATGTGCAGCCTCGTGCAGTGTGATGGCGAACACCAGCGGCAGAGCAAAGATCGAGATCGTGCGAATGAGATCGGCGTCCATGCTCACGCGAGGCCGAAGACGCCGAGCTGACCCTTGCCCGCGCGCAGAACCTGCGGTCCTGCTCCGGTTAGATCCACCACGGTGGTCGTCTCGAAACCGCAGGCGCCGCTGTCGATGATCAGGTCGACCTGTCCTTCGAGCCGTTCGCGGATCTCCTCGGCATCGTTCAGCGGCAACTCGTCCCCCGGCAGCACCAGGCTCGTGCTCAGGATGGCCTCGTCGAGTTCGCCGAGCAGCGCCTGCGCCACTGGATGATCGGGCACGCGCAGTCCTATCGTATTGCGCCGCGGGTGCTGAAGGCGCTTCGGAACTTCCCGCGTTGCCTCGAGGATGAACGTGTAGCTGCCGGGCGTGGCGCTCTTCAGGAGTCGAAACTGCCGGTTGTCAACACGCGCGTAGCGGGCGACCTCCGAGAGATCGCGGCACACGAGCGTGAGGTGATGCTTGGCGTCCAGGGCGCGAATGGCGCGTATGCGCTCTATGGCCTCGCGATCGTCGAGCCGGCATCCGAGCGCGTAACAGGAATCGGTGGGGTAGGCGATCACCTTTCCGCTGCGAACCAGTTCCGCCGCCTGCCTAATCAGGCGGGGCTGCGGATTGGCGGGGTGAATGCTGAAGAATTGGGTCATGGTGTCCGGGGCGCGGCGCGGCAGCGCGGGCATTTCGCGACGGTTCAGTATTCAGTAGGCTGCCGCCACCGCTGGAGCCAAACCCCAGCCTTCCCAGATGGGGCGCACGCCAGAGGGGAGCATCGGCAGCCGGCCAAGGTCGAAGCGCTGCTCGCCGGGTCCGTGGAAATCGGATCCAAGCGAAGCCTTCAGTTCGAGCGTGCGGCAGAGCCTGGCCAGTGCCGCGCACTGGTCTGGACGATGGCTCGGCGCCACGATCTCGACGCCAGTACCCCCCAGGTCTCGAAACTCTGTCAGCAATTGCGCAAGCTTTTCCTCGCTCAGTCGGTATCGACCCGGGTGAGCGATCACCGCTTCGCCACCTGCCCCACGAATCCACCCCACCGCGTCCTCGAGATTCGCCCAATGGTGTTCCACGAAGCCGGGCCTGCCTTCCGCGAGGTAGCGTCTGAACACGTCGTGCGCATCCGAAGCCAGACCCGATTCGACGAGATAGCGCGCGAAGTGCAAGCGGCCGATAAAGTCTGGATTGGCAGCGTGATGCACCGCGCCGGCAAAGCTCCCTTCGATCCCGACGCGCGCCAGATCCGCCGCCATGCGCTCGGCTCGCGCTCGTCGTCCGCTTCGAACGGCTGCGAGCCCGGTCTGCAACCGTGCGCATGCGGGGTCGACGCGGAGCCCGACGACATGGATCGTCTTCCCCTGCCACGTCACGGAGATCTCAACACCGGCGATCAAGTGAACGCCGTACGCGTGGGCAACGGCTCGCGCTTCGTCGATACCGCTCGTGACGTCATGGTCGGTCAGCGCAAGAACGTCAACGCCCCTCTCCGCGGCTCTTCGAATCAGGGAAGGAGGGCTCAATAGCCCATCGGACGCCGTGGAATGGGCGTGAAGATCGACGGATTGCACGCGGGAAGTTTTGCCACCGAAGGGGTGGCCGTAAGGATAGCAAATCGGCTCTGCCTTGAGAAATAGGAGCTTGGCTCGAACCGTGAACACCGCCTCCTCGTGTTCGAGTGAATCATCGCACACGATACCGCTGATCGCACGCCGCTTCTGCTATCATTCTCGGTAGGGGTGCAATAAGAGCCCCATGCGTCCAGACGATCATCGCGCAATGAATGCCATAGAGCCGCATCCCGGTGATGCGTTGCTCATCATCGACGTCCAGAACGACTTCCTGCCCGGCGGCTGTCTCGGCGTTGCCGGCGGCAATGAAGCGATTCACGTCATCAACCGCTACATCGCGGCGTTTCACGACCGTGGACTTCCAATCATCGCGAGTCGTGACTGGCATCCTCGGAACCACTGCTCGTTCGAGATGCGCGGCGGAGTCTGGCCACCGCATTGCATTGCCGGCACGCAGGGTGCAGCGTTCGCTTCCAACCTGAGGCTTCCCTGTGACACGCTCGTCGTTTCCAAGGCGACGACGTCCGAGCAGGAAGCCTACTCCGCGTTCGAAGGTACCGAACTCTGTGCGCGCCTGCGCGATCTCGGCACCCGCAGGTTATTCGTCGGCGGCCTGGCAACCGAATACTGTGTGCTCTTCACGGTGCGTGACGCCCTGCGCCTGGGTTTCAGAGTGCTAGTGCTCGAGGACGCGGTCTGCGCGGTCGACCTCGATCCCGGCAACGGCGAGCGCGCGCTCGAGGAGATGCGGCGGCGCGGCGCGAAATCGGCCCGCCTGGACGCCGTCGCAGCTTGACCTTTCCCGCAGGCGCCCTCCTCACCGACCTGTACCAGCTCACCATGCTCCAGGCCTACTTCGACGAAGGCCTGGAGGAGACGGCAGTCTTCGAGTTCTTCGTGCGGAAGCTGCCGCGCAATCGCAACTTCTTGATGAGCGCGGGATTGGCACAGGTCCTCGAGCATCTCGAGGCGTTGCGTTTCACCCAGGACGACCTCGACTGGCTTGCCTCGACCCGACGGTTCAAGCCCGCGTTTCTCGATTACCTCGGCATGCTGCGCTTCCGAGGCGATGTTCACGCCATGCCGGAAGGCACGATCTTCTTTCCGGACGAACCGATCCTTCGTGTGACGGCGCCGATCGCGCAAGCGCAGTTGGTGGAAACGCGCATCATCAACCTGCTGCAATTCGAAGTGATGATCGCTGCGAAGGCAGCGCGCTGCGTGCTTGCGGCGCCCGGCAAGCTGCTCCTCGACTTCGGTCTGCGCCGCGCGCATGGCGCCGAGGCGGGGCTGCTCGCCGCCCGGGCTTCCTACCTCGCCGGATTCTCCGGGACAGCCACGGTGCAGGCGGCGCGCGATTTCGAGATCCCCATCTTCGGCACCTTGGCGCACTCCTATATTCAGGCGCATGTAACGGAGGAGTCCGCCTTCGAGCGGTACGCCCGGTCACAGCCGGAGAACGTGACGCTGCTCATCGACACCTATGACACGGAGGCCGCCGCCGGAAAGGTCGCTGCGCTCGCCCCTCGTCTCGCGGCGGACAACATCCATATCCGCGCGGTCCGGCTGGACAGCGGTGACCGCGCGGACTTGGCGAAGCGCGTTCGTCGCATCCTCGACGCGGCGGGCCTCGGTCACATTCGGATCGTCTGCAGCGGCAATCTGGATGAGGGCGAGATCCAGCGACTGCTGGCAACGGGCGCGCCAATCGATGGCTTCGGCGTGGGTACTCGGCTCGATACATCCGCTGATGCACCGTATCTCGACTGCGCGTACAAGCTGGTGGAGTACGCTGGACGAGCGCGGCGCAAGCGTTCGGAAGGCAAAGCCACGTGGCCTGGCCGCAAACAGGTGTTTCGCCGTTACGGAACGGATGGCCGCATGGCAGGCGACGTGGTGACGACTGAAGATGACGTGCAGCCGGGAGAACCGCTCGTGGTCCCGATCATGCGCGACGGCCTGCGCCTCGAAACACCCGTCAGCCTTGCCGCGGCGCGGGAGCGGGCTGCCCGTGCGCTGGCGACCCTGCCGGATGCGCTGCGTGCGCTCGCCCCGACCTGCCTCGCGTATTCCGCCGAGATTTCTCCGCGCCTCGTGCAGTTGGCGCGCGAGACGGACCGCGGCGTCAGCGCACCGCTTCCCTGAGCGTCAGATCCGGCTCTTTTCTTCGCGCGCGCGCCCACGCGAGATGACCCGCGCGAGATCGGTGAGCTCTTCGGCGAAGACCTCGATCAGGTCGTCCACCGTGACGATCCCGAGCAGGCTCCCGTCCTCGGCCAGGATCGGCAGTCGCCGCACCCCCTTCGCGCGCATGATCTGCAGCGTGTCCAGAATGCCGTCGTCCTCCGCGCCGGTCACGAGTTCCTGCGCCATGATCTCGCCCACGCTGAGCACCTTGGGGTCGAGTCCGACCGCGACCACCTCCACCACGATGTCGCGGTCGGTGACTATGCCAAGCGGAATCTGCTTCCCGCCGCGCTCTTCGACGACAACGAGATCGCCGACATGGTGACGCCGCATCAATTCCGCCGCAGCTTCGATGCTGGTGGAGGCGGGCACGGTCACGACCTCGCGGGTGCAGATTTCGCCGATGCTCATGTCGTCGCTGCGCTCATCGGTACCCAGTCTGCTACGGCGGACTCTAGCGCACGACGAGCACCGGGATCTTCGAATGCGTCAACACCTTTTGCGTCACGCTCCCGAGCAGCAGACCCGACACACCGCGGCGACCATGCGACGCCATGATGATCAGATCGCAGCCTTTCCTTTTCGCGGCCCGGATGATCGCCTCATGGGGGTAATCGCTCGCGACCGTCACGCTGTCGGTCTCCAGGCCGGCGGCGCGCGCCGCCTTCGTGACTTTCGCGAGATAGCCTTCTGCGGTTTCCTTCGCCGCCGCCACGTAATCCCT
The DNA here is from genome assembly GCA_039807745.1 of Burkholderiales bacterium. GTDB lineage: Bacteria > Pseudomonadota > Gammaproteobacteria > Burkholderiales > JAEUMW01 > JAEUMW01. The sequence continues at coordinate 8,695 of JBDHRV010000047.1, forward strand.
GCGGCTCATCGCGTTCACCGGACCCACGTATTCGTAGAGCAGCACCGCCCGGTACTCGGGATATGCGTGGAACGCCGTCACCTTGGCCTTGAGCGCCTTGGCAAGCGCGACCGCGTGCGCAGCCGACTTGCCAGCCAGCTCGGAGCCGTCGATGGGAACGAGCACGTGCTTGATCATTCGCTTCTCCCCGGTCGATGCAGGATCGAGATCGTCCCGCGATTCGCCGTGCCGCGCAAGCGAAACTGCACTACTGCCTGCCCGATGCCGCGCGCGCCGACCTCCCGGGCCTGCCTGGCGCTCAATGCCGGGATGGCTTGCTCTCCGAGATGACGAAACGGCGCCGGAATCCGGCGATATCGAGCTTGCGTCTGACTTCCGGATCGCAGGAGACCAGCTTGAGGCTGCTGCGCTTCTCGCGCGCCCGCTCCTGCAGCATGAGCAGGAGTTCCAGACCTTCGACCTCGACCTGGTTGCTGCCGACGAGTTCGACCTCGAGCCGATCCCACGACGTATCGCGCAGCTGGTGGCAGGCCGTGATCGCCTGGTCTACCGATGCCGCATCCAAGGTGCCGCTGATGACGAGTCGGACGCCGCTATCGAAATCGTTTATCGTGACGCTCATTTTTCCCCCCTGTCGATGCTTCGGACTTTACTGCTTCAGTTCCCGCCATTGCCGCGTGCACCGCTGGCGATAGCTCGATCGATCTCTGCCTCTGCCTCCAGCCAGTCCTGCTGCCGCTCCCCCTCGTCTCCGGCGAATCCGCGTCGTTCTGCGCGGTAGTACGCGGCTTGAGCGATCATGCGGTCGCGCTCGCCCGATGCCACCGGTGTCGTGCCAGCGTCGGCATCGGACTGCGGGGTTGCAGTCGCTGACCGACGCCGCGTCGTCGGGGCAGCGGAGGTCGGTGTGTCCGGCGGTGTGTTGCTCGCGCGGACGCGGCGACGTGCTGGCGATTCAGATTGAGTGCGACTCATATTCCCTCCTCTGGCGAGACGCTTGTCTGCGGTCCGCCGCTGCATCCGATGTCTGCAGAACGCGCTGTTGCACAAACCGCTCGCAGATTACGGAAGCGCGCTAGAATTGTCATTGAGATATCGCAATTTATCTTCTGATTCCGAATATTATATTTCTCACTGCATCGGAATTCGGTCGGGCGCGGAGGACGCAGCAGCCAGAAGGGCAGAGAAATGGCTCCCAACGAGAGAACGTTTCGGTCGCCACATATGCACCCCGATACCGAGATCGCGTGCGGGCCGTGTCCGGTGCGCGCGCTCGATCTGTTCGCCGGACTCTCCGAGCACCGGGCGGGCGAGGTGTTGCAGGGAATCGACCATCTCGCCTATCCGTCGCGCGCGACTGTCTACCAGACCGGCGAGAAGAGCCCGGTCGTGTACGTGGTGCGGCACGGGCTGCTCAAGCTTTCGCACTACCTCCCGAACGGCGACGAGCGCATCGTGCGCATCCTCAAGCCAGGCGACACGGCGGGCCTCGAGGCGCTCTTCGCCGATCCGTACCACCATACGGCGATGATGCTCACGCGCGGTCATCTGTGTCGCGTGTCGGTCGAACTGCTCGAGCAACTCGAGCGCGAGGTGCCCGACTTCCATCGGCAACTGCTGCGACAGTTCCAGCGCTCGCTGAGCGAAGCGGAGGCTGTGCTCACCAATCTCTCCACCGGCTCCGCGCATGGACGCGTGGCGCGTCTGCTGTTCTTCCTTGCCCGCAACGACGGCACGCAATCCGTCACGCTGATCAGCCGCGAGGACATGGGCGCCATCCTCGGCATCACGACCGAATCCGCGAGCCGCATCGTCGCGCAGTTCAGGCGCGCGGGCGTCCTTACACAATGCAAGGGCGGCGTCTGCACGGGCGACCTTACCCGTCTGGTAGAGCTCGCGCGCGATGCAGACGCCAACCACAAGCCGCACCCCGGCGATCGCGCGGAGGCCTGAAGGCTCGCAGTCGCGCACATCACGCCACCAGCGCCTCCGGCTTCTGCCCGGTCAGGAAATAGGCGAGAAGCTCGCGCACCGGACGAATCGCGGCGCCGAACGGGAGCGGCTCGGAGCCGCGGAAGAAGAGGCCTTTCTCGACATCACCCCGGAGCGCGGCGGCGAGCTGGTTGTCGATGCAGAACTGTCCGAACTTCGCGATGTTGTCGCGCAACCCGCACTGGATCAGACAATCCCAGGCCAGCGTACACTTGTGTGCCTTTTCGGCAGCGTGGGCGCGCAGTTGGTCCACCCGCTTCAGATAGCGCGTGAGCCAGGGTGTGCGCACCGCGCGTGCCGGCAGTCCCGCCACGCTCATGAAGGTGACGATATCTTCCGGCTTCGCGTCGGCCAGCACGCGCTTGAAGTTGGGGTGCGCGTCGCCCTCCTCGGTTACGGCAAACGGCGTCCCGAGTTGAACCCCTGCGGCACCAAGCGCGAGCATCGACGCGAACTTCTCGTGGCTGTTGATGCCTCCGGCCGGTATCAGCGGGATGCGCTCGCGCTCGATTCCAAGCTCCCGAAATAGCTCGAGCACGGCCGGGATCACCACCTCGAAATCGAAACGCCCGTCGTTCACGTCCGCTTCGTTCGCAGCCCCGAGGTGTCCCCCTGCATGGCGAGGATGCTCCAGCACGATCGCATCCGGCAGCCGATTCTTTCGCTGCCACTTCTTCAGCAGGATGGCAACACCCCGTGCATCCGAGAGGATCGGGATCAACGCTACGTCTGGAAAGTCCGAAGTGAGGTCCGGCAGGTCGAGCGGCAGTCCGGCGCCCATGACGATCGCGTCGGCGCCGCTCTGGCAGGACTGGCGCACGTAGTCGGCGTACTGCGAGACGGCACGCATCACGTTCACGGCGATCATGCCCTGACTGTCGGCGATGTCGCGCGCGGCCCGGATCTCCCGGTCAAGCGCCACGAGGTTGGCGCGCTCGATCGCCGCGCGGTCGCGGCAGCGCCCGGTCTGCGCCATCAGGTCGTCGTGGTGCCGGCGCAGATCGACGCTCGCGATGGTGCCGATCGCGTTGTGGCGCGCGACGTGCCCGGCGAGGCGGTGGCCCGACACGCCGACGCCCATGCCGCCCTGCACGATCGGGAGCAGGCGTCGGCTCTTGATGACGAGTGCGGGAAAACGGGAATGATCCACGGTTCGGCCCGGAAATAAGGCATTACACCCCACCTGCCGCGCACCGATCTTGATCTAGCTCAACCCGTATGGATATATATGCTCCTTCGTCGCCGTTCCACGCTCGACCGACTTTAGCTGCGCCCGCGCACGATCTGGTACGGACGCGCCAGATACGCGAGCGAGCCGAAGCCGCTCCAGATGTGAACCAGCCGCGAGAACGGGAACACGAGGAAGATCGTCATCCCGAGCAGAAGATGCAGCTGGAAGATCGGCGAGACGTCGGTCACGAAGGTCGCGGCATCGGCGCGAAAGGTGACGATGTGCTGCGCCCACGTCATGAGCTTCACCATCTCGCCGCCATCGCGATGCGCCCAGGAGACAGTGATGCTCACGAGGCCGAGAGCGAGCTGCACCAGGATCAGGAACAGGACGACCAGGTCCATCGGCTTCGTCGTTGCGCGGACGCGGTCCACGGTGAGGCGGCGGTGAATCAGCATCGCAAGCCCGACGAAGCACATCGCGCCGAATACGCCACCCGCGACGATCGCGAGCATCTGCTTGGCCGGCGCGCTCACGCCGACCGCGTGCCAGATCTCGACCGGTGTCAGCAATCCGAAGAGGTGCCCGAAAAAGATGCCGAGGATGCCGACATGGAAAAGGTTCGAACCCCAGCGCAGTTGGCGTCGACTCAGGAGCTGCGACGAGTCGCTCTTCCACGTGTACTGCTCGCGGTCGAAGCGGATCAGACTGCCGACGAAGAAGACCACCAGGCAAACGTAGGGGTAGATGCCGAATAGAAATTCGTGGACGTAGCTCATCGCGCTGCTCCTTTGTAGACGTGAATCACGGCCTGATCCTGAGAGGGCTTCGATCCGCAGCCGAACGCAGGCGCTTCCGCCCATTCCCGGTCGAGCGCTTCCAGGTCTTCGACGTGTCCGCCCGGCTTGCCGCGTTTGCCCGCGAAGTCGAGCCCCTTCTCGCCGCACAATGTGAGCAGGGCCGAGAACACCGCGGCGTAGCCGCTGCCCTTCTCGAGCAGACGGCCTCCCAGCTCGCGCAGGATGTGGGAGGTCTCGGCCAGGTTCTTCTTCGCCTCGGCAAGGGGTAGCTCCGAAAGATATTCGAGGAACACGGGCAGGTAGTCGGGCAGCTCGTTCGTCGCGAGATCGAGCCCCTGACGGCGATAGACCTCGAGCAGATTCACCATCGCCTGCCCGCGGTCGCGCGACTCGCCGTGCACGTGCTCGAAGAGATGTAGCGAGAGGGCGCGGGTACGGTCGAAGAGCGCGACATAGCGCTCCTGCCACGCGTAGAGATCACCCTCCTTGAGCTCCGCCAGGAAGCTCGCGACCGCCGCCCGCTCCCGCAGCGGCAGCAACCCTTCGGCATCGATGGCAGCGCCGATCTCGGGCACCGCCGCCAGGAACTCCGGCTCCGGATATGCAAGGAGCGCTGCCAGTGCCTTGAACGTAATCATCGCCAAGTTCCTCCTCGAACCCCGACCCCGCGGACCCCGTTCACGACGTGACCTTGATCGGAATGACCTTCTTCTGCTTGCCGAAGAGGCTCGCCTCCGACTGGCCGTCCGAACAGGCGTTGCCGAAGCTGAAGCCGCAGCCCCCGCGCAGGTCGTAGGCATTCTCCGCGTACTCCCGGTGCGTGGTCGGGATCACGAACCGGTCTTCGTAGTTCGCGATCGCCATGTAGCGGTACATCTCCTGCACCTGATCGGGCGTCAGGTTCACCTGCTTCAGCACCGCTTCGTTGGCCCGCCCTTCCACGTGCTTGTCGCGCATGTAGGCGCGCATCGCGAGCATCCGTTCCAGCGCGAGCTGCACGGGCGCCTCGTCGCCCGCGGTCAACAGGTTGGCGAGATACTTGAGCGGAATGCGCAGTTGACGCACGTCGGGGATCATGCCGTTCAGGCCCAGTTGCCCGCTGTTGGCGGCAGCGGAGATCGGCGAGAGCGGCGGCACGTACCACACCATGGGCAGCGTGCGGTACTCCGGGTGCAGCGGCAGCGCGACCCGCCAGTGCATCGCCATCTTGTAGACGGGCGATCCGCGTGCGGCCTCGAGCCAGGCTTCCGGCACACCGTCGCGGCGCGCCTGGTCGATCACCTCCTGCGCGAACGGATCGAGGAAGATCGAGAGCTGGGCCTTGTACAGGTCTTTTTCGTCTGCCACCGAGGCCGCCTCTTCGATGCGGTCCGCGTCGTAGAGCAGCACACCCAGGTAGCGGATGCGCCCGACACAGGTCTCCGAGCAGACTGTCGGCTGGCCGGCCTCGATGCGCGGGTAGCAGAAAATGCACTTCTCGGCCTTGCCGGTCTGCCAGTTGTAGTAGATCTTCTTGTACGGACAGCCGGAGACGCACATGCGCCAGCCGCGACACTTGTCCTGGTCGATGAGGACGATGCCGTCCTCCTCGCGCTTGTAGATCGAACCCGATGGACACGAAGCCACGCACGCCGGATTGAGGCAGTGCTCACACAGGCGCGGCAGGTACATCATGAAAGTGTTCTCGAACTGCCCGTAGATCTCCTTCTGTATCTCCTCGAAGTTGCTGTCCCGGGAGCGCTTCGCGAACTCGCCGCCGAGAATCTCCTCCCAGTTCGGCCCCCATTCGATCTTCTCCATGCGCTCGCCGGTCACGAGCGACCGCGGCCGCGCGACCGGCGCCGCCTTCGATAGCCCGGCGGTGTGCAGGTGCTCGTAGTCGAAGGTGAAAGGTTCGTAGTAGTCGTCGATCTCGGGGAGGTTCGGATTGGCGAAGATGTTCGCGAGCAGCTTCCACTTGCCGCCCTGCTTGGGCTTGAGCCGGCCGCCCCCGCTGCGCGTCCAGCCGCCCTTCCACTTGTCCTGGTTCTCCCATTCCTTCGGGTAACCGATGCCGGGCTTGGTCTCGACGTTGTTGAACCACGCGTACTCCATCCCCGGTCGGTTCGTCCATACGTTCTTGCAAGTCACCGAGCAGGTGTGGCAGCCGATGCACTTGTCGAGATTCAGCACCATGCCGATCTGGGCGCGGATCTTCATTTCACTGCCTCCTCGTCAGCGGCCTCCGGATGCGGTCCCTCCACCCAGTCGACCTTCTTCATCTTGCGCACGATCACGAACTCGTCGCGGTTGCTGCCGACCGTGCCGTAGTAGTTGAAGCCGTAGCTCAGCTGCGCGTAGCCGCCGATCATGTGCGTGGGCTTCAGGCAGGTGCGGGTGACCGAGTTGTGGATGCCGCCGCGGCCACCGGTGATCTCCGAGCCCGGCGTGTTCACGATCTTCTCCTGCGCGTGATACATGAGGCACATGCCGGGGTTCACGCGCTGTGAGACCACGGCGCGCGCCGCGATGGCACCGTTCACGTTATAGGCTTCGATCCAGTCGTTGTCGACGATGCCCGCCTTCTTCGCGTCGGTCTCCGAGATCCAGATGATGGGTCCGCCGCGCGATAGCGTGAGCATCATCAGGTTGTCGGTGTAGGTGGAGTGGATGCCCCACTTCTGGTGCGGCGTGATGAAGTTCAGCACCACCTCGGGGTTGCCGTTGCTCATCGTGCGGATCACCGGGGCCACCGTCTTGGTGTCGATCGGCGGCTTGTAGACACACAGGGTCTCGCCGAACGCGCGCATCCACGGATGGTCCTGATAGAGCTGCTGGCGGCCGGAGAGGGTGCGCCACGGAATCAGCTCGTGCACGTTGGTATAGCACGCGTTGTACGACACGTTCTCCGACTCGATGCCGCTCCAGGTCGGACTGGAGATGATCTTGCGCGGCTGCGACACGAGATCGGCGAAGCGGATCTTGTCATCCTCGCGCGGCACCGCCAGATGCGTGTGGTCGAGGCCCGTGATCTCGGAGAGCGCCGCCCACGATTTCACCGCCACCTCCCCATTCGTCTCCGGCGCGAGCATGAGGATCACCTCCGCCGCATCGACGTCGGTGACGATGCGCGGCATCCCCTTCGTGACGCCCTCCTCCACCACCGGGTAGTTGAGATCGCGCAACTTCTCGACCTCGTGCTCCGTGTTCCAGTTGATGCCCTTGCCGCCGTTGCCGAGCCTGTTCATGAGCGGGCCGAGCGCCGTGAACCGCTTGTAGGTGTTGGGGTAGTCGCGCTCGACCACGATCATGTTCGGCGCGGTCTTGCCCGGCACGAGATCGCACTGCCTCTTCTTCCAGTCCTTCACGTCCAGCGGCTGACCGAGCTCCGCCGGCGTGTCGTGCAGGAGCGGCGCGAGCACGAGTTCCTTCTCCACTCCCAGGTGGCCGACGGCGAGCTCCGAGAACTTCTTCGCGATGCCCTTGTAGATCTCCCAGTCGCTGCGCGCCTCCCATACCGGATCGACCGCCGCCGTGAGCGGATGGATGAACGGGTGCATGTCGGAAGTATTGAGGTCGTTCTTCTCGTACCAAGTCGCGGTCGGCAGCACGATGTCCGAATAGAGGCAGGTCGTCGACATGCGGAAATCGAGCGTGGTCAGAAGATCGAGCTTGCCCTGCGGAATGTCGTCCCGCCATACGACCTCTTCCGGCTGGTCGCCGCCGAAGCTGCCGAGATCCTTGCCCATTACGCCGTTCTGCGTGCCGAGCAGATGCTTGAGGAAGTACTCGTGTCCCTTGCCGGACGAACCCAGCAGGTTCGAACGCCAGACGAACAGGTTGCGCGGGAAGTTGTCGGGATGGTCCGGATCCTCGCAGGAAAGCTTGAGCGAGCCGTCCTTGAGCGCCTTCACCGCGTACTCCTTCGGATCCATGCCCACGGTCGCTGCCTGTCGCACCACCTCGATCGGGTTGGTCTGCAATTGTGGCGCGGACGGCAGCCACCCCATGCGTTCGGCGCGCACGTTGAAGTCGATGAGCGACCCCGAGTACTCGCCCTCGTTGGCGAGCGGCGACAGGATCTCGCGCACCGACAGCTTCTCGTAGCGCCACTGATCGGTGTGTGCGTACCAGAACGAGGTCGAGTTCATGTGCCGCGGCGGTCGATTCCAGTCGAGCGCGAAGGCGAGCGCCGTCCAGCCGGTCTGCGGACGCAGCTTCTCCTGACCGACGTAGTGCGACCAGCCGCCGCCGGATTGCCCGACGCAGCCGCACATCGCGAGCAGATTGATCACACCGCGATAGTTCATGTCCATGTGGTACCAATGATTCATCGCGGCGCCGATGATCACCATGGACTTGCCGTAGGTCTTGTCCGCGTTCTCCGCGAACTGGCGCGCCACCGTGATCACGTCGGCGCGGCCTACCCCCGTGATGCGTTCCTGCCAAGCGGGCGTATACGGCACGTCGTCGTCGAAGGAGGAGGCGACGTTCGGACCGCCCAAGCCGCGGTCCACCCCATAGTTGGCGAGGAAGAGATCGAACACGCTCGCCACGACGAGAGTGCCGTCAGCGCCCTTCAGCTTCTTCACCGGCAAATGCCGCAACAGGACATCGTCGTGACCGGTGGACTGAAAATGCTCGTGCGGCTGGCCACCGAAATAGGGGAACGCCACCGGTGCGACGTCGTCGTGAGCGCCCAGCAGGGACAAGCGGAGCTTCGTCGACGCACCCGTGGCGTCACACTCGGTCAGGTTCCACTTGCCTTTCTCGCCCCAACGGAAACCGATGGCGCCGAGCGGCGCCACCACCTTGCCGTTCGCCTCGTCGATCGCGACTGTCTTCCACTCCGGATTGTTGGTCTGGCCGAGCCGATCGGCGAGGTCCGAGGCGCGCAGCATGCGATCAGGGACGTAGCTGTCGCCGCGCTTGACCAGCTTGACCAGCATCGGCATGTCCGTGTACTTCCGGCAGTAGTCCTCGAAGTACGCGCTGCGGCCGCGGGCGTGGTATTCGGTCAACACGACATGCCCCATCGCCATCGCCAGCGCCGCATCGGTGCCCTGCTTCGGGTGCAGCCAGATGTCGCACAGCTTCGCCACTTCGGAGTAGTCGGGTGTTACCGCGACGGTCTTCGCGCCCTTGTAGCGCACCTCGGTGAAAAAGTGCGCATCGGGCGTGCGCGTCTGCGGGACGTTGGAGCCCCACGCGATGATGAAGGTCGAGTTGTACCAGTCGGCCGATTCGGGCACGTCGGTCTGCTCGCCCCAGGTTTGCGGGCTGGCCGGCGGCAGATCGCAGTACCAGTCGTAGAAGCTCATGCACACACCGCCGATGAGCGACAGGTAGCGGCTGCCCGCGGCGTACGAGATCATCGACATCGCCGGGATCGGCGAGAAACCGATGATGCGGTCCGGACCATAACGCTTGATCGTGTAGACGTTGGCCGCGGCGATGATCTCGTTCACCTCGTCCCACGTGGCCCGCACGAAGCCGCCAAGTCCGCGCACCGACTTGTAGGATTTCGACCTCGCCGGGTTTTCCACGATCGCTGCCCAGGCGTCGACCGGGGACTTGGACGCACGCTCGGCCCGCCACAGGCGCAGCAGCCGGCCGCGCACCATCGGATACTTCACGCGGTTGCCGCTGTAGAGATACCACGAGTAGCTCGCGCCGCGGGAGCAGCCGCGCGGCTCGTGGTTGGGCAGGTCGGGGCGCGTGCGCGGGTAGTCGGTCTGCTGCGTCTCCCAGGTGACGATGCCACCCTTCACGTAGATCTTCCAGCTGCACGAGCCGGTGCAGTTCGCGCCGTGCGTCGAGCGCGCGATCTTGTCGTGCTGCCAGCGCTTGCGGTAGCCGTCCTCCCAGGTCCGGTCCTCCATGGTGACCACCCCATGATTGCCGGAGAAGGCTTCGTGCGCTTTGCTGAAGAACGTCAGTCGGTCGAGAAAATGACTCATCGCTAGCTCCTTGCATTCACTTCGGCTGCGGCGATGCAGCCAGGCGTCATGGATTCTTCACGTAGGCGCCGCGGCGCAGGTAGAACCACCAGTTCAACACCAGACACAGTGCGTAAAAGACCGCGAAGCCGTACATTGCGGCCTGGGGCGTGCCGGCCTTGATCTGCGCGCCGATCACGATCGGCGCGACGAAGGCGCCATAGGCCGCGACCGCCGAAGTCCAGCCCAGCACCGGGCCGGCCTGGCCGGGGCCGTAGATCACGCCGATGGTTCGGAAGGTCGAGCCGTTGCCGATGCCGCTGGCGAAGAACAGCGCCATGAACAACCCGAGGAAGGCGGGGAAGTAATCCTCCGGCGTGGCGGACTGGTACGCCTGCATCATCACGTAGCCGACGGCCACCGAGGCCACGACCATCACCGCCGAGATGATCTGGGTGACGATGGAGCCGCCCCACTTGTCGGAGATCCAGCCGCCGATCGGCCGCACTGCGGCGCCGATAAAGGGGCCGATCCAGGCGTAGGTCAGCACCGGCGGCGCGTTCGGGTTGGCCAGCGTGTGCTGCATCACGCCGTTGGCATCGGGCTGGTGGATGACGCCGAAGATCACCTTCATCGACAGCGGCAGCGCCATCGAAAAACCGATGAACGAGCCGAAGGTGACGATGTACAGCGCCGTCAGACTCCAGGTGTGCTTGTTGCGGAAGATCGCGAACTGCGCCTTGACGGCGTCCTTCATCGGCCCGAACGCCGCCAGGCGCATGACGAGCAGAGCGGTGATGATGTCCAGCGGGATCGCCACCCACATGCTCAGCAGCCCCAGGCCGGTGGGTGCCGGCAGGTACAGCCAGAGCACGAGGATCGCCGGCACGAAGGCCAGCGTGTACAGCCAGGTGATCTTCGCGAAGGCCGTGATCGGGTTGCCGGTGTCGGGCGACACCGTCTTCAGGTTGTTCATGCCGAACCAGCACAGCAGGCCCAGCGGCACCAGCGACAGCACCCAGGCAAAGCCGCCGTTCTGGATCCAGATCTGCGTGCCGGCGGGCACCTTGCCGAAGATCCAGCCGCTGGTCTTCTGCAGCGTCATCGGGTCGCCGCTGAGCGCTCCCAGCAGCGGCACCGACATCACCAGCGGGATGACGACCTGCATCGTGGTGACGCCGAAGTTGCCCAGCCCCGCGTTCAGCCCGAGCGCGGTACCGCTCATGCGCTTGGGGAAGAAAGTGCTGATGTTGGACATCGACGAGGCGAAGTTGCCGCCGCCCACGCCGCACCACAGCGCCATCAGCTGGAAGGCCCACAGCGGCCATTCGGGGTGCTGCAGCACGATGCCGGTGCCGATCGCCGGCGCCAGCAGCATCGAGGTGGTGAGGAAGATGGTGTTGCGCCCGCCGGCCAGGCGGATGAAGAACGACGACGGGATGCGCATCGTCGCGCCGGAGATGCCGGCGATGGCGGTCAGCGTGAACAGTTCGGCCTGTGTGAAGGGGAAGCCCAGGTTGAGCATCTCCACGGTGATGATGCCCCACATGCCCCAGACCGCGAAGCCGCACAGCAGCGCGGGAATCGAGATCCACAGGTTGCGGTAGGCGATGCGCTTGCCGGTGGACTCCCAGAAGTCGGCATCCTCGACACGCCAATCTTTGATATCTGCCATGGTCTAGAACGCGGACTGAAAGGAAACAGGATCGAATGGATCTGCTAACACTGCACTTCGGCGCCCTGGCGCGAGTACCACCACCAGGTCACCACCACGCAGCTCACGTAGAAGAGGCTGAAGAAGATCAGCGCACCCTGAGGGCTGCCCGTGAGGCTGATCGAGGCGCCGCAGGCGATAGGGATGAAGAATCCGCCGAACGCCGCGACGGCCGAGCTGAAGCCGAGCGTCGCCGCCCCTTCGGTGCTGCCGATTCGGCGCGCCTGCTCGAGCGCGGTCTGGTCGTTCCGATCGGCCACCTCCCGTTCGCGCAGGGTCCGGAAAATGATCGGGATCATGCGGAAGGAGGTCCCGTTGCCGATACCGGCCGCGAGAAACAGGATCATGAACATCGCCACGAAGCCCTGCACGCTGCCGCCGCCGTTGGCCGTGGGCAGGAACAGGATCGCACCGAAGGATGCCACCGCCATCGCGACGAAGGAGAGCAGCGTCATCGACGCGCCTCCCTTGCGATCGGCGAGCCAGCCGCCGATCGGGCGCACGAGTGCGGCCAGCAAGGGACCGATGAAGGCGAACTTGAAGGCGTCCACCGCTGGAAACTGCGTGTCGACCAGCATCGGGAACCCGGCCGCGAGACCGATGAAGGAACCGAAGGTGCCGGTATAGAGCCAGCTCATCAGCCATTGATGCTTGTGCTTGATGATCGCCACCTGCTCGGCGAACCCCGCTTTCACGGTGGCGATGTTGTCCATGCCGAACCAGGCGGCGACCGTGGCCAGCACGATGAACGGCACCCAGATGAAGCCGGCGTTCTGCACCCACATCTGCGCGGTCACGCCCTGGTCGACGCGGGTCTGGGCGGTGCCGCCCAGGATGAGCAGCGCGCCGCCGTAGATGGCGATCGGGGCGACCAGTTGCGCGAGCCCGACACCGAGGTTGCCGACACCCGCGTTCAGACCCAGCGCCGTGCCCTGCATCCGCGTCGGAAAGAAGAAGCTGATGTTCGCCATGCTGGACGAGAAGTTGCCCGCCCCCAGCCCACAGAGCAGCGCGATCGCGGCGAAGACCGAGTAGTTGGTGCTCGGGTCCTGCACCGCGTAGCCGATCCACAGCGTCGGCAGCAGGAGCAGCATGGTGCTGAACACGGTCCAGTTGCGCCCACCGAAGATCGGCACCACGAACGAGTACAGCACCCGGAACAGCGCACCGGAAAGCCCTGGCAGCGCCGCCAGCCAGAAGAGCTGGTTGGTGGTGAACTGGAACCCGATGCGCGGCAGCTCGACCACGATCACGCTCCACACCACCCAGACCGCGAAGGCGAGCAAGAGGGCGGGCATCGACAGCCACAGGTTGCGGTTGGCGATGCGCCGGCCGGTCGTGGCCCAGAAGGCTTCGTCGTCCGGCCGCCAGTCGACCAGCACGTGGGGCCGCCGGCGGATGCGTTCGATGAGGTCGGCCCCGGCTAGCGCATCGCGTGCGGCGGTGTGCTGCTCGAGGATGCCGGCGCGCTCGTTGCGCTCCGCCACCCACATCCAGATCATCGTGACCACCACCACGCCGGTCATGAGCATGAAGCAGCTCGAGCGCAGGTTGGTCACGTCGGCGGCGATGCCGAAGATGATCGGCAGCGTGAAGCCGCCCAATCCGCCGATCACGCCGACGAGGCCGCCGACCACGCCCATGTTCTTGGGATAGTGATCCGCGAGACTGCGGTAGACGCTCGCTTTGCCGAATCCCTGTGCCAGCCCGACGATGAAGATCAGCACCGTGAAGAGCACGATGCCGTTCCCGGTGCTGAACTCCATGTCCCCGCGGATCCCGTGGACGATCATGGTCGTGCTCGGATAGCTGAGCAGAAACATGCAGATGAGGCTGATCCACATCACCCACCAGGTGACGGTGTTGCCGCCCCACTTGTCCGAGGCCCATCCGCCGAGCGCGCGGATCGCGCCCGACGGCAGGTCGAACAGGATGGTGAGAAAGGCGGCGGTCGCCAGCGGCAAGCCGAATTCGGCGACGTAGTACTTGGGCAGCCACAGCGCGAGCGCCACGAACGCGCCGAAGACGAAGAAGTACGCGAGCCCGAAGCGCCAGACCCTGAGATCGAACAGGGGCAGGAGCTGCTCGGACAGCGTGGGAAACTTCCGGTCCTTCTGCGCGTCCTTGCGGTGCAGCGGATCCTCCGACGTGAGGAACCAGAACGCCACCGCCATCACGAGAATCGCGGCGGCGTAGACCTGGGGCACCAACCGCCACGAGCCCACCGCGGAGGCCGCGATGATCAGCGGGGCGATGAACTTGGTGAGCGAGGACCCGGCGTTACCGGCCCCGAAGATGCCCATCGCCGTGCCTTGACGTTCCTTGCTGAACCAGGCCGACGTGTAGGCGATCCCGACCGCGAACGAGCCGCCGGCAACGCCGATGAAGAGGCCCAGCACCAGGTACTGCCAGTACTCGGTGGCGTACGACAGGAGCCAGGTCGGGACGACGACGGCGAGCATCTGCAGGAAGAAGATGAGGCGGCCGCCGTAACGGTCGGTCAGAATCCCCAGGGGCAGGCGCACCAGCGACCCGGTCAGGATGGGTGTCGCGACGAGCAGACCGAACTCGGTCTCGTTGAGGTTGAGCTCCCCCTTGATCTTGACCCCGATCACCGAGAACATCACCCAGATCGCGAAATTCACCGCGAAGGCGAGCGTGCTCGCCGTCAATGCCAGGATCTGCTCGCGGCTGTAGCGCGGCTTGCTCAC
>JBDHRV010000048.1:0-22989 GCA_039807745.1 Burkholderiales bacterium
GGTTCGCCGCCCTCCGCGGCGATGTGAGTCCACGGCGCGCTGAGGTACCTGACGAGTACGATCGCCTGCCGTGGCAAGCCGTGCCGTGCCAAGTCGCTGTCGCCGAGCCAGCGCGACAGGGTCTCGCGCAACCCGGGACGGCCGGCCAGCCGGGCCGGCACGCGGGCGAGGCGGATGGCGTCCGTCCTCATCCGAACGCCTCGCCCGAGCGGGAATTCGGGGGCGGGCTTTGACCCCCCGCCCCCGCGTGCGCGGGATTCGAACCCGCTTGGCTCGGCTTCCCTGCCGCTACGCCGAACACGCTTCGAGGATCTTCGAACCCCGTCGCGGACCGGCGCGGATTGCGACGCTTCGGCCTTGCACTACCTACCATGGCGAGCACGCTAAGACCATTGATCACGAAAGCGCGACGTTGTTCTGGTCGCGCAACAAGCGGCGAACTTCGTCGGTGCAGTGGATCACCTCGGCCGCCTGCTCGGCCAGGTTGCCCTCGAACAGCCACAGGCATTCCTCCGCGCTGGGTGGCAGCGCGCCCTGCGGAGCGAACCCGATGCCGGTGGGGGTGCCGCTCGAGTGGTTGTCGCGCACCACGATATGCCGGCCGTAGTTGCCGCTCAGGCGCAATGCCTCCATCTCGACTTCTCGCACGCGCAGGTCCTCTGCCGTCACAAGGTTGGCTTGCACCAGCACCGACTGCGCATTGCCGACGAAGAGGCCGAAGCGGTTGCGCTTCAGGTCCGCAGCCGAGAGCGCAACGCGCACGCTGTTGCGCGCCAGCACGGCACGCTCGACCTGTAGGCTGTCGCCCTCGGCTTCTTCCTTACGCGACAGGCCAACGGCGATGCCCTGGGCCACGTCGGCGAGCACGTTGTCCTCGATGCGCACCTCGCGCGCGAGTTCGCCGGCGATGACGATGCCGCGTTGTAGAACCTTGGTGCCCGCCGCGGCAATCACCGTGTTCCGCCGGACCGTGGCGATCTCGCAGTGCACGCAGAGAAGACCCAGCTGACTCTCGCCCACGGCCAGCTCGCAATCGCTCACGCTCACGCGGCGCACGAAGCGCTGCTTGGCCTCCTGGCCCGGCTTCGTGTGGGTGACGACGATGCCGCCGGCCGCCAGTTCTTTGGCGCCGCCGCACTGCGCCGATACGCGCTCGATGTGCACCTGAGGCGTGTCGACCACGGTTAGCGCACCCATCAGGCCGAGCCCGCTCTCGGTTTTGCCGCTGCCGGGCTTGTCGGCCCGCACGGCCAAGTCGCACACGGTCAGCGACTTGCAGCTTGCAACTAGGAGCGCGGCTTCCCCGCCTTTGTTGTGCAGCAGCGAGCCGGCGCCAGTGCCGTGGATGACCACGTGACCCAGGTCCTTGAGTGTCAGAGGTTCGTTCAGCGAGTAGGTCCCGGCCTCGATGCACAGGCTTAGGTTCGACCCCTTCGGCACTGTGGCCACCAGCGCCTGCACGTCGGCGCCCGGCCACAGGCCGAGCTGCCCGCAACTGCGTGCGCGCAGCGCGTCGATGGCCGCCTGCACGTTGTCGACACCCGGCAGCCGCGCACGCGTGCCATCGAGCCACACTTCCTCGGCGTGCGGCGCATTGGGCGCCTCGCGCACGAAGAGCCAGGGACCGCCAGTGATGCGGTAGACGCGAAAGCGAGTCGCTCCCGATGCAAGCGGCACCGCGTCGCGCGCGAGTGCCTGCGACAGCACGGCGCGCGCATCGCCCGGTGCGAGCGGAACGAAACGCGCCGGTTTGCGCGCTCCGAGAAAAGTCTCCCAGCCGACCGCGCGCGGACCTTCGGCATCCAGGAAGCCGGCCGGTGGCAGCCAGCCGAACCACGCCACCGCGCTCAACCCCGACAGCGATGCGGATGGAATGTCGGCCAGATGCTCCTGGAACTGTGTGAGTTGCGCCTCGCCGAGTGCGTCGAGGGGCTCGCCGAGCCAGGCGGTCCAGCTCGGTGCGGCTGCCCGGCTCGCCACGCGACGCCGTACCGCCCAGCGGTCGACGAAGATGAGGCCGTCGGCATTCAGATAGACGACCGCGAGTGGCACGTCGCAATCGTCCAGTGCACGCAGGCGCATCGCATCCAGCAGGCTCGCACCCGGCGCCACGCCCGACTGGCGATGCGCGTCGGCCAGCGCCGGATAGCCGAAGCACGCGTAGGCCAGCGCATTGCGCAGCCGCGACACCGCCGGCGGCGCGATCGCGTTGCTGTCGATGCCGTATGCGCTCAGCAACTCCGGCTCGATGCGCAGCAGACGAAACTGCACGGCCTCCACGGTGGCGTCGGTGTTGCACCGGACATTGCCGGGTTCGAGCGCGAGCACTTCGGCCTTGCCCTCGGGGGCCGTGGCCGGCGCCAGCGTCAAGAGGTAGATGCCGTCGCCGGCGACATAGGTGCCGCCGCTCAGAATGCCGCACGGGCCGAAGCCGCCGCTGGTGGCGGGCGATGCAACGTCGCCCTCGGGCACGAGCGCCAGCACCTGGTCCGCGCCCAGGCACAGCGTCTGCCCGGCCCGGCTGACGGCGAGGCCCTTCTTGATCGACAGCCGGCGCTCGAGCGGTTCGCCCTGCCGGGAGACCTCCAGCCCCTCGACGATGCCAGCGCCGATCGCCTGTCCCAGCCTCGCGCCGGCTTCGCGCCGCGCGTCCTGCTCGCGCCCGAGATCGCGGCTCGTGAGCAGGCGGCCATTGAAGAAGTTGACCGCACGGATGCCCTGGTCGAGCAACGGTGTGCCGGCGCGGATGGGCGTGGTGGTGCTGCTCATCGCGGCTCCTCCTCGAAGCGGCTCAGCTCCACCTGGAAGCGGAACGGCAGCTCCCCGCCGTCGGCGATCTGTTTTTCGGCCAGCAGCAGCACGCGAAACTCGATCAGCTCGTCGCCCTCGGCGATCACCTCTTCAAGTAGGTAGAGCTGGAAGCTGAACGGCGTGACCTCGGTCCACACCGGCGTGAGCTTCACGATGTGGCCCAGGAATTTTTGCGCATCCGCCACCTTCACCCGCAGGCGGATCACCGCGCGTTGGGGCTGTTGCGTATCGACGATGGCGCTTACGCCTTCGATCTGCCCATAGTGATGGCGTAGCACGGGCACGCGCCGGCCGCCTAGACGCAGCAGCAAGTCAAACTCGGCCGCCGCCACGATCTGGTAGCGCCGCTCGCGGTCGCCCCGGTCCACGAACTCACCGCCGAGCGGCGGCGGCTCGGGCAGGTCCGCCGCCTGCCACTGGCCGCTCACGAAGCGCAGCACCTGGTTGGCAATCGGATTGGGCGCGTTGAGCGTGCGGCCTTGCAGCGCGGTGATCTGGTTGCCGCCCGGCGGGCCGACCACGTCGCCCACCAGGCTGGGCGGTGGCGGCAGCTCGGGCAGCTCAGGCGCGCGCGGCACCCACTGCCCGCCTTCGAGCGTGAGCACCTGGCCGTCGGCGAGCGGACTGCCCGTTATCAGCGGCACCCCTTGCAAGCTCTCGACGCGTGCGGCGTCGATGGGTCCGGACAGATCCCCGCTGAGCTCGGGCAGCGCCGGGCTGCCGTGCGTGTGGTCGGCGCGCGCGTAGGCGAGCGAGACGCCGGCGTCGGGTGCGAGGTCGAACGTCGTCTCCGCGAGGACCGCGTCGCCAGGGTCGGGCGAGGGATGGTGCGCGATCAGCTCCTGCACCATGCGCAGGCTCAGCAGCACGGGGCGACGGCCTTCGTCGATCTCGACCGCGGGTTCCGTATCGCTCACGCGCCAGCCGCCGCTGCCCGTGGTGGATACGAGGTCGATGCGCAGCTCGGCCAGCAGCACTGCGTCGTCGTAGGTCGGGATGGGCGCGGCCTTGCAGCCGCAGTCGGCGCGCGCCATCCACACCGGCCGCAGCTCGGTGGTCCACAAGCGCAGGGCCGTCCGGAACAAGGCTTCGCTGGTGCCGGCTGGCGCCGAGCCGAGCATGTAGTCGGACGGTGACGCCGGCGGCGAGGTGGGGGCGAGCCAGGCGCGCGCGGCCTCGCGCAGTTGCTCGATGAATTCTGCTTCCCCGAGCGGTGGCGAGGCGACAGCCAGCGGCAGGCGCACCAGCCACTCGACGAAGTCGCGGATCGCATCCTCCTCGCGTTGCGCTGGTGGCGGTGCCAGGCGCAGTTCGAGCCGGAAGCCGTCGGCCACGCGCGAGGGCTGCATCAGCTCGCTTTCGTCACGGCAGGGCTCGCCCGGGATGGGCACGTTGTCGGTCAGACACTGCGCATGCGAGAGCACGGCATAGAGCGTGAACGGCGACTCCGGTGCGGGGCTGCCGGCCAATGCCGCGTCGACCTCGCCCGCGTGCGCGGCTAGCCAGTCGTTGAGGTTCGCGCATTGCGGGCTGTCCACGCACACCGGTGTACCGGACGGGAGCCAGGCCATGCCCGGCATCACGCGCACGCGCGGACCCTTGTCGCCGTCCGCTTCGACGATCACTTGCAGACCGTGCACGGTACCGTAGCCCAGCACTTCGCGCGCGAGCTCGCGGCGGCGGGCGCCGTGGTAGGCCGACTCCTGCACGAAGTCGTCCACCCCGAGCAGCATGCCCAGCGTGTAGTTCACGCGCTTGCAGGATTCCGGCGTCGTCGCGCCGGCTCCGAGGTTGTTGGGTCCGCAGCATCCCATGGTCGTTCTCCTCAGCTTCAGCAAGCGAGCAGCAGTCGCGCGCGCGGGGCGTGCGGCTGCAACGCAACACGGCCCGCGCCCACGTGGCCGTGGCCGACAATGATTTGCGGTGCCAGTTCCGGTGCCCGGCTGCCCTGACCGAGCAGGCTGTCCAGGCCGAGCCGCGCCTGGCCGATACGGAACATCGCCCAGTACGGCCGCACGTCGAACACCGTGTGAGCGGGTTTTTCGAGGCGGACCACGCGCTGCGCCCAGTCCACGCGTTGAGCCAGCTGCGCGGCGTCCGCGAGCGGTCCACTGCTCGGCAGCAGCACGCTGAAGCGATGCGCGGCGTGCGCCATCGCCTCCAGACGGGTTTCGAAGAACGCCCAGTCGGCGAGTGCCGACACGCCCGTGGGTACCAGATCGGGCGCCGGCGTCAGCTCGAAGGCGGGCCAGGTCACGCCCCAGGCGGCCGCGAACGCCTCGACGCGCTGATAGCGTCGCGCGAGGAAAGCCTGCCAGCGGGCCAGCCAGCGACCCAGCTCGGCGGGCAGGGCGCTCTGGACGAACCGCCGCCAGATGGCCTGTTGCGTGGCGTCGCTCGGCCAGCTTCGCGGCAGATCGGGGCCCGAAAAATCCGCGTCTAGATTGCCGCGCTCCTGGTCCGTCAGCGTCGCCAGAAACTCACGCCAGCGTCGCACCAGGGCGTCCGCGAGCTGCGGCACGGCACCCAGCTCGGCGGCGCAGAAGGCGCGCCAGACGCCGGCCTCGGCATCGCCGACGGGTTGCACCGGCCTGAACTGCGCGGTATCGGTGGCGGCGATGCCGGCACGCTGCAAGGCCTCGCGATAGCGCCGGTGGAGAGATTCGGCACCCTCCGCCGGCGACCAGCGATTCCCGGCCCGCATCAGCCGCGGCGCGTCGATCACGGTCTCACCGAGCAGCGCGTCCGGCAGCCGCCGCGTGAGATAGCGCTCGACGATGCGGATGCCATACGGCTGGTGCTGCGAACGCGCCGGCAAGGCGAAGTCCTGCGGCTTGACGCAGGGCGACAGCGCGAGCTCGGTGGCGAGCCGCACGCCTTGGGTCGTGCCGCGATACTCGAACAGCGGCACCGCGAAGCGGATGAGCAGGCGCTTGCGCGCTTCGCTGGCCGCCGGGTCGAGCACCACCCCGAGCCAGCCGGCGAGCCAGTCGAGCGTTTCGCGCGGGGCGCAGCGCACGTCGAACAGCGCCGAGGCGGCGGCGATGCGATCCTCGATCTGCGTCAGGACGCCTTCGAAGTTGGCGAGAAAGCGCTCGAGGAAATCGGCGGAGCTCTCGTCTTCCTGATAGACCGCAGGCAGGTACCGGCGCGAGTAGGAAAAGCGCGTGCTCCACGCGCGGAGTGCGAGCAGGCGCGGGGTGGCGAGCTCGTCGCCGGCGAGCGTGAGCCGGATTTGCAGGTAGCGGCCCCGAGCCCGCTGGAAAAGAAGCTCCCAGCAACCCCTACCGCGGGCGGGGTCGGTCTGCACGCCCGGGCCGTCGAGCAGCCAGGGCAACTCGGCGCCGTCCGGGCGCAGCATGGGCCGCGGCTCGCCCAGATAAGCGCTGTCCGCCAGGACCGACTCGCTGTCGGCGGCGCGCGTTGCGACGCGCAGCTCGCATCCGGGCGGCACGCAGCCGTCGATCACGAGGCGGTGCCACGCGCAGGCGGGCTCGCCGCTGTCGAAGAGCGGCGTTTCGAGCTCGGCGTGCGGTTCGTACCGTGGGCGCGTTTGCGCTACCAGCGGCAGCCAAGTGGCCATCCCGTCGTAGAGCAGACCGGTGTCCTCGGCGATGCGCAACGTGGCCGCGTCGGCGGCGCGGCGCACCAAGCCCTTGCCGGTAAACCGGCGCATCGGGAGGAAGCTCTCGATCGGATCCAGGGCCAGGCTCGCCGGCCCGATCAGCAGGTCGAAGGCAAAGCACTGGTTGCCCTCGTGCGAGGCGATCACGAGTCGCGGCGGCTGCTCGGGCGGGCGTGGCATCAACGCGCAGTCATGACCGCGCAGCACGAAGCCGGCGCGTTCGTCGGCGTCGATGATGTCGAGCACCGCGCGCGTGGAGGCGTGAGCGGCGAGCGCGCCCGCGGCGTACAGCGAGAGGAGCGCGAAGCCATCGGGGCCGGCGGCGTCCATCACGAGCACCGTGCCGTCGGGCAGCACCTCGATCGCGACCGGGTCGCGGCCGCTGCCGTCCGGATCCACGACGAGGTCGAACCAGGATCGGTGCGGCGCCGCCTCGGGGCTCGACACGGGTGAGGCGGGACCGTTGGCGGGTTCGAAGTCGTCCGGCCGCGAGGCGTCGTCGGCCTCCACCGTGAATACCGCCTGCATGCCCAGCCGGCGGTCGAGCATCCAGATCCGGCGGTTTTCGCGGTCCAGCACGGCCACGCCGCCGCCGGGGCGGGGCGCCAGGTCGTGCACCACGAAGGGCCAGGCCGCAGGCCAGACGAGCTCCAGCGGCGGACCTCCACCGACGAGATCAAACACGCGCAGACCACCGCGGCCGGTCGTACCCGGCAACACGCCCGCGACGAGATAGTGCTCGGTGGTGGCGGCCAGACCTCGTAACCGCCGTGGCGGCGGCGCGGGCGGGTCGGCGAGCGGGGCGAAATCGCCGTGCGCCCCTCCGGCCGCATCGGGCGCGGGATTGGCGAGCGCATAAAGGGCGACCCTGCGCGAACCGCTGGACAACACATCGACCCGCTCCCCCGCGCTGGCAATCCAGTACACGCTGTCGAAGGCGTCAGTCGTTGCGCCCAGCCGCTGCGCCGGGTCGGGCGGCGTATCCGATTGCGCGGCGCGAAAGCGCGATACGCGGCGCGCGAGCGACAGGGTCTGGGTGTCGGCATCGAAGGCGAGCGGCAGGCGCGAGCGCGTGGCGGCATCGGTCCAGGCCTCGGCCAGCGTGCGCTGCATGCCGTCTGGATCGAAGAACGTGCAGCGACCCCAGTCGGACTGGCCGAGCAGGAGCTCGAAGCGGGTGCCGTTGGCGTCCCTCATCAGCACTCCTGCGGCACGGTGGGCACCGGCACGATACGGCGGCCGCCGGTGCCGGTCGCGGGGCGCTGGCCGCGCAAGTCGTCCAGCGGTGCGGCGCTGCCGATTTCCACCGCGAGGCCGGCAATGCGCGGCAGTTGCAGGCCGCGCATCGTCACCTCGACGTCGACCCCGCCTTCGGCGCCGCGCGCAAGAAGTATCTCGTTGACCTTGAGCACGCCCGGCTCGCGGCTTACCTCGGCCATCAGCTCCAGCTTGTTGACCGCCTTGCGCAGCGGCCAGCCCGACTCCATGCCGGGATACGCGAGCGCGCTGGCTTCCTCTGCGGCAGCGCGCTCGACGTCGCGTGCGGGCGCCAGGTATTCGATCAGGCGCCGCTTGACGCGATCACGCACATCGGGCGTGGCGAAGCCGCCGGCCACGGTGATGCCGAGCGACAGCCAGAGCGGCACGTAGTCGGGTCCCCGCAGCACCAGTTCGGTGGTGACCAGGCGGCGCGGATCGAGGTGGCGGCACAGCGCATCGAGAAAGGCGCGGTCGGGGGATGGCGCGTCGGGTTGACGCGGGTCGCGGCGCGGCACCAGCATCAAAGTGACCACGCCGGGCGCGTCGCCCGGCTCACTGGCGCCGAGATCGGGGTGGTAGGCAGCCAGCACTTCGACGCGTGCGATGTCGATGCCCGGCGTGCGGCGCGCGATCTCTGCAAAATCATCCGCGGTGACGAGGCGATCGCGATGGCGGATGAAGCTGCTGACCCGCTTCTCGCCGCTCGCCGCCGTCTCGGCATCGGCGCCGCCCCACGCCGGCAGCGGGTTGTCGGGCTTGATGCCGGGAGGCAGCGCCGGTCCGCTGGCAATGGCGCCCGGCGGCACGTTGCCGCGTGCGCCGTCGCAGGTGTCGTAGTGGGCGACGAGCCGCGCACCGGGCGGCGGGCGGCGGCCGCGCAGACCGTCGCCGAAGCGCAGGAGGCCCGCCTCGGCATCGACGACGAACACGTCGCTCGGCCGCGGGTCGTCCCAGACCTGGCCGGGCGCGCGTTGGGGATCGAGCGTGCGCACCTCGGCTCCGGCGGCCATGAGGTCGTCGATCTCGCTCCAGCGCTGTATCTGGCCGGCCTGCAACAGGTCGAGCCGCACCGAACCGGGCACCAGACCGGAGCGCGCGAGCCTGAACACCTGGTCGGGACGGCCATCCCCTTCGCCCAGCAACTCGTTGCCGACCGCGATGCGTTGCTCCACCGCGACCGCGTTGACGCCGGCCCACAGGAAGCGGGCACGCGCAGCCGACGAAGGCACGACCCGCAGCCAGGTCAGCACCCGATCGGCAATCGCGGAGTCTTCGATCGCCGGCGGAAAATCGCCTACGCCGGCCTCGAGCGGATCGAGCGCGCCCCACGTGTCGATCTGCTCCTTGGCCGGCAGCGCGATCTCCACCACACCCGGACCGGCCAGCACGTCGTCGCCGCTGCGCGCCGGACGCAGCTGGTAGCTCGCTTGCGGTCGCCCCTCCGCGGTGGTCGAGCCGAGCACCGGCATCTCGTAGCGGATGAGCGCTGCGGTTTCGCCGCCGGCAGCACCCTGACCACGCGCCCCCAGCGTCCTGGGCACGTCGTCGACGTAGGGCATCAGGCCGAGGCTCAGCGTGCGTCCGGCCAACTGCGCGCGCACGTCCTCGGCGGCGGCGCGCGCGGGCGCGAGCAGCGCCAGCCACAGAACGCCGTCCACGGTCTCGCTCGTGAGGTCCACGCGCTGGCGCGCATCGAGCGCGCGCGTTTCGTACATCGTGAGCTCGGCGCCGGGATCCTCCGCCTGGGCAGCGGAATAGAGCAGGCGGTAGTAGGCGGTGTCCGCATCGCTCGGCGACACGCGAAACTTGACGTAGGCGCGGCCCTCGACCGGCAGCACGTCGACCGCCGCCGCGGTGCGAAACGCGACCTCGCCGGCGCGCAGCTCGGTGCCGGCGGCCAGGGTCTCGGTGCGCGGCTCGCTGCGCGTGCTGCTGAACACGACCAGGCCGCGTGCGGGCGTGGCCGCGGCGAGCGGCAAACCCAACAGGCGCAGGAACTTGAGACGGCTCACCTCCGGCACGCGGTTGGCGCGGTAGAGCAGGCTCTCGGTGAGAAAGGCGAAGAGCTCGACCAAGGTGACGCCGGGATCGCTTTCGCCGAGCTGGGTCCATTCCGGCGTGTGCACCGGCACGCGGGCGAGCGCGTCGCGGACCAGGTCCTGGAAGCGGCGGTCGTCGATCGAGGGTGGCGTAATGGGCATGGCGTGCGCGCGCTGTCCTTCAGGCGGTGCCGCCCGCCACCGGCACCGCGAGCGAAACGCGCTCGAGCGACTGCGTGGCGACCAGGCGGAAGGTGATGGTCGCGATCGCTGCTTGCGGGTCGCCGGCGTCGGCCCGTACGTCCACCCCCTCGACGCGGACGCGCGGCTCCCAGCGCGCCAGTGCGTCCTTGATGCGCTCGGCGATCAGCGCGTGCGTGGCCACGATGTTGGGCTCGAACAGGAAGCGGCCCAGCCCCGCGCCGAATGGCTGCAAGCGCAGGCGTTCGCCGGGCTCGGTCATCAGCACGATGCGTATCGACTCGCGAATGTTCTCTTCACCCGCCGACCAGGCGATGCGGCCGTCGGGCCCCACGCGCGGCGGGAATGCCATGCCCTGTCCGTAGACGCGTGCGCTGTCCACGTCAATCCTTCCTGCCCTTGAAGCCGGGCAGCGGGAAGCACACGACGAACAACGGCAGCCAGCGGAAGATGAAGTCGAGCAGGGCGACGATGATCATCAACAGGATCAGCGCGCAGATCGTGATGATCGGGATCGACAGCGAGCACATCACGCCGAGCTCGAGGCCGCCCTGCTTGCACGGTCCCTTGTCGGGCACCTGGAGGTCCTTGTGAAACGGCCACGGCAGCACGCTCAACACGAGATCACCGAGCGTGATGCCCTTGAAGCGGTCGATGTGGCCGCACAGCATGTCCGACATCATGAACACCGCATTCTTGTCGAACTTGCGCAGACCCGCGGGACTGACATCGACCGGCAGACCGATGCGGATCGGCCGCGCGGGGGCGTCGGGATCGAAGAAACCGGCCATCTGGAACGGCACCGTCGCGCGGCTGACGATGGGCCCTTCGAAGGGCTCGCAGTCCGGGCGCTCATGGACCAGACGCATCACGTACCAGGCCTCGCGCATGTCGGCGGGCTGCAGGCTCGCGAGCGTCGGTTCGGGCAGCTTATCGGTTGCGCGCGGCGTGGCGTCGAGCACCGGCCGCAGGCGATCCGCGAGCGTGTCGATGAGCGCGACGATGCGCTCGGACAGGTAGTCGGTGGTCGTCGGCACGAAGCCGGGCGGCTCGGGTGGCGCGAGGATGCCGAACCAAGGATCGGCGAACAGGAACAGGAACCCAGGCCATCCGGCGGGCTGACCGCTGTCGGTGAGCTCGAGCTGCCCGCTCACCGCTTCGAGCGCCGCCTCGAACGACTGTCCGTCGATGCTTGCGTTATGCGCGCGGCGCACTGCCTCCAGCAGGTTGATCACAACGTTGCCGGCGTAGCCGCTGCACTGGTCGGCTAGGCTCACCGCGTTGGCCGTGCCGGTGCTGGCCAGCGTGAGGCCGGTGCCGGCCATGTTGGCCGGCATGGCACAGGCGTTCAGCGCTTCGTAGAAGTCGCGCAGCACCGGGTCGGCGGGACGCACACCGGGCAGCACATGGTCGGTCCAGAGGCTGGGCAGTTGGTCGCGCAGGAACAGCATGAGATCGAGCAACAGGTACCACGAGGCGGTCTGCAGGCGCGAGCGCTCGTCGCGCAGCGCTGCGGCGTCCGGCTTCGAGCTGTCGTAGCCGTCGCCCTGCTTGGGGAAGATGCGCTCGAGCCGCGCGGCGCGCAGCGCATTCAAGTCGTCGGGGTCCTTGCCGACCTCGCCGTTGCGCATTGCCGTGGCGACCATTGCCTTCCACGGTCCGAGCACCTGCATCTGGAACATCACTAGGCGCGCATCCGGCTCGACCGCGTTGCCGTCCGTGGCGTCCGGCTTGCGACCGCCCTGGTAGCTCTCGCGCCGCCCCACCGGCACGCTGCCGATGTATAAGCGCCGCGGCTGCCCGCTCGCTTCGGCGTAACTGGCCGGGAACATGGCCAGCCGCTCCTCGGCTTCGAGCGTCCGGGCGCTCGCCGCGTCCGACCCCGCAGCGCCCACCTTGCGCCATTCACCGCTCTTGCCGGCCAGCACCCAGGCGTATTCGTGCCAGGCCGAAAGATCCTTCGGCACCGGCACCGGCAGCGGCTGGCCGGCCGGGACCGGCGTCGTCGGGAACAGCCGTCGGACGACGAAGCTCACCTTTTGTCGCGCGGCGTCGATCGCCCGATCGGGCAGTCCCGGCGTCTGGCAAACCAGCGACGCGGCGACCAGGTAATGGCGCTGGTGCGCCGGCTGATAGAGCTTGAGCGGCTTCGGCGCCACGACCGCCGGGGCGCCGGCCCTGGCGCGTGCGCGGCGCAGCAAGGGCAGCAGCCGCGAGGGCTTGCGCTCCAGCCACGCGCTCGGATCGCTCGCCGGCGCGCCCATCGGTTCGCGCCAGGTCTCGGGCTGCGCGGCGTAAGCGGGCAACGCGCCGGGGTCGCGCTCGAGCGTGGCGAGCAGTTCCTCGATGAATTCATCGCTGGCGAAGCGCAGGATCTGCGGTCGCGAGATCGCGGTGTGCGTATCGGGGCTGTCCGGCCGCCAGAACGGCTGCGGTGCGGTGAAGGCGAGGGGATGCGTCATGGGTTCACCAGATGTTTCCGGCGCCGGGTGTGTACGAGGCGCTGATGATGCTGTTGCAGATCACCGTGTCGGCCTTCACGACCCCGGAGAACTTCGACATGCCGGCGTCCACCGTGACCATGCTCGCCGACACCGCGACCTGGCTCGCCTGCACCGTGACCTTCGCCGACGCATTGATCGTGATGCCGGCGCTTTCGAGCTTGATCGAGTTGCCGTTCGAATCCTCGATGAGCACCGCGCCCGGCCCGTCCTTCAGCGTGATCTTCTGTCCGCCCGGCGTCTCGAGGATCAGCTTCTCCTGCCCGTCCTGGTCGTCCAGCGTGAGCTTCACACCGTTGCGCGAGCGGATGAGCTTCCTGTAGTTGTTGCCGGCGCCATCCATCGATTCGGGCGGCTTGTCCTGCCCGTTCCACAAGGCGCCGATGACGTACGGCCGCCGCGGATCGCCGGCCTCGAATGCGACGAGCACCTCGTCGTCCACGTCGGGGATGAACCAGCTGCCGCGGTTGTTGCCGCCCATCAGCGTCGCGAGTCGCGCCCACAGCTCGCAGGCGGCGCCGCCGCTGTCGGGCGACCAGGGCAGCTTGACCTTCACCCGGCCTTGCGCGTCGGGATCCTTGATGTCGACCACCAGCGCCGGGTACACGCCGTGCCACAGCCCGCCCCAGCCTGCGGGGACGCGCGCGGCGAGCAATGCTTCGAGCATCGGGCGTTCGGCCGTGATCACCTCAGGCTCTCCCGATCCACGGCCGCTCCACCACGAATTCGGTCCACAGACCTTGCGCGGCATCGAAGCGGTGGCATACCTCGACCACGTCGTAGCTGCCCGAGAACAACGGCCCCAGCCCGCTGAGCGTGATGCGCTTGCCGACGTGGATGCGCGCGTCGGCATCGGCCACGCCGCGCCCGCGCAGGAAACGGCGGGCGCTCGCGCGCAGATGCGCCTCGGCCCAACCGCGCGCCGTGCCTTCGTCGAACGGGACGGCGTGTGCGACGGTGTCCTTGCGCTCGCCCAGTGCCTGGCGCAGCACGTCCGGACCGCTGCTGCCGCCGCTCGCCTCGCTCGCGATCGCGGCGGCCGACGCCTCCGAGGTGATCGCACGCTTGGAGGCGACGTCCCAGCCGGTGCAACTTACCGCCGTGCGCTGGTGCGCCAGGTCGGCAGATACCTCGAAGCGGCGCAAGCGTGCGCCGTGCACGAGCTCCAGTTGCGCCTCGGTGCGCGAGGCGCGGCTCACTGCATGGAGGGTCTTGCCTTCGAGCCAGAGGTCGGCGTCCGCGGCGAGCGCGCGGCTGCGCACGAACGCGAGGTCGCTCTGGTTGATCTGCGTCACGACCGCCTGGGCGGCGCCGCTCAGGCTGAGATCGGGCGTCAGGCCGTGGTCGCCGGCCACCCGGCGCAGGATGTCGCTGTCGCTCGCGCGTTCGAAGACGCGCGTGCGGCGTGTCATGCGCAGATCCTGCAGGCGGTCTTCGGCACGCACCACCAGCGTGGGCGGCGCGAGCGCCGGAAAACGGCCGTCCAGCGCCATCACCCGGCCGTCGAAGATGGTGGCGCTACCGATGCGCACGACGAAGTCGCGGCCGAACTCGAGGGTGCGCCGGTCGAACCAGGTAAAGCCAACCGCGCCTTCGTGCTCGCCCCAGTTGCTGAACTCGGCTTCGCAGTGGGCAAGGCCGACCTCGTTCTCGCCGCACGCGAGGCGTACGAGCCCCGCATCGAGCTTGGGCTGATCCTCGCCCCCGACCGTGAAGGCGGGGCGGGCGGAGGCGAGAGCGCTGCGGCCGGCGTCCACTCAGTGGCTCCAGCGGCGCAGTTGCCGTTCGGCCAGCTCGGCCAGCGCACGGCGCAGATCCTCGGGGTCCGGCAGCGTTTGCGCGGGCGTTGGCGAACTCATCGGCGCGCTGCCGCGCGCCTCGGCGGGCGCCGTATCCACCACTTCGAACTCGTTGATGACGACGGGCATCGTGGTCCTCGCTTCAGAACGGCAGGCGCGGTGCCTGCAACGACAAATCCAGCAACTGGCCGGGCACCAGCTGGCGCGGATTCTCGATACCATTGGCGGCCGCGACGCTTTGCCAATCCAAGCCCGCAGCACCCGCTGCACCGGCCAGTCCCTGCAAGGTGCTGCCGGCCGCCGCCGGCGTCAGCGACGAGGTGCCGGGTGCACGCGGCCGGCCTGGAATGCGCCCCGAGCCGCTGAACTTGGAGACGAGGATGGTCTGCTGCGACAGCGTCATCGAGATCGTGGCGCGCAGTGGTTTGCCCTCGGGCGAGAAGAAGTCGATCGTCTCCTCGATGCCGTCCACCAGACCCTTGAACAGGAACGAGCCCCACGAGAAGCGCACCCCCGGCGGCAGGAACTTGGTGGGGTCGGACTTCGCTTCCTTGGGCGTGATGAAGTAGATGACCTCCTGCGTGAGGCGCCGCACGTCGTCCACGCGGTCCTCGCCCTCGCCCACGGCGTTCACGTCGAACCAGAGCTGCACGGCGAGCTTGGTGGTTCCGGCGCCGACGAACTGGCGCCCCTGGGTGCCCTGCGCCTGATCGGCCGAGCCGCCGCCCGAGCCACCTTCCGTACCCCCGGTGTTGCTGGTGGCGTTGTTCTGAATCTGGTTGGCGAACGTGAGCTTGAGCGATTCCGGGTTGAACTGAACCGTGACGCTCTTGCCGCCGCTCAGGTCGTTCTGGAGTTGCTCGTCGAGCTCGACCAACTGCGCCTTGGCGTTGTTCTGTTGCGGCATCGCTAACCACCTCGCTTGACGGTCAGACGCTCGTACGCGAGCTGCAGCTCTTCCACCGCGACGGCGCCGTCCTTGGCGTTGAGTGCGGGTACCTTGAGCTTGACCGGCAGGCAGCGCTGGAGCACGACGCGCGCGCGCTCTTGCGCGCCATCCGCACCGAGCAGCACCACCTCGGCCTGGGCCCGCAGGCTGGGGTCGGCCACGCTGTCGCCCATCCACTTCCACAGCTCGAAGCTGGCCTCGGTCATGCCGCGCTTCAGCGTCAGCTGGCCATAGGTGGCGGGGCCGGCGAGGCGGATCTGGCGGTCGTTGCTGCCGCCTTCGCGGATGGTCTTGACCTCCATGCCCATCTCCAGCCCGTCGCACTCGGCGAACGAGGCGCTCACCAGCGGCGACGAGGCGCCATCGGGAACGATCTCCACGGCGAAGTTGAAGGCGGTGAACGGCACGGCCGGCATGTCAGTGCACCTCGCGGGAGACCAGGCGCTCGCCGCTGCGCGCAAGGCGAACGGTCAGGAAGCTCATGGGCAGCGCGGGCGCCACCTTGAGCTCGATCCAGAACTGACCGAGGTCGCGGCGCCGTGGGGTGTTCAGCTCGTCGCCCGTCACGACGCGATAGGCGGCTTCGGCTTGCGCACCGGCGAAAGCGCCGCGCCGGAACAGGTCGTCCAGCACTGTCTCGAAGCCGCGTTCGACCGTGCGCCGCAAGGTGTCGCCGTTGGGCTCGAAGACGTACGTGGCGCCGCGCCTGAGCGCGAGGCGCCGCAGCAGGCACATCAGCCGCCGCACGTTGACGGGGCGCCACGGGCTGTCGGGCGTGAGCGTGTCGGCGCTGCCGACCACGAAGCCGCGCGGCGCGCTGCGCAGGAGATTGACCTGGGCGTCGAACAACTGCTGGCGCTGTTGCAAGGTCGGCGACATGCCGAGCGGGCCGAGCGCCACCACGTCGCGCAAGGGCTGGTTGGCCACCGCCAGCCAGGCGCCCCGATTGAGCGCGCTGGCGGCGAGCTGGCCGCAAACCGCGCCGTCCGGGGGGAAGGTGATGACTTCGTCGACGCGACGGATCACGAGCCACGGGTGGTGGAGCGCACCGTGCGAGAGCGCGCGCAGTTCGTCGACGCCGATTGCCGGGGGCCGCGTCGCATCGCCATCGAGCTCCGTGCGCGTGGCGCGCAGAGTCATCGCATACGCCGCAGCCTGGTCGCTGTCGAAATGGGAGGGCAGCCCCAGCACGGCCAGCAGATCGCCGCGCCCGGCTGCCGTGCGTAGCATCAGACGATGGATGGCGAGCAGATCGTCCGGCTGCCAGGGGCGGGTTTCGTAGCCGCTGGCCCCCACGTGGACACGCACCGTCGGCGACCACGGACTGACCCGTGCGCCGAGGAGGGCCCGCACGCGATAGAACGACACGCCGGGCTGCTTCCCGAGCACGGTGTATCTCTGCGTCGGGCCGCGATGTACGAGCGTGGCGGCGGCGAAGCCGGCGTCGGCGGATTCCTCCAGCTCGTGCGTCGCGTCCTCGGCTGTCAGCGTCCAGTACAGCGTGAAGTTTCCCTCGCCATCCGGATCGGAACCACGCACGAAGCGCGGTGCCGGCAGGGGTTCCGTGTCGCAATCGATGAAATCCGAGCCCGCACCCGAGGTGGGGGGTTCGGCCGGCGGCGCCAGCTCGGTCCAGACCGTCTCGGGCTGCGGGAGCGGCGACCAGCCGGGATGAACCGCATCCGGCACCGCCAACAGCGTGGGTTCGTCGACGAGGGCGGTCGCCGCGCCGCCGAAGAGCGCATGCATGCCACGCAGCGCGCGCGGCTCGCGACCGGAATTGCGCAGCGCTTCGGCGCGATCGGCCAGTGCGTCCGCACTGAAGGTAGCCAGCACAGGCTCGGCGAACAACGTCCACGAGAACTCGGCCAGGCCGTCGCGTTGCAGTCTCGAAATGGGGCTGGTCAGCGCGCCGAGGCCGGGTCCGAAGTCGGGCAGTTCCACGAGCGGCAGCCACAACAGCTCGCCGGCGAGCGGCGGCGAGGCGAGCGGGAAGCGGCTGACAAGTTGCCCCGAGGCGTTGCGCCGCGCGGTTGCGCTGCTGTCGCCCGCATGGGCTGCCGCGAACACCTGCTCGTCGTCGGGCAGGTCGAAGGCGCTCGTTCCGGTGCCGAGCGCCTGCGCATCGCTCCCCATGCCGAGTTCTTCGAGCACGAACGGCGTGTCCTGGCCCCGGCTGACCCGCAGATCCAGGCGCGCGAGCCGAATCCCGCGCTCGATGCCGCTGGCGCACCACGCCGCCACGGCGACACGGCCCTCGTCTGGTGCCGCAAACCGCGGGTGGCCCGTGAGCTCGACCTCGATGTGGCCATCGGTCGCTACGGCAGCGATGAGCTCCACCTCGTCCAGCGCCATCCAGGCCGCCACTTCAATGCCGGAGAATCGCAACGCCACGACCTCACCCGCCTCCGGCAGGCGCAGGGACGGCAGGCGGCAGCGTGCGGTCAAGCGGCCGTGCGCCAGCCATTCGCCGTCGGCGTCCACCTCGTTCATCACCAGCATGCGGCCGGCATCGTCGAGACCGGCCAAACCCAGGCTGGTGAGGAACGGTCCCGGGGAGTCGCTCGCGGCTGCACGCAGGGTCGCCAGACCGCGCACGACGACGCGCCGCATCGAGGGTCCGGCGACCCCGGGTTCGAGCGGCTCGACGCTCGCGATTCGACCATGAACGCGCAGGTTGTCCAGCGCGACGCACAGCAGGTCGCCGAGACGCACGCCGCGCGCCGCGGATGCCGGCAGCGCCAGTGACAGCACTCCGTGCGCCGCGGCGAGAGGGCGCGCGCGCAGCACGACGGTCTGGATGCGCGCGGCAACGAGCCAACCATCCGCGCCGCTGCCGGGACTGCGAGCGGCCAAAGTCGCCGGCCGGTAGCGCCAAGGCACGCCGCTATCCTCGCGCTGCGCGAGCAGCAACCCAGGCAGCGGAAAGAGCGCGGTGCGAGCATCGTTCCCCGCCACGCGCAACACCCAGCAGCGCCGCCCCCCCTGGCTGAAGAAGCTGCGCACACACGGGTGCAGCAGCGCGTGCACGGGCTGCAGCGTTCGGGCATCGCGCGCGAGAGCGAGACCGGTGCCGAACACGGTTTCGAACTCGGTCAGGCTCTCCACTGCCACGGCCACGTGCAGCGGCCCGCTCGCCGCGAAGCCGACGAAGCACGCGATGTCCATGCGCGGCAGGACCTCTCCGGGCGGCGGCGGCAGCTCGAAGCGCACGCCCGGCAGGCGGCGGGCAAGCGGCGGGGTGCTCGTCACCCGTGTCACTCCATCTCGAGCCGTTCGTAGGCGAGCACCAGTTCTTCCATCGCGACGTCCGTGCCCTTGGCATTGAACGGTCCGCTGGTGTGCTTGATGATGCGCGCGCGCAGCAGCTTCCAGGTCATCACGACCTGGGTGTGGTCCTCGTTCTGCATCTGGACGGTGACGGTGCGCAGGGCGGCCTGATCGCCGTTGCGGATCTGGTTGAGCCAGTTGTAGAGCGACAGCGAACCGATCACGCCGCGCTTGAGTGTCACGTCGGTGGACTTGTTGAGTCCGGTGATCTTCATCACGCTGTTCTCGCGGCTGTTGCCGGTGCGGTATTCGGACACCGTGACTTCCATGCCGACCCCGCTCACCTCCTGGAAGCCGGCTTCCGGACCCTCGGTGCTGCCGGTGCCCAGGTCGACGAGAAAGTTGAACTGCACGTACGGTCGGTCTCTCAGGACGGCCATGGCGTTCTCCTGTTTCGCTGGGGATTCAGACCTTGCGGTCGGCCGTCCACTGGCCGATGCGGAAGATCACGAACTCGGCCGGCTTCAGTGGCGCCACGCCGATCAGGCAGATCAGCCGGCCGTTGTCGAGGTCGTTCTGCGTCATCGTGGAGCGGTCGCAGCGCACGAAGAACGCCTTCTCGGGCTTATCGCCGAGCAGCGCGCCGTTTTGCCACTCGTTCAGCAGGAAGTCCTCGATCGTGCGGCGCACGTTGGCCCACAGCTGTTCGCCGTTGGGCTCGAACACGGCCCACTGCGTGCCCTTGTCGATCGAGCGCTCGAGGTAGGCGAAGTAGCGCCGCACGTTGACGTACTTCCACTCGGGGTCGGAGCTGATCGTCCGCGCGCCCCACAGCCGCATGCCGCGGCCCTCGAAGAAGCGGAAGCAGTTGATGCCCTCGGGGTTGAGCACCTCCTGCTGGCCCTTGTTGACGAGCGTCTCGAAGCCGAGCGCGAGGCGCACCACCTCGTTGGCCGGCGCCTTCCAGACCCCGCGGTCGACGTCGTTGCGGGCGTAGATGCCGGCGACGAAGCCGCTTGGCGGCAGGTCGATCTCGTTGCGCGTGATCGGATCGAGCACCGTGACCCAGGGGTAGTACAGGGCGGCGTGCTTGGAGTCGATGCGCGCGCGCATGTTGCGCACCTCGGCGATGGTGTGGCGCTGCGCGCTGTCGAGAACGGCGATGCGATAGCGCATGCGCTCGGCGTGCGCGATCAGCAGGCCGGCGATGGCCTCGGCGTCGGCTTCGTAGTTGGCGTAGTCCCACGTCGAGCCCGGCGCGGCGACGATGGAGATGTCCTCGATGTCCTCGAACTGACGCAGACCGAGCGCGTAGTCGCGGTCGGCGTCGGCCTCGCCTTCGTAGTCGCCGGCCTGGGGACGCTGACCGTCGTGGCCGCCATCGAGCAGGAAGCTCGCGCTGACGCCGATGGTCAGCTTGTCGAGCACGGTGATGCGGCGGAGGGCTTCGGCGGCGCTCGGCACGAGCAGGCTCAGCGCGTCGCCGTCGAACAGGAGTGTCAGCACATCGGCGGCGTCCGTGACGCGCGCCTCGTCGCGGGCGATGACGAGCGGGAGCAGGCGCGCGTCGGCAGCCGAGCGCGGCTCGCTCGCGAAGCGATCGAAGAGGGAGTCACCGCTCGCGCCCGAGCGGTGGCCGGGGTCGACCGGGAGGTCGGACCAGGTGGCGAGCTCGCGGCTGCCATCGCGTGAGAGCAGGGAAACGCCCAGCGTCACGACACGCAGCGTGTCGCCGAGGTCTGGCCGCGGATCGGGGAACAGTTGGTCCAGCGTGAGCCTTCCCTCGGGTGCCGCGGGCGGCGAACCGGCAGGGACGGCCTCGAACTCCCAGACGGCATCGTCCTCGTTCCAGTGCGCGACGCAGAAGCGTCCCACGTCGTCGGCGTCCGGCGGACTCGTCACGTCGCGCACCCACACGAGATCGAGGTCGCTCAGCGCACCGACCGTCGTGCGCCGCGTGCGCGTGATCGGATCGGTGCCGGAGCCCAGGATGTTGGCCCGCCCCTTGAGCGTGACGCGCACACGCAGGTTGCCCGCGGCGCCGGGGTGGCGGGCGCGTATCAGGAGGCCCTGGTCGAGCAGAGCGGTGACGCGGGCGTGGCCGTCCTGGTAGCGCGGAGGCGTGCCGGTCGGCGCGGCGACGCTCATCTCGTCGGCGGCGGCGATCGGTGTGTAGTTGTCGTTGCCGAGCGGCTTGAAGACGCGCGTGACGTACAACCGCTTACCGCCTTCGGTGAAGAAGGCCCGCACCGCGTGCCAGAGAAAGTTGGGCGTCGAACCGGTGTCGGTAAACTCGAGCGCCTCGCCACCACCGTAGACCTGCTCGAAATCGCCCAGACTCGTGATGATGTCCGGCTCCAGGTGCACGGGCCCGGTGCGCGTCGCGCCGATGAAGCCGGTGGTCGTGGTGGACACGCCCTCGATGGTCTTGGCCCGGAAGGACGTTTCCTCGACGAATACGCCGGGCGCCAGGTACTCAGGCATGGGGGCTCTCCTTGCTGTGGTTGAGGCGCCGCATCACGCGCCCACGAAGAGAAACGACGACCCTGCGCTGCGCGCCAGGAGCGGCGTACCGGAGCGCAGGACGAAGGTGTCGGGGATGACGGGCACCTCGGGCAGGCGCCGCAGCGTGCACAGATTCGGCACCGGTTCGCGCGCAATCGCCGCGTCCCAGTAGGCGCGCAGCGTGACCTCCCAGCTTGTGCGCTCGAAAGCTCCGTCTGCTGGCGAGCCGTGCAGCGGCGGATCGCGCGGTGCGGGCAGCGGAGACAGCAGCAGCGCGCCACCGCGCTCGTCCGCGACTCCCTCGGCAAGCAGCGTCGGACCCAGCCAGAGCTCCAGCCGCGCCCAGGCCGCAGGGCGCTCGTGGTCGGAATCGAGCCGCAGATCGGCCCGCACGGCCGCCACGCCGGCCGGCACGCTACGCGTGCTGGCGCTGAACAAGGGCACGTGGGGTTGGTGCTCGGATGGCGAGGCCGCCAGGCATTCGGGCTGAAACAGGCCGTGACCGGGCAGATCGACCGACACCCGTAGCGGCACGAAGCGCGCGAGCGTGTCGCTTACGTCGAGGTTGAAGCGGCGGATGACCGGCGGCGAGACGGTATCGAAGTCCGCCGGCAGCCGCATGCGCGGCACGGCATGCGCGACGTACACGCCGTGGCGATTGGTATCCAGGCGCTGCTTTCTTTCGGGCCGTCGCAACTCGCTCAGCTCGACCGTGAGGCCGTCGGCGATCACCTGCCGGTCCAGGCGATCGCGGAACATCACGCCGAAGGGCGCGACCACGAGGTTGCGGTCGAATCCGGGGCGCAGCTGGCGGCGCGTCATCGCGGCGCCTCCACGAGTTCGGTGCCGTGGCGCAGGTCGCGCGTTTGCACCAGCTCCTCCTCGCGCAGTGCGATGCCCGATTCGAGCATCACCATGCGCGCGGAATAGCTTACCGAGGTCTGCCAGCGGGTCTTGAACTTGTCCCACAGTCCCAGGTAGTCGGCGATCGCCGGGGGGTCGCAGAACAGCTCCACCGTTTCGTCGTCGCGGAAGGTCCGCTCGCGGCGAGTCAGCGAATGATTGAGCTCGTTGGCGGTGAGCACGGCGTTGTCTTCGACGAAGCGCATCGCCCAGCCGAGCAGACGTAGCTGTCGCTCGGCCTCGCCGGCCCAGGGCGTGAGAAGGAAGTGCAGGTCCAGCGGCAGGGCAGGGCGGCGCCGGACGCCGTCGGGGCCGCGCCGCGGCGCCTGGTTGCGCGCGCTGTTGACCGTGACGCGGTAGAGCATCAGCGAAAAGCCTTCGCTGACGGGGGACGTCCCGAAGTCATGGCTGTGGTAGAGCGCGAAGCTGGGGGCGGTAGAGAACTCGTCGCGCGGGCACTCCTGCTCGATCAGCCGCAGCAGCGTGCGGGCAACGGCAGCAATGGCAAGATGCGTGGCCATGCGGTTCAGGAGCGGCCGCCGTGTCGCTCAATGCAGCCGGCCGGGATCTCCGTTCTCGGCGAGCTGCCGCAAGGTGTCGTCAGTGGATCGATCCAGCGATGCCCGGCGGTACCTGACCCTCCCGTCCGCGGCCGGCAGGCGCTCGAGCAGGCGGTGCGCGACCATCCAGTCGAGCGCCTCCTCGAGCGCGTCCAACGAGACCATCGGGCCGATTCCCATCCACCAACGGCCGAT
Organism: Burkholderiales bacterium; assembly: GCA_039807745.1. Lineage (GTDB taxonomy): Bacteria > Pseudomonadota > Gammaproteobacteria > Burkholderiales > JAEUMW01 > JAEUMW01. The sequence continues at coordinate 22,619 of JBDHRV010000048.1, forward strand.
GCCCTCGCAGGTGTCACACGCGAGCGGATTGGCGCGCAGGTAGCGGGACAAGAGCCGTACGAGCGCAAGAACACTCTCATCAATTTGGCATCACCCACCGAAACAAGTGGGTCAACTCACCGCAAGCGCCGTTCCCACGGGATATCCGGCGATATGCCATTGATTTCCGGACATCCCGCGACGCTCGTGCGGAAGGCGCTCGGACTTTCTTGTCCCGGCCGCGTTGCGGCCCACGCGGCCTGGTTCGTGGTCGACGCCGCCGTGGCGGACGAAGGCAAGTTTGTCCTACTGCCGGGTTCGATCTGTCCCAGCTTCAGGCCATCACGATCCACACAGGCGCCAGACCGCGCACAGCCACGCACCCGCTATCA
>JBDHRV010000223.1:0-3673 GCA_039807745.1 Burkholderiales bacterium
GTCGCCGGATGGCAGGCGAGCGACTTGGCATCGCCGATGTTCACGAGCCGTGTCACGAGCTTGAGGGCGTCGATGAAGCGTGTTCCCGCCTCGCGCCCGCCCTGGATGCCGAACGAGAGAATGCCCGACGCCTTGCCGCTCATGTACTTGTCCACGAGCGGCCGGTCGGGATGGTCGGGCAGTCCCGCGTAGCGCACCCAGGTCACCTTCGGATGACCTTGCAGATAGTGTGCGACCGCGAGCGTGTTGTCGCAGATGCGGTCCATGCGCACCGCGAGCGTCTCGATCCCCTGCAGGATCAGGAAGCTGTTGAAGGGCGAGATCGGCGCGCCCATGTTTCGCAGCGGCACGACCCGTGCGCGAGCGATGAACGCGGCCGGGCCGAGCACTTCCGTATAGACCACGCCGTGGTAGGACACGTCCGGTTCGTTCAGCCGCTTGTATTTCTTCTTGTGATCCGCCCACGGGAACCTGCCGGAGTCCACGATTGCACCGCCGATCGAGTTGCCGTGGCCGCCGAGATACTTGGTGAGCGCGTGCACGACGATATCGGCTCCGTGCTCGAAGGGGCGGCACAGGTACGGCGTCGGCACCGTGTTGTCGACGATCAACGGCACGCCTCCGGCATGCGCGACGTCGGCCAGCGCGCCGAAATCGACCACGTTGCCGAGCGGATTGCCGATGGATTCGCAGAACACGAGCTTCGTCTTGCCGTCGATGAGGCGCGCGAAGCTCGCCGGGTCGCGGTGGTCGGCGAAACGCACCTCGATGCCGTACTGGGGCAGCGTGTGCGCAAACAGATTGTAGGTGCCGCCGTAGAGCGTGCTCGAGGTGACGATGTTGTCCCCCGCCTCGGTGATGGTGAAGATCGCATACGTGGTCGCCGCCATGCCGGAGGCCAGCGCAAGGCCGCCGATGCCGCCTTCCATGGCCGCGAGCCGCTGCTCCAGCACGTCGGTCGTGGGGTTCATGATGCGCGTGTAGATGTTCCCCTTCACCTTGAGGTCGAAGAGATCGGCCCCGTGCTGGGTGTCGTCGAACGCATAGGAGGTGGTCTGGTAAATGGGGACGGCGACCGCCTTCGTGGTGGGCTCTGGGGTGTAGCCGCCGTGGACGGCGAGGGTCTCGATCTTCATGGGCGGTTCTCCTTTGGTGCGTCGGCCTAGCCCGGCAGTATAGCCAACTGCGCCGCAACCAATCGCCGTCGCGTCGGTCTCCCTTTCGAGGAGGAGCCTGCCATGCCCAATCGCCTTGCCGGGGAAACCTCCCCTTACCTGCAGCAGCACGCCGAGAACCCGGTCGACTGGTATCCGTGGGGCGCGGAAGCGCTCGCGAAAGCGCGCGCGGAGGACAAGCCGATCCTGCTGTCGATCGGCTATTCCGCATGCCACTGGTGCCACGTGATGGCGCACGAGTGCTTCGAGGATGCGGAGGTCGCGGCGGCAATGAACCGCGATTTCGTGAACGTGAAGGTCGACCGCGAGGAGCGACCGGACCTCGACCAGATCTATCAAACCGCGCACGCCCTGCTGACCCAGCGCAGCGGTGGATGGCCGCTGACGATGTTCCTCACGCCGGACCAGAATCCGTTCTTCGGCGGCACCTACTTCCCGAAGCGCTCGCGCTACAACCTGCCCGGTTTCCTCGATCTGCTGCCGCGCATCGCGGAAGCCTTCCACACCAAAGGTGCAGCGATCGGCGCGCAGAACGCTTCGCTCCTCGCCGCGCTGGCGAGCACCGTGCCCCAGGCGCCGGCGGCGACGTGGTCACGGTTCGATCCCGCCATCCTGGACGTTGCGGTCAAGAGTCACCGGCAGAGCTTCGATCCGGTCCACGGCGGCTTCGGCGATGCGCCGAAGTTCCCGCATCCGGCCGAGCTCGCGCTGTGTCTGCGGCGCGGCGTCGCGCGGGGCGACGAGGCGGCGATCCGCGTCGCCACCCATACCCTCGAAAAGATGGCGGAAGGCGGGATCTACGACCAGCTCGGCGGCGGGTTCTGCCGCTACAGCGTCGACACCGAGTGGACCATTCCGCACTTCGAGAAGATGCTCTACGACAACGCGCAACTGCTCGCGCTCATCGCCGATGCCTGGCTGGTGACGCGCAAGCCGCTGTTCGAGCGCGTGGCGGAGCAGACCGTGAGCTGGATCCGCCGCGAGATGCAATCGCCCGCCGGTGCCTACTATTCCACCCTGGACGCGGACTCGGAGCACGAGGAAGGAAAGTACTACGTCTGGACACCGGACGAGGTTCGCGCCGTTCTCACAGCGGAAGAGTACGCGGTGATGGCACCGCACTACGGCCTCGACCGCCCCGCGAATTTCGAAGGCCGGTACTGGCACCTGCGCGTCAGCCGACCGCTCCTGGAGGTGGCTGCGAGCACGGGCAGGCCATTGGCGGAGTGTGAGCGCCTGCTCACGAGCGCTCGGACGAAGCTCTTCCAGGTGCGCGAGCAGCGTGTCCGCCCCGGCCGCGACGAAAAGATCCTCACCAGCTGGAACGGGCTGATGATCGCGGGAATGGCCCGCGCCGCCCGCGTCTTCGGCCGCGACGACTGGCTCGAATCGGCCGTGGCGGCGCTCGATTTCCTGCGCGGGCGGATGTGGTCCGGAGGTCGCCTGCTCGCCACCAGCAAGGACGGCCGGGCGCATTTGAACGCGTATCTCGATGACTACGCGTTCCTGCTCGCAGGGGTGCTCGAATTGCTGGAGACGCGCTGGCGGTCCGACGATCTCGCATTCGCCTGCCAGTTGGCGGATGCGCTGCTGGACAAGTTCGAGGACGCGCAAACCGGCGGATTCGCCTTCACCAGCCGCGATCACGAAGCGCTCATCATGCGCCCGAAGCCAGGTCACGATAACGCCACCCCGTCGGGCAACGGGGTCGCGGCCTTCGCGCTGCAGCGGCTCGGGCACCTCGTCGGCGAGTCGCGCTACCTTGCCGCCAGCGAGCGGACGCTGCGGCTGTTCCAAAGCGGGTTCGAGCGCCAGCCGACGGCATACTCGTCGCTGCTGATCGCACTCGACGAGCATATGGCGCCGCCGCGCATCGTGGTGCTGCGCGGCGCCCGGAGCGAGGTCGAGGCGTGGCGGCGGGCGTTGGCGCGGATCTATCGGCCCGCCACGCTCGTCTTCGCGATACCCGCCGACGCGACCGCTCTGCCGCAGGTGCTGGCAAAGCCGGTCGCCGGCGCAGGCGTCGCCGCCTGGGTCTGCGAGGGCGCGAGCTGCGGGCCGCCGATCGCCACGCTGAGCGATCTCGAGCGGCTCATCGATCGGGCGGCGGCGACGCCGGACTGACATGCTCCTGGTGCGGCACTGCGAGACGGTTATTGCGGGACCTTGCGCGGCGGCTGGGCTACAATCGGTGCGCTCGCCAACAAACAGTGAGGGGAAACGCATGAACTCAGTTCGGATCGGAGCCTTGCTCGCCGCAGGCTTGTTCGTGACGGGCACTGCGATGGCCGCCGACGCCAATATGGAGCTTGCGCAGAAGAGCGGCTGTCTCGCCTGTCATGCAGTCGACAAGAAGGTGGTCGGTCCCAGCTACAAGGAGATCGCGGCCAAGTACAAGGGTGACAAGGCGGCCGAGGCAACTCTGGTGCAGAAGGTCCTCAAAGGCGGCAGCGGCGTGTGGGGGCAGATTCCCATGCCGCCCAACAACGTCAGCGAAG
>JBDHRV010000224.1:0-3637 GCA_039807745.1 Burkholderiales bacterium
GTGTGCCGAAGCGTTTGCGCCAGACCTCGCGCGCCCGCTCGAGGTCGGTGCGGCGTGCCTCTGCGACGACCCGTTCGCGCACCACCTCGTTCACGCCCTGCTGCTTGAGATCGTGCGCGAGGCGCAGACTTCCGTATCGGCGCGACAGCGCGTGGGCGCGCGCCTCGGCATAGCGATCGTCCGAGAGGAAGCGTGCGCGGACGAGCTCGTCGAGCAGGGCGTCGATCTCCGCGGGATCGTCCGCGTACGCCGCGAGCTTGCGCTTGAGCTCGAAGCGGGAATGCTCGCGACCAGCGAGCAGGCGCAGCGCCCGCTCGCGCAGGGTTCTCTCCCGGGTCACTCCGGGGCTGCGGCGGGCGGCAGCGCTGCAGCAACGCCCACGTTCGCCCGTATTCTGCCCTCGATCTCCGCGGCGAGCTCCGGATGTGCGCGCAGGAACTCGCGTGCGTTGTCCTTCCCCTGGCCGATCTTGTCGCCCTTGTAGGCGTACCACGCACCCGACTTGTCGATGAGCTTGTGCAGCACGCCGAGCTCGACGATCTCGCCCTCGCGCGAGATGCCTTCGCCGTACAGGATGTCGAAATCGGCCTGCTTGAACGGCGGCGCGACCTTGTTCTTGACCACCTTGGCGCGGGTCTCGTTGCCGATCACCTCATCGCCCTTCTTGATCGCGCCGACGCGCCGGATATCGACGCGCACCGATGCGTAGAACTTGAGGGCATTGCCGCCCGTGGTGGTCTCCGGATTGCCGAACATCACGCCGATCTTCATCCGGATCTGGTTGATGAAAATGACGAGCGTGTTCGAGCGCTTGATGTTTGCGGTGAGCTTGCGCAGCGCCTGCGACATGAGGCGCGCCTGCAGGCCGGGGAGCTGGTCGCCCATCTCGCCCTCGATCTCCGCCTTCGGCGTCAACGCCGCGACCGAGTCGACCACCACCAGGTCGACAGATCCGGAGCGCACCAGCATGTCGGTGATCTCGAGGGCCTGCTCGCCGTTGTCGGGCTGCGAGATCAGGAGATCCGCCACATTCACGCCGAGCTTCTGGGCGTAGCCGGGATCGAGCGCGTGCTCCGCGTCGACGAAGGCCGCGGTGCCGCCGAGCTTCTGAATCTCGGCCACTACCGAAAGCGCGAGCGTGGTCTTGCCGGACGATTCCGGGCCATAGATTTCCACCACCCGGCCCCGCGGCAGACCCCCGACCCCGAGCGCAATGTCGAGCCCGAGCGAACCGGTGGACACCACCTGGATGTCCTTTGCAACGTCGTGCTCGCCCAGGCGCATGATCGAACCCTTCCCGAACTGGCGCTCGATCTGCGAGAGCGCGGCGGCGAGGGCCTTCTGCTTGTTCTCATCCATGATGTGCGCGATATCCTTCTCGATAAACATGGCATTTTCTCCCATAAAGGTGAAGTCCGGAACCACCGCCGCCTTCGGCGGTGGGCGTCGGTACCATCATGGGCAGGAAGGTGGCTCACCACGCGAGCCGGGAGGCGCGGGCGACGGACGGCGGCCCGCGCGAATTCAGGCAACAGGCGGCGGACCGAGTATCTCGAGAATGCCTGCCAGGGCACGCGCCACCGAGCGGCGGCGCACCTCGTCGCGATCCCCGGGAAACTGGACGGTCTGCGTGCGCACCCTGCCGTCGCGGTGCGCCCACGCCAAGGACACCGTACCGACGGGCTTTGCGGGTGTCCCGCCGTCGGGGCCGGCGATGCCGGAGACGGCGACCGAGACCTGCGCACGGCTGTGGTCGAGCGCCCCCAGTGCCATGTCGCGCGCGGTTTCCTCGGAGACGGCGCCGAAGCGCTCGACCGTGTCGGGCATCACGTCCAGCAGCTCCAGCTTGGCCGCGTTCGAATAGACGATGAACCCGCGGTCGAACCAGTCCGAGCTGCCCGGCACCATCGTCACCGCCTGCCCCACCCAGCCGCCGGTGCAGGACTCGGCAGTCACCAGCATGAGGCCAGCGCCTTTGAGGGCGAGACCGACGCGTTCGGCAAGCTCGTAGAGGTGGGTATCCATGGCGCGCACGATTCAGGCGGGGGTAAGCGAAGGGATCGCCAACAGGGCCGTGAGTTCCTGGGATAGCCGTTGCGGATCGCGACAGGCGTGGAACGCCCAATGCCCGAGCTGCCCCCAGTGATTCACCGCACTCACCCAGCGCCTGGCCGCCTGGTGCTTGGCGCGATCCTTCTCCTTCTCTTCCCCCTTGATCTCCAAGATGAGCGTAGTCCCGTTCCGCAGTCGAACGACGAAGTCGGGGAAGTAGGAATGGGCGACGCCAAGGTACTCGTAGGGAACGGACAGCTCCAGATGGTCGTTCCGGGCATAGAAGTCGACGACTCCGCTCGCGTGTTCGAGCCTGAACACAGCGGCCTGCTCCCACGAGTTCGTGTCTGCGACCACCTGGTCGATGTGACTCCGAATCGTCCGAACACAGGGACGCGTGGTCTTGAAGTTCACCTCGGCGGTCGTTCCGATGGGCTTGTACCGGTTGAGTCGCGGCATGAGTGGAGGCTCGCCGCCCTCCGCGTCGGGTTCGATGGCGGCGACGAGTCGCTCGACGATGCGCCGCACATAGGTTTCCAGCCCGAGCTCGCACGGATCACAGCCGCGGAAGTCCACCCGTTGCCTTACGTAAGAATCGACGATCCGGAACACCTGCGGGAAAAGCTGATGCCTGCCTTGCAGCCGGAGCTTCGGCGTCGCGCCCTCGATTCCCTCGGTCAGCGCGCCGACGACCAGACGTGTGATCTCGAACTCGATCGTCTGCAGATGCGTGCTCGCATGGTAGGCTTTGCGGTCCTGAGTCGCCGTCCTGAATCCGCCCCCCAACCCGGGAGCGCCCACCTGATACCCGACTTGCGGCTTCACGAAGACGGCGGTGGGTGTGGCGTCCGGCGCGAGCACCAGCTTCTCGATGGCGTCGACATTCGCTGTCACGGCGATCGCGCGCAGCGCGAACGCGTAGCCTTCGACGATGGGAAAGCGAATCTCGTAGTGCCGGCGTGCCTCGTCGGCGCGAACATGATTCTTCGGCTTGTCCTCGGGTGCAGGCGCATTGGTCTGCCGACCTCGGAATGGAATCACCGAGAAGGGCACGCCGTAGATGTCGACGTACTCTTCGGTGAGCAGTCCCGTCTCGGGATCGACCGTGTAGTCCATCCGGCGCAACCCGCGACCCACCACCTGCTCGCACAGCAATTGGCTGCCGAAGGCGCGCAAGCCGAGGATGTGCGTCACGTTGTTGGCATCCCAGCCCTCGGTCAACATCTGCACCGACACCACGCACCGCACCTGTTCGCCCGGCTTGCCTGCCTTGCCGACCGTGTCAACGACGCGCCGCAACGCTTCGGCCGCTTCCTTCCGCGATCCCTTGACGTCGTCCGATTCCGCCTCCGCCAGCAGCCTGGAGTCGATGCGCAAAGTGGGACGGAAACCTTCGCGGTTGGCGAACGATTCGGGGAACAGATGGCCGGTGCCGAACACCGTCCTGGTCCTGGCTTTCCTCCTCGTCGGGGAGCGTTCGTCTTCCTCGTCGGCTTCGCCACCGTCTTCGACGACTTCCACCGACTCCTCGCCGGAGATGTTTCGGTAGAACAGCTCCGCGATGTTGGTGTTGTCCGCGACGATG
>JBDHRV010000225.1:0-3635 GCA_039807745.1 Burkholderiales bacterium
CGGCAATCGCGAGCCCCTTGCGGTAGGCGGCGAGCGCCCCCGGCCCGTCGCCCTGCGCCACCAGCACGTCGCCGATCTTGTTGTGGCTCACCGAGAGGTCGCGCTGCGCGACCAGATCATCCGCGTTTGCCTGCAAACGACGCTCCGCCGCGGCTGCCCCCTGGCGATAGCTTTGCATCGCAGCTACCAGGCTCCCGAGCCGCATCTGCAGATCGCCGATGAAGAAGTGCGTCCAGGTGTCGTCCGGCTCGTACTCGGCAGCGCGTTGATACGCCTGCAAAGCCGTGCGTACGTCGTGGCCCACGGCAAGCGCCCCCTGCTCGCGCGCGAGCTCCGCGGCTTGCCGGCGCTGCTGCGCGTCGTCCGTGTCGGGAGTGCCGATCTGCGCGACCTCTTCATCCTCCCGGGTGCGCAGCAACTCCTCGGCGGGGCCCGTGTCGCCGGCTTCGAGCGCCGCGGCGGCGGCGACGGCCGCGGGGCTCGCGTCAGGCTGAGCAGCGGCAGTCAGGGTGCGAGCGATGGCGGCGCTGAGCTGATCCTCCAATTCGCTGACGCGGCTGCGCAGCGCGGCGTTCTCCGCGTCCCTGGAATCAATCTGCCGTGTCAACGTGGCGATGATCCCTAGCACGGCGGGATCGTCCGCGCTGACGGTTGGGGCACTCCGATGCAGCTTTTGGAGCTCGCTCTGGACCCCGGTGCTCAGAGCCTGGATGAGACCTTGTGCATCGTTGAACTCGGCCGGACGCAGTTCGCGCTGCACTTCCTCCCGGAACGACTGGATGAGCCTCAGCCTGTCCGGATTCGCTACGTCGGAAAGTCCGATATCCGGAATGCTCGTTCGCAGTAACGCGACCCGTGGTTTCCCGTTCGCCCGCCGAAACTCGAGTTGTGTGATCGATAGCTTCTCGGGATTATTGTCCTCCGGCTGGAAACCGTAGCGGTGGCCGAGGATGAGCACGTAGAGATCGCAACCATCGACGTCGTCGAGGCAGCTTTCACGTACCGTCTCACTGTTCGGCCGATAGCTGTGAACGGGCTGGTGTCCTGCTGCCACGAGCCAATCCGTTACGGCTTGCCGCTCCGATGTCAGGTCGGCAACAGTGGACGATACGTAGACCTTAGCCATCAGTTCTAACCTTCAGGATGGTGAAGTCTACCCTGCCCGCCAAGATACTTCGTCAAGCTCTCGGTCACCGCGGCATCCGTGCGTGAGATCTCCCCCGCATTGGCCGATGCTTTCGTGCCTTCGGTCATTGGCTGCCACAGTTCGGGGGGAAGCATGCCACGAGCGTGATGCCGGATCTCCGGGGCGAAGATCGGCCGCTCTCCCGGCAGAAATGGGCGGACCAGAGTCGCATAGCCCCAGAATGCCCCGAGCTTGAACAGGTGACAGGCCTCGGCAGAATGCCTGTGCGCTAGGGCTTTTGCTGTTTCGTTCGAGTCCGTCTCGACGAAGCGGATGAACTCGGTATTGGCATCGGCAAGCTGCCGCGGCACGAAGGACTGCGGTGCAGGAACGCCCAACGTGTTCGCCAGCGTCTCGACATCTTTCATCACCTCCGCGAGCGTGTTGCGATCCACGGACGCGGACTGGCGTGCGATGCCGTCGCGGCCGATGTTGAGCCCCATCAGCCATGCCGTCACGCGTACCTCGGCCGGCGTGTGGCCGCCGCCCGTGCCGTTCGCGCCCGCCTCGACGGTGCACGTCTTCGAATCGCGGGCAGCATTGGAGAGAGCGAGATTGCTGGCGAATTCGGGCTTCGACAACAGGAAGCCCATACCCCCGAGCGCCGCGATCTCGAACGCGATGAAGCTGCCGGCGACTGACCAGACGATCGCGACGAAGAGAAGCACCCGGCCGGCCCGGGAATGAAGGAAGCCCCTGCGCTGAGCGTGCTCCATGATGGTGAGATGCGGTGCGCCGGCGAGTATACTCGGCGGAACCTCTGAACAGGTCCACGCTGCGATCTGTTCAGAGATTCCCCAAATGGACGGACTGCTTTCCGGCAAGCTCGCGCACGTCTTCTTGGTGTCCATTCTCGACGCGGCACTGCTGTCCCTTCTCGCGCTCCTGTGGTTTCGCCGCTCGGTGCAGACGCTGATGCGCCGCCGCGGGAAGAGCACCGAGGTCGCCGCGACAGATCCCCGACAACCGAGCGTCGATCCCGCGGAACCGGGGTCCCCGGCGGAGTTGTCGTTCGCGCTGTTCGAGTCCGCTGAGGAGCGGTCCATCGCACCATCTTCCGAGCAGGAAATGCCCATGCGCCGGCGTCTCCTGGTCGCGTATGGACTGGGCGCCGCGTGCTATTCGATCGTCATCACTACGCTGCAGCTCGCCTGGCAGGAACAGAGTCTTCCGTGGGTGGCGTGGCTCGGACGCTGGTGGGAAAACACCTGGCCGGTGATCCCGACGCTGGCAGCGCTGCTCGTGCTGGATCGCCGTACGCTGGTCCGTTTCGTCGGCTGGTACCTCGTCATCGGGATTGCGTGCATTGCTCTGTTCACGCTTGCAGGACAGGTGCTGCGCGGCACCTTCAACACGGCGCCGATCACCAACGTGTATTGGCTGGTGCTGAGCCTCGGCTGGACAGTCTCGGTGCCCCTCTTCCTCATTCTGATCTCCGGTTGGCGGCGCATCCGGGCGGTCATGCCGCTCGCGCTGGCCGGCACGCTCGCGTTCGGCTTCTCGCTCATGCTCTTTCGCGAGCTTTTGATCTGGGTGTTCGACATCACCGCAGTGCGTGCCTTCATCCTGCACCTGGCTGGGCTGGCGTCCGTGCCCGTGATGTATTTCGGGCTCTTCCTCCTGCTGAGCCTGCCGGTGGGTCTGCTCGCGTGGCTGCTGCTGCGCGGGCTCGCCGGTCGTTTCGAGCGCAAGCGCTTCAGCGACGTGCAGCTGATCGTCGATTGCTGGTGGGCGATCGTCGCCGCCGAGCAAGCAGTCCTGCTGTCCAGCAAGTTCGGGTTGGGCGCGATCGCCGGCGCAGTGGCAGCCTTCGCGGCCTACCGCATCGTCGTCGCTTTCGCACTTCGTTCGCGGATTCGCGGCGAGGCAGGAAAGCGCTTACTGCTCCTGCGCGTGTTCGGCTACCAGTCGCGCACGGAATCGCTGTTCGACAAGCTCGCACAAGCGTGGCGCTTCCACGGACCGGTGCAGCTCATCGCAGGCGTCGATCTCGCGAGCCGCACCGCAGATCCGGGCGACATGCTAAAGCTCCTGAGCGGCGCACTCGACACGCAGTACGTGGCCAGCGCCGCGGATGTGCCAGCACGCATGGCGCGGCTCGACTGCGAGCGTGATCCGGATGGGCGCTTTCGCGTGAACGACGTGTACTGTCACGACGATACCTGGCGCCCCGCGGTGCAGGCGTTGCTCGATGCGAGCGATTGCGTTCTGATGGACGTGCGCAGCTTCTCGCAGCAGAACCAGGGCTGCGTCTTCGAACTGCAGCAGCTTCTGCTGCGGCTGCCGACCGAGTCGATCGTTCTCGTCGTCGACAAATCCACTGATCTGAGGCTGCTCGGCGCAACGTTGGAGCGCTCGTGGGAAAGTGCGCGGCAAGCGGGAAATGCGCGTGGTGACGGCAAGCTTGCCTTGGTATGCGTGGAGCAGAACAGTCCGAGCGAGCTTTCAT
>JBDHRV010000226.1:0-3600 GCA_039807745.1 Burkholderiales bacterium
CCCGCAGTCATCGTGGCACGCCGGGCACCCGCTGGCTACGACTGGACTTCAGCGTTCATTCTTCATCCGGCGCGCCTCGCCCTGGCATCCGAGGCGCCGCACCCGATGATGGATCACCCTGCGGTGATCGTCGCGAAGGCGGGTCGGGTATCGTCGGGGGACACGGCGACGCTCTCCCCCCACCCAGCCACGGTTGCGAAAGTGGATCAGGTGCCCCGCGTTCACACCACGCAGATCGCCCCGCCGATCGTTGGCGAGTGATGCAGGATCGGACGCCCCGCGCAAGGCACGCGCGGGGCGTCTTCGTTCCCCACGTTTGCTGCTTCCAGGACTATATTGGAGGAAGTCGGCAGTCCGGGTATCAAGGGCGTCAGGGCACGACCGGAAGGAGCGCGCGATGGGACCACGCGAGTTCGAGCAGGAACTGGAAAGGCGGGTGCAGGAGCGCAGCACCGAACTCATCAGGACCAACGAATCCCTCACCCGCCAGCTCGCCGAGCGCAAGGGCGTCGAGGTCGAATTGAAGGATGCCCGCGCGCGGCTGCAGCACGTGCTCGCCGTCACCCCGGCGATCATCTACACCAACCAGGCCTCGGGCGACTATGCGTGCACCTTCGTGAGCGACAGCCTCCAGCCGATCATGGGCTATTCGCCGCAGGAGATGCTGGACGACCCGGATTTCTGGACCGCGCATCTGCATCCCCAGGACACCCGCCGTGTGCTGGCCGATGTGTTCCGTCTGATCGGCCAGGGCGAAGGCACCGTCGAGTACCGGTTCCGGCACCGCGATGGCCACTATCGCTGGTTTCAGGACACCTTCAAGGTCATCCCCGACGAATCGGGGCGTCCCTTCGAGATCGTCGGTTCCTGGGCGGACATCACCCAGCGCAAGCTCGCGGAGTCGTTTCACGTGCTCTACCAGGCGAGTCTCAAGATCCAGGACCCGCAGGGGCTCAAGCGCTGGGGCGACGATTTTCTGCGCAAAGGCCGCGAGGTTCTGCACCTCGATCGACTGAGCATCCTGCTCGCCGACCCGGACGGCCAGTGGCTGCGGGCGGTGGCGAGCACCGAAACCGACGAGCCGCTGGACGCGATCCGAGTCCCCATCGGTCCGGACGGTGGCGGGCTCGCGCAGGCCTACCTCACGCGCGAGGCGATCGTGTGCGACGGGCAGAACCCCGTCCCGGAAGCACTGCGCCCGAAACCGCCCTACGACGCCATCGAGGCATTCCGCTCCCGCGTCTTCGCGATCATGCCGCTGGTGGTCCAGGGTCAGCCGATCGGCGTCCTGGATGCTGGCTGGAAGTACAGCCGCCGGCCGTTCGATGCGGCTACGCTGGAACCGCTCCAACTCCTTGCGAACCAGGCGGCACTTGCGTTCGAGCACACGCGCCTCTACGCGGCGGCCCAGCCGGTCCTGCGGCGTTCGTTGCAGCTCACGGAAGTCTATCCGGCCTTCGCCGAGGCGGTGAAGGCACTGCTCGGCTACGACCGGATCGGGGTCGTGGTGCCGGAGGGGGAGTCGCTGGTCATGGCCCTATCGGTCGCCGAACCGCCGCTCTCCTCCTGGCAGGGCGAGTCGTGGCCCAAGACCGAGGGCACCGCCGTCGACTGGGTGATGACCCGCAAGGAGCCGCGGCTCGTCCGCGATCTCGCGAAGGAGCAGAGCTTCTCCGACGACATCTTCATGGTCCAGGAGGGAATCCGGGCGACCCTCATGCTCCCGCTGCTCGCCGGCGAAAAACCGGTCGGCGTGTTCTTCCTCGACAGCCTGACGCCCGGCGCCTACACGGAGCGAGACCTGGAGCTGGTCGACCCCGTTGCGCAACAGCTCGCGCTCGCGATCCAGAACGCGCAGCTCTTCCGCGAGGTCGAGGACAAGGGCCGGCAGATCGAGATCGCGAGCCGGCACAAGTCGCAGTTTCTCGCCAACATGAGCCACGAGCTGCGCACGCCACTCAACGCCATCCTGGGGTATACGGCGCTCATCCTCGACAACATCTATGGCGAGGTACCGGAAAAGATCCGCGACGTGCTGGGGCGCCTCGACAGGAGCGGACATCACCTGCTCGGGCTCATCAACGACGTGCTCGACATCTCCAAGATCGAAGCGGGTCTCCTGACGCTCACGCTCGCGGACTACTCCATGCAGGACGTCGTGCAGGCGGCGGTCGCCGAAGTGGAATCCCTGGCGGCCGAGAAGCGGCTCGCGCTCGAGGCATCGGTGCCGGACGATCTGCCGCGCGGACGCGGCGATGCCAGGCGGATCACGCAGGTCCTGCTCAACCTCCTCGGCAACGCGATCAAGTTCACCGAGGCGGGTGAGATCCAGGTCGAGGTGACGGCCGCGGACGGCGCATTCCTGATCGCCGTCGCCGACACCGGACCGGGAATCGCGGCGGCCGACCAGGAGAAGATTTTCGAGGAGTTCCAGCAGGCGGATGGCTCCAGCACCCGCGAGAAGGGCGGCACGGGCCTGGGACTCTCCATCGCTCGCCGTATCGTCGAACTGCACGGCGGGCGCATCTGGGTGGCATCGAAACTCGGCGAGGGTGCGACGTTCCGGGTCACGCTCCCGGTTCACGTCGAGCGCCAGGGGGAGGCAGCATGAGCAAGCGCATATTGGTGATCGAGGATCAGGAAGACAATCGCCGCATCCTGCGCGACCTTCTGACGAGCGTCGGCTACGAATTGATCGAGGCCGTCACCGGACCGGAAGGCGTGGTCATGGCGGAGACGCATCGCCCCGACCTGATCCTGATGGACATTCAGCTCCCCGGTCTCGACGGCTACGAGGCCACCCGGCGCATCAAGGCCAACCCCACGCTGCGGGCGATCCCGATCATCGCGGTCACTTCGTTCGCGCTGAGCGGCGACGACGTCAAGGCGTTTGATGCCGGCTGCGACGGCTACGTCACCAAGCCCTACAGCCCGCGCCAGCTTCTCGCTAAGGTGCGAGAGTACCTGGCCGTCGCCGATTCCTGAGCCTCGGATCGTGCGCACGCCGGCGCGCATTCTCGTCGCGGACGACAACGCGGACAATCGCGACATCTTCCGCGCCCGGCTCGCCGCGCACGGATACGACATCCTCACCGCGAGCGACGGCGAAGCAGCGCTGGCGCTCGCCCGCGAACAGCGACCGGACCTGATCCTGCTCGACATCATGATGCCGAAGCTGGACGGCGTCGAGGTCTGCCGGCGCATCAAGGGCGACACCGCGCTCTCCTTCGTGCCGATTGTCATGGTCACCGCGAAGACGGGCTCACGCGACATCGTCGCCGGCCTCGAAGCGGGCGCCGACGAATACCTCACCAAACCGGTCGACCAGGCCGCGCTGGTGGCGCGCGTGCAATCGATGCTGCGCATCAAGGCGCTGCACGATCAGGTGCAGGAGCAGGCTACCCGGCTCGAAGCGCAAGCCGGCGAGCTCGCACAGTGGAACCGCGAGCTCGAGCGCCGCGTCGCCGAGCAGGTCGAGCAGCTCGAGCGGCTGTCGCGCTTGCGGCGGTTCGTGTCGCCCCAGCTCGCGGACTTGATCGTGTCCGGCAATACGCGCGATCCGCTCGCGAGTCACCGCCGCGAAGTGACGGTGGTGTTTCT
>JBDHRV010000049.1:0-22259 GCA_039807745.1 Burkholderiales bacterium
CCGGACGAGACGCCGGCGAAGATGCCTTCCTCGCGCGCCATGCGGCGCGCCGTCTCCTCGGCATCGGCCTGGGAGACCTCGATGACGCGGTCGACCCGATGCTCGTCGAAGATTTTCGGCTGGTAGGCTTTCGGCCACTTCCGGATACCTGGGACTTGCGAGCCCTCCGAGGGGTGCACGCCGATGATCTGGATCGCGGGATTCTTCTCCTTCATGAAGCGCGAGACGCCCATGATGGTCCCCGTCGTGCCCATGGTCGCGACGAAGTGCGTGATGCGGCCACCGGTGTCGCGCCAGATCTCCGGACCCGTGGTCTCGTAGTGGGCAAGCGGGTTATCGGGGTTGGCGAACTGGTCGAGCATGACACCACGACCCTCGGCCACCATCCGGTCCGCGAAGTCGCGCGCGCCCTCCATGCCCTGCTCCTTGGTGACGAGCACGATCTCCGCGCCGAATGCCGCCATCGTCTGCCGGCGTTCGATGGACAGGTGCTCGGGCATGATCAGCACCATCCGGTAACCCATCATCGCGGCGGCCATCGCCAGTGCGATGCCGGTGTTGCCGCTGGTGGCCTCGATCAGCGTGTCGCCGGGTTTGATCTCGCCGCGCACCTGCGCGCGCGTGATCATGGAAAGGGCCGGGCGATCCTTGACCGAGCCGGCGGGGTTGTTGCCCTCGAGCTTTCCGAGGATCACGTTGCTGGTGGCCCCCGGCATGCGCTTCAACCGCACCAGCGGCGTATTGCCGACGAAGTCCTCCAGGTAGCGATCGAGCCCTGCACCGGCCGCCGCCGGCCCGGGCGCAATCACCTTCACGTCGTTTGCGGCTTTCATTCGCGCTTCCGAGAGACCGGACCGTCGCGCTCCAGCATCCAGCTCACGTAGCTCCCGACACCCTCCTCCACCCGCAGGAATGGCTCGTCATAGCCGCCTCTGCGCAGGACGCCCAGGTCGGCCTCGGTGTAGCTCTGGTAACGTTCCTTGAGTCCGTCGGGGAACGGAATGTATTCGATCACACCCGCCTGTTTCATGGCGGCGAGGGTAAGCGGTGCATCGCCGGCCGCGGCGCGACACGCGTTGACGGTCGCGACTGCCACCTCGTTGAATGTCTGGGCGGCGCCGGTGCCGACGTTGAAGATGCCGGAGCGGTCGGCATGCTCGAGGAAATGCAGGTTCACCCGCACCGCATCCTCCACCGAGACGAAGTCGCGCCGCTGCTCGCCCGCCGCATAGCCGCCGCTGCCCTCGAAGAGCTGCACCCGGCCGGATGCCCGATACTGATGATAGAAATGGAAGGCCACCGAAGCCATGCGTCCCTTGTGCGCTTCGCGCGGACCGTAGACGTTGAAGTAGCGCAGCCCCACCACCTGTGCGGTGCGATCGCTCCAGCGCCGGCGCAGATACTGATCGAACAGGAACTTCGAGTAGCCGTACGCGTTGAGCGGCGCCTCGTTCGCCCGACCTTCGCTGAAAGTGGGCCCGGCACCGTAGACCGCCGCCGACGAGGCGTAAATGAACGGCACGTCATCGGTCTGGCAGTGCTCGAACAGCGTCACCGTGTACCGGTAGTTGTTCTCCATCAGGTAGCGCCCGTCGCGCTCCATCGTGTTGGAGCACGCACCCTGGTGGAAGAGGGCGGTGATCTCGCCGTCGAAGGCGCCCTCGGCAAGTTCCTGCAGGAAGGCTTCCTTGTCGAGATAGTCCGCGATCTCGCAATCCACCAGGTTCACGAACTTGTCGCCGCGGGTGAGATTGTCCACCGCGAGAATGTCGGTCTCGCCGCGGTCGTTGAGACCGCGGACGAGATTGGCGCCGATGAATCCCGCGGCGCCGGTCACTACGATCATGAAATACCTCCGCCCGGCGTTCAGCCAGTTTCCAGAATCCGCTTCATCTCTTCGAGCAGACGATGCTAGCCGCCGAAGAGTTCCTCGGGGGTGGCGACCGCGGTGCCCAGCTTGCCGACCACGATGCCGGCCGCTCGATTGGCATGGCGCACCGCCTCCTCGAGGCTCGTACCGGCGGCGAGCATGACGCCCAGCGTCGCGATCACGGTGTCCCCCGCGCCGCTCACATCGTAGACCTCGCGTGCTACCGTCGGCACGTGCAGGCAACCACCTGCTTCGAAGAGGCTCATCCCGTCCTCGCTGCGGGTGACCAGAAGCGCTGCGAGCTCAAGGTCGTCGCGCAGCCGCTGCGCCTTCTCTTCGAGTTCCTGTTCGCTGCGCCACCGTCCCACGACCTGCCGGAATTCCGCCCGATTGGGTGTGAGCAGCGTGGCGCCGCGATAGCGGGCGTAGTCCTCTCCCTTCGGGTCGACGAGTACCGTCTTGCCCTGCTCGCGCGCGAAGCCGATCATGCGCTCGATGTGGGTGAGGCCGCCCTTGCCATAGTCAGAGAGAATCACCACGTCCGAGGCCGGGAGCATCGCTTCGAAATCGGCGAGCTTCGCGGCCAGCGTCTCGTGGCTCGGCCAGGTCTCGAAATCGATGCGCAGCAGCTGCTGCTGGCGGCCGATGACGCGCAGCTTCACGGTGGTCGCGACATCGGCATCGCGATGCAGCGAAGCCGGAATGCCCTCGTCGTGCAGCAATGCCTCGAGCGTCGTCCCGGCTTCGTCCTCGCCGATGACCGACAAGAGCTCGACGCCCGCCCGCAGTGCGGCGACGTTCCGTGCCACGTTCGCAGCCCCCCCCAGCCGCGCTTCCACCCGATCGACCTTCACGACCGGCACGGGTGCCTCGGGCGAGATGCGGCTCACTTCACCGAACCAGTACCGATCGAGCATCACGTCGCCGACTACGAGCAGTCGCGCGGCCGCTATGCGCGCCGGCTCGGGTGCCAGGGTTCTCACGATCATGCCTCCCCGCTGCGGGTGGACGAAATTTCGGCGAGTATGCGCGCGAGCGCGGCATTCGGGTCGGCTGCCCGCGTGACGGGTCGACCGACCACGAGGTAGGTCGCACCCGCCGCAACCGCTTCCCGTGGGGTCGTGACGCGGCTCTGATCGCCGAGGGCATCGTCCGCCATCCGAATGCCGGGCGTGACGAGCGCGAAGCGATCGCCCAGCGCGGCGCGCAACGCCGGGGCCTCCTGCGCCGAGCAGACCACGCCGTCGAGGCCCGCTGCCTGTGTCAGGGCGGCCAGGCGCATGACGTTCTCCTGCGGCCCACCGGGCAGACCGATCTCCGACAGCTCCGCCGCCGACAGGCTGGTGAGCACGGTCACTGCGGTGAGCAGCGGCCGCCGCGACACACCCTCGATCGCTTCGCGCGCCGCGCGCATCATGGCGCGCCCGCCCAGGGCATGCACGTCGATCATCCACACGCCGAGCGCAGCCGCGGCGCGGCAGGCGCCCGCCACGCTGTTCGGGATGTCGTGGAATTTGAGGTCGAGAAAAACCTCGAAGCCCTGCCGCTGCAGCGCCTCGATCAGATCCGGCCCGGCCGCCGTGAAGAGCTCCTTCCCGACCTTCACCCGGCAGCGTGCCGGGTCGAGCCGGCGCGCGAACTCCAACGCCGCTGCCGCACCGGGAAAATCGAGGGCGACGATCACGCGCGGTCCGCTCATGCGGCGCTCACTCTTTCTTCGCTGCGAAGCGGCGAGTAACTCTCCCACGCGCCGCAGGCAGGGCAGCGCCACGTGAACTGCCGCAGCCGGAACCCGCAGTGATCGCACTGGTACATCGCGAGGTTGCGCGAGTGGTGGCCGACCAGCTTGCGCACGAGCTCTATGTCGCGTCGCTGCTCGTGCGGCGCCTCGATCAGCGCCGCCTCCAGCAGCTTGTCCAGGCCGAGCAGCGAAGGATTGCGCCGGAGCTCGTTGCGCACCAGCCGATAGGCTGCTTCCGACCCGTTGCGCTCGAGCGTGGCATGGAAGACCACGTCCAGCAGATCGAGCGACGGCGCGCTCGCAAGATAGCCTTTCAGCAATTGCAGCCCCTCGTCGCCACGTCCGATCTGCTCGTAAGTGTCGCGCAGCCTGTCCGTAAGCAGCGCCAGGTAGCGCGGGTCCTGGTGCTCGACCCGCTTCCAGTACTTGAGGGCGAGCTCGGGCTGCCCCCGTTGCGCGGCGAGCTCCCCCAGCAGGATGTTCGCGCGGGTGCACTTGCCGTTGACGGCGAGCGCTTCGCGCAGGTGCTGCTCGGCAGCGTCGGGCCGCGAGTGCGTGATCTCGGTCTGCGCCAGCTCGCAATAGAAGTTCGCGATGTCCTTCGCGCTGGAGCGGCCGGTGATGCCGTCCATCTTGCGCGAGGTCTCGATCGCCTTTACCCAGTCGCGCTCCTGCTGATAGATCTCGAGCAGAAGCTTGAGCGCGCGCTGCTCGCAGGGCGTGCCCTCGAGCTCCAGGAACTGCGCCTCCGCTCGGTCGAGGAAGCCGGCCTTGAGGAAATCGAGCGCGAGCTCGTAGCGTGCGTTCGTGCGCAGATCGTCGGGGATGTCGGGCCGGCGCACCAGGTCCTCGTGCAGCCGGATCGCGCGCTCCACTTCGCCGCGCTTGCGATAGAGGTGGCCGAGCGCGAAATGCAGCTCCGCCGTCTCCGGGCTCACCCGCACCACTTCGGAGAACGACTCGATCGCCTGATCCTGCTGATCGTTCAGCAGGAAATTGAGGCCCCGGAAATACGTGCGCGGCAGCTCGCTCGACTCCGAGAGGAGCTGTTTCAAGTCGATGCGCGCGGCGACCCAGCCCATGCCGAAGAAGAGCGGCAGCGCGAGCAGGAACCACCAGAAGTCGAACTGCATCTAGTGTCGCACTAGGAAAGATCTGCGGTGGTCTGACCGGCAGCGCGCTCGGAGGCCGGGGTCTCGCCCGCAGCCGCGTCCGGACGCCTGGTGAGCTCGTGGCGCAGGTCGCGAATCTCGCGCCGGTGCCGGAAGGCATAGGGCAGACTGGAGAGTGCACCGAACGCGGCACCCGCGGCGAAGAAGACGAGCAGGACGAAGACGAGCGGCGAATGCCATTCGTAGCCCAGATAGAAGCGCACCGTGATCGGATCGGTGTTCTTGACCGCGAAGCCGACCAGCAGCACGAAGATGACGATCTTGACGATCCAGCCGACGACGCGCATCGCCCGCCTCCCCTTTCGAGCTCTCCCGCAAAAAAAGACGCGGCCCGCGAGCCGCGCCCGAATCTGTGGCCATGAAACGAACGAATACGCGCTCTAACCCTTGAGGTCGACCCGCTCGCGCAGCTCCTTGCCCGCCTTGAAGTGCGGTACGTGCTTCGCCGGGACCTGGACCTTCTCGCCGGACTTCGGATTGCGGCCAGTGCGCGGCGGCCGGTAGTTGAGGCCGAAGCTGCCGAAGCCGCGAATCTCGATGCGGCGGCCCTCGCTCAGACACTTTGCCATCGCATCGAGGATCATCTTGACCGCGAGCTCCGCATCCTTCGCCACCAGTTGCGGATAGCGCACCGCAAGCCGGGCGATCAAATCCGACTTGGTCATGGCCGGGGCTTCCTTATTGTTCAGAGTTCTTCCCGTCCAGTTTGGCCTTGAGCAGCGCGCCCAGGCTGGTGGTTCCGGCGCCGCGCTCGTTCTCGGCCGCCATCTTCTGCAGCGCCTCGTTGGTGTCGGCGAGATCCTTGGCCTTGATCGAGAGGTTGATGCTGCGATTCTTGCGATCGATGTTGATGATCATCACCGAGACTTCGTCGCCTTCCTTGAGATGGCTGCGAATGTCCTCGACCCGGTCGCGTGAGACTTCGGAAGCCCGCAGGTAACCCTCCACGTCGGGCTCGAGGCTGACCATCGCACCCTTGGCGTCGAGGGACTTGACCACCCCGCGCACCATGCTGCCCTTGTCGTGGCTGGCGACGAAGGTGGTGAACGGATCGCCTTCGAGCTGCTTGATACCGAGCGAGATGCGCTCGCGCTCGACGTCGATGGACAGCACCACCGCCTCGACTTCCTCACCCTTCTTGAAGTTGCGCACCGCTTCCTCGCCCGTGGCGTGCCACGACAGGTCGGACAGATGCACGAGGCCGTCGATGTTGCCGGTCAGCCCGATGAAGATGCCGAAATCGGTGATCGACTTGATCTGGCCGTGCACCCGGTCGCCCTTCTTGAAGTTCATGGAAAACTCTTCCCACGGGTTCGCCATGCACTGCTTCATGCCGAGCGAGATGCGGCGGCGGTCCTCGTCGATTTCGAGGATCATGACCTCGACCTCGTCGCCCAGCTGGACCACCTTCGACGGATGGATGTTCTTGTTGGTCCAGTCCATCTCGGACACGTGCACGAGCCCCTCGATGCCGGGCTCTATCTCCACGAACGCGCCGTAGTCGGTCAGGTTCGTGACCTTGCCGAAGAGCCGCGTGCCGCTGGGGTAGCGCCGCGACAGGCCCACCCACGGATCCTCGCCAAGCTGTTTCATGCCGAGCGAGACGCGGTTCTTCTCCTGGTCGAACTTGAGCACCTTGGCCTCGACCTCGTCGCCCACGCTCAGCACTTCGGAGGGGTGCTTCACGCGGCGCCAGGCGAGATCGGTGATGTGCAGCAGCCCGTCGATGCCGCCCAGGTCGACGAACGCACCGTAGTCGGTGATGTTCTTGACGATGCCCTTGACGATCGCGCCTTCCTGCAGATTCTCCAAGAGCGCCTGCCGCTCCGCGCCCTGCGTCTGCTCGAGCACCGCGCGCCGCGACACCACGACGTTGTTGCGCTTGCGGTCGAGCTTGATCACCTTGAAATCCGCCGCCTTGCCTTCGATCGGCGTCGTGTCCTTCATCGGGCGGATGTCGACGAGCGACCCTGGCAGGAACGCGCGGATGCCGTTGATCATGACCGTGAGCCCGCCCTTCACCTTGCCGGTGATGACGCCCTGCACCACGCTGCCTTTTTCGAGCGCGGTCTCGAGATCGGTCCAGGCGGCAAGCCGCCGCGCCTTGTCGCGCGACAGACGCGTCTCGCCGTGACCGTCTTCGAGCGCCTCGATGGCGACCGAGACGAATTCGCCTGGCTGTGCCTCGACCTCGCCGCGGTCGTTGCGGAATTCATCGACGGGGATGAAGCTTTCGGACTTGAGGCCGGCATTCACAACGACGAAGTTCGGGTCGACGCGCACCACCTCGGCGGTGATGACTTCCCCGATCCGCATTTCCTTGCGGGACAGGCTCTCTTCGAACAGCGCGGCAAAGCTTTCTGGAGCGTGGTTGGAAACAGGTTGAGCAGCAGTTGTAACCATGAAGTGGAAAGGCCTGAAAATACCCGCCGATCGACCGGCGGGGCATAGGTTGATCTAAAGCCAGCGCACGGGAGCAGACTTCGCCAGGGCTCGCCCGCGATGGCACCTCGGTCAAACGGATGACAATCCCCGGTATTGGGTCAGAACGGTGACCACCGCCTCGTCGATCGTGAGGTCGGTCGTGTCGAGCAGTTCCGCATCCGCGCATCTTTGCAGAGGAGCAACGCCGCGGCGGCCATCGCGCCGGTCGCGTTCCTCGATGTCCTGCAAAATTTCGCGCATCGTAGCACTCAATCCTTTTTCCATCAACTGCTTATGGCGGCGGCGGGCGCGCTCTTCGGCGCTCGCGGTGAGAAAGATCTTGAGGTCGGCATCGGGGAACACGACCGAGCCCATGTCGCGACCGTCGGCCACCAGCCCCGGCGCGCGCCGGAACGCACGCTGGCGGGCGAGCAGCGCCGCCCGTACCCGGGGGAGCGCCGCGACCCGGGAGGCCAGGGTGCCGGTTTCTTCCGTGCGCAGGGCGTCGCCCACCGGCTCGCCGTCGAGCCGGATGCCCGATGCGGTGAACGCGACGTCCAGCGTTTCTGCCAAGCGCGCCACCGCAGCCTCGTCGTCCGGCGCCGCGCCGGTGCACGCGGTCTTGAGGGCGACCAAACGATAGAGCGCGCCGCTGTCGAGGTAGTGAAAACCGAGCGCCTGCGCCACCTTCTCCGCTACCGTCCCTTTGCCCGAAGCCGACGGCCCGTCGATGGCGATGACCGGGGCGGGACGAACGATCGTTGCGAAACGCTCGAAGTAGTCCGGAAACGTTTTCGCCACACACTTCGGATCGTTGATGCGGACCGGAACATCTCCGAGTGCGACGAGCGAGAAGCACATCGCCATGCGGTGGTCATCGTAGGTGTCGATCGCTGCGTGAGGCGTGAGGCGGGAGGCGGGAGGTGTAACGAGCAGAAAATCGAGCCCCTCTTCCACGGTTGCCCCGACCTTGCGCAGTTCCGTTGCCATCGCAGTGATGCGGTCGGTCTCCTTCACCCGCCAGCTCGCGATGTTGCGCAAGCGGCTCGGCCCATCGGCGAAGAGCGCCACCACGGCGAGGGTCATCGCCGCGTCGGGGATGTGGTTGAGATCGAGATCGAAGGCCCGCAGCGGGCCCGCGGCAGGACCGCTCGCCTCGATCCAGTTGTCGCCGCTTTCGATGCACGCGCCCAGGCTCGCGAGCGCCTCGGCGAAACGCACATCGCCCTGGATGCTCTCGCGCCCCACCCCCTCGACCCGCACCGGCCCACCGCCGATTGCTCCGGCTGCCAGAAAATACGACGCACCGGATGCGTCGCCCTCGACGAACACCGTTCCCGGGGTCGAGTAGCCGCTGCCAGCGGGGACAGTGAACGATCGCCAGCCATCGCGTTCGACGCGCACGCCGAAGCGCGCCATGGTCGCGAGCGTGAGGTCGACGTATGGCTTCGAGATGAGATCGCCTGCGACCTCCACCGTGGTTTCCGTACCGGCAAGCGGCAGCGCCATCAAGAGCGCGGTGAGGAACTGGCTCGACACATCGCCGCGCACGGTGACGCGCCCGCCGGCCCGGATCGAACCCGGACCGATCTCGAGCGGCGGGAATCCCGCACGGTCGAGATACGCGATGTCCGCGCCGAGATCGCGCAGGCCCGAGACCAGATCGCCGATCGGACGCTCGTGCATGCGCGGCACGCCCGACAGGCGATAGTGTCCGCCGCCGCTGAGTGCGAGCACCGCGGTGAGCGGCCGGAATGCCGTGCCCGCATTGCCGAGAAAGAGGTCCGCGGTACGCCCCGGAAACCGTCCGCCGCAGCCGTGCACCTGCACCGCGTCCGGCCCGATGCGGTCGACTTGCACACCGAGCGCGGCAAGCGCGTCGAGCATGCGGTCGGTATCGTCCGAGGCGAGCAGGTCGCGGATCCGGGTCGTGCCGCGGGCGAGTGCGGCCAGGAGCAGCGTGCGATTCGAGATGCTCTTCGACCCGGGCAGATGCACCACGCCGCGCGCGCGGGTGAACGGCCCGAGATCGAGAAATTCGGGTGCGGCGGCCATCATGAGCTCGTGCCGCCGTTGCCGCGCATCCAGGCCTCGCGGGCGTCGCGGGCGCGGGTGAAGAGCCGCTCGAGCGCCGCGGCGTCCGCACGCTCCAGCATCGTCGTCAAGTCATCCAGCTCGCGCCGGTAAGTCGCGAGCACTTCGGCGAGCGCATCGCGATTCGCGACACAGATGTCGCGCCACATCTCGGGCGAGCTCGATGCGATGCGGGTGAAATCGCGAAAGCCCCCGGCCGCGAGCGCAAACAGCCGTTCCGCGTCGCGGTGCCGCGCGACGAGATCCACCAGCGCAAAGGCGAGCACGTGAGGAAGATGGCTCACCACGCCGAGCGTGCGGTCGTGGTCCGCCGCGCTCATCTCCGTCACCCGCGCGCCGCAGGCAAGCCACGCGCCGCGCACGCGCGCCACGGCTTGCTCCGTGTTCTCCGCGAGCGGCGTCAGGATCACGTTGCGGTCGCGGAAGAGGGTGGCTGCGGCCGCCCCGGCGCCGGTCTTCTCGCTGCCCGCGATGGGATGCGCCGGCACGAAGCGATCGAGCGCGGATGCAAGATGCGCGTACGCGTTCGCGACCACGTCGCGCTTGGTGCTGCCCGCATCGGTGACGACCGCATGCGGTGCGAGAGCCGGAGCGATGGCTGCCATGGCGGTGCCCATCTGGCCGACCGGCATCGCGAGCAGCACGAAGTCGGCGTCGCGCACACCGAGCGCCGGGTCGCTCGCGATCTCGTCGATGATCCCCAGGCGCAGTGCCTGGTCGAGGTTGGCACGACCGCGGCCGACGCCGACCACGCGCCCGACCCCGCCTGCCTCCTTGAGCGCAGCAGCGAAGGAGCCGCCGATCAGGCCGACCCCGACCACGGCGAGGCGTTCGATGCGCATCGGTTCGCCGGTCAGCGCGCGAGCGCCTGCGCCAGTGCCGACAGGAAACGCACGTTCTCCTGCGGCAGCCCGATCGATACGCGCAGGAAGTCCGGCATGCCGTAGCTCGCGATCGGGCGCACGATCACGCCGAGCCGCAGCAGCCGATCGTAGACGCCGCGCGCATCGGCGACGCGAAAGCTCACGAAATTGCCGTAGGACGCAATGAACTCCAGTCCGAGCCCGGCGAGCCCCGCCGTGATCTGCGCCATGCCCTGCCGGTTGCGCTCGCGGCTTGCCGCGACGAACGCGTCGTCCTCGAGTGCGGCGCAGGCGGCCGCCTGGGCCACGCTGCTCACGTTGAACGGCTGGCGCACGCGGTTCATGAGATCGGCGACCGCGGGATGCGCGAGCGCGTACCCCACGCGCAGGCCGGCGAGTCCGTGCGCTTTCGAAAACGTGTGCGACACCACGAGATTGGGAAACTCACGCAGCCATGCGACGCTGTCGGCGCGGAGCTCATCGGGCAGGTATTCGCCATAGGCCTCGTCCAGCACCACCAGCACGCGGCTCGGCACCGACCGCAGGAAGGCGTGGACCTCGTGCGGCGGCACGAGCGTGCCCGTCGGGTTGTTCGGATTGGCGACGAACACCACCTTCACGTCCGCTGTGATGGCGCGTGCCATCGCCGGCAGATCGTGACCGAAATCGCGCGCCGGCACTTCGATGCCGGTGGCGCCGGTCGCCTGCGTGACCAGAGGATAGACGGCGAAGGCGTGCTGCGCGAAGACGGCTGCGGCGCCGGGCGCGAGGAAGGTGCGGGCGGTGAGTTCGAGCACGTCGTTCGAACCGTTGCCGAGCACGATGGCATTCTCCTCGACGCCGTGGTGCACCGCGACCGCGTGCTTGAGTTCGAAGCCGTTGCCGTCCGGATAGCGTGCGATGTCGTCGAGCGCCGCGCGCGCTGCTGCCAGCGCGCGCGGGCTCGCCCCGGCCGGGTTCTCGTTGGAGGCGAGCTTGACGGCGCCGCTGATGCCGAGCTCGCGCTCGAGCTCCGCGATCGGCTTGCCGGGCTGGTAGGGCGCGATGGCGCTGATGTAGGACGGCGCGAGGTCGCAGAGGTCGATGGCGGGGCGGGCGGTCATGATCGGATCGGATCTAATACACGGCGACAGGGTAGGAGCCCAGTACCTTGAGGAACGCGGCGAGCGACTGCAATTCCTGGAGAGCGCCGGCGACGTGCGGCTCCTCCTGGTGGCCCTCGAGGTCGACGAAGAACACGTACTCCCAGAGCCCCGTCCGCGAGGGCCGCGACTCGAGCCGGGTCATGCTGACGCCATGCCCCGCGAGCGGGGACAGGAGCGCGTGCACCGCCCCCGGCCGGTTCGCCGCCGACATCGCGAGCGAGGTCTTGTCGCGGCCCGAGCGCGCCACATCGTGCGTGCCGATGACGAGAAACCGGGTCGTGTTGTTCGGATCGTCCTCGATGTTGGAGGCGAGCACGTCGAGCCCGTACAGCTCGGCCGCTGCGCGGCTCGCGATCGCGGCGGTGCCGGGCTCGGCGGCGGCGAGGCGCGCCGCTTCGGCGTTGCTCACCACCGGCACCCGGGCGACACCCGCATGGTTCTGTTCGAGCCAGTCGTGGCACTGGGCGAAACTCTGGGCGTGGGAATAGATGCGGACCGGTTCTGCCGCGCCGGCGCTCTTCGCGAGCAGATGGTGGTGCACGGGCAGCGCGATCTCGCCGCAGATGCGAAGCGGCGTGGCGAGCAGCAGATCAAGGGTGCGCCCCACTGCACCCTCGGTGGAATTCTCGACCGGTACGACGCCATACCCTGCCGACCCCGCCTCCACCTTCCGGAAGACCTCGTCGATGGAACCCGCCACCACCTTGCCGGTGCTGCCGCCGAAATGCTTGATCGCGGCCTCCTCCGAGAAGGTGCCGCGCGGTCCGAGAAAGGCGACGGCGAAGGATTCCTCCAGCGCGCGGCAGGCCGACATGAGCTCGGTGAAAAGACGCGCCACCGCGGCGGCGGGCAGCGGCCCGCGGTTGAGCGCCTGCAGCCGCCGCAGCACCTGCGCCTCGCGCTCGGGGCGGTAGATCGCGCCGTTCTGCTTGAGCGCGCCGATCTCGTGGGCGATCTGCGCGCGCGCGTTGGCGAGCCGCAGCACTTCCTCGTCGAGGGCGTCGATACGGTCGCGCAGTGCCTTGAGACGGTCGGTCATGGAAGCGCCGCTGGCTTCAGCCGTGTCGCGCCTCGAAGTCGCGCATGAAATCGGTGAGCGCCTGTACGCCCGCGAGCGGCATCGCGTTGTAGAGCGAGGCGCGCATGCCGCCCGCGATCCGGTGTCCCTTGAGCGCGATGAGTCCGCGCGCCTTCGCCTCGTCGAGGAACAGGCGATCGAGCGCTGAATCGTGCATGGTGAACGGAACGTTCATGCGCGAGCGATCCTCTTTCGCCACCGGGTTGCGATAGAAGTCCGTGGCATCGATGCAATCGTACAGCAGCTGCGCCTTGGCGATGTTCTCGCGCTCCACGGCCTGCAGGCCGCCGCGCCGCTTGAGCCACTGCAAGACCAGGCCCGCGACGTAGAGCGCGAACGTGGCGGGCGTATTGAACATCGAACCGTGCTCGGCCTGCACCGCGTAGTCCAGCGTCGAGGGCGTCATCGGCAGCGCGCGCCCGACCAGGTCCGCACGCACGATGACGAGTGTCAGCCCGGCAGGCGCGATGTTCTTCTGTGCGCCGGCGTAGATCAACCCGAAGCGGGACACGTCGAGTGTGCGCGAGAGGATGTTCGAGGACATGTCGGCCACGAGCGGCACCTCGCCGGTCTCGGGCGTCCACTGGAACTCGACGCCGTGGATGGTCTCGTTCGGGCAGTAGTGGAGGTAGGCCGCGTTCGCGTTCGAGTGCCAGTCGCGCTGATGCGGCGCGAAGGTGAATCCCTCGGGCTCGGAGGTCGCGACCACGCTCACCTCGCACAGCTTGCGCGCCTCGCGGATGGCGCGCGAAGACCACTCGCCGGTGTTCACGTAGTCGGCCCCGCCGCGGCCGCGCAGCAGGTTCATCGGCACCGCGGCGAACTGGGTCGCGGCACCCCCCTGCAGGAACAGCACCTTGTAGTCCTCGGGAATGGCCAGCAGCTCGCGCAGGTCGCGCTCGGCCTGCTCGAACACGCCCATGAACTCGGGGCCGCGATGGCTCATTTCCATGATCGAGGCGCCGCAGCCATGCCAGTCGAGCAGTTCCTCACGGACCTGCTGCAGTACCTCGGTCGGCAGCATCGCCGGCCCGGGCCCGAAATTGAACACGCGCTCGGTCATCAGTCGCTCCCGTTTCCGTCGTCGGAATCGGCCGGGGCCTCGAGGCCGGGCTCGACTTCGCCGTCGGTCTCGATCACCCGCTCCAGCCCTGCGAGCTTCTCGCCCGCATCCAGGTTGATCAGCGTCACGCCCTGCGTGGCGCGGCTCATCTCCCGAATCTCACCGACCCGCGTGCGGATCAGCACGCCGCCCGTGGTGATCAGCATCACCTCGTCTTCCGGGCGCACCAGCGAGGCGGCCACGACGGCGCCGTTGCGCTCCGTGGTCTGGATCGCGATCATGCCCTGCGTGCCGCGACCGTGGCGCGTGTACTCCGCGACCGGCGTGCGCTTGCCGTAGCCGTTCTCGGTCGCCGTCAGCACCGACTGGCTCTCGCCCTCGACCACCAGCAGCGAGATGACCTGCTGATCCGGCGCGAGGCGCATGCCGCGCACGCCGCGCGCGTTGCGTCCCATCGGCCGCACATCGGCCTCGGAGAAGCGCACCGCCTTGCCCGCATTCGAGAACAGCATGATGTCGTATGCGCCATCGGTGAGCGCCACCCCGATCAGGTAGTCGCCCTCGTCGAGGTCGACCGCGAAGATGCCGGCACTGCGCGGCCGCGAAAAATCGGAGAGCGGTGTCTTCTTCACGGTGCCGTTGGCCGTCGCCATGAAGACGAAGTGATCGTCGTCGAACACCTTGACCGGCAGGATGGCGTTGATCTTCTCCCCGTCCTGCAGCGGCACCAGATTGACGATCGGCTTGCCGCGGCTCAAGCGCGTGCCCTGCGGCACCGCATAGACCTTGATCCAGTACAGCCGCCCCAGGCTCGAGAAGCACAGGATGTAGTCGTGGGTATTGGCGATGAAGAGGTTGTCGATGAAATCGTCTTCCTTGGTCGCCGTGGCCTGCTTGCCGCGACCGCCACGCTTCTGCGCGCGATAGTCGGCGAGCGGCTGCGACTTGATGTAGCCGCCGTGCGAGAGCGTCACCACTACGTCCGCCGGGGTGATCAGGTCTTCCAGCGACAACTCCTGGGCGTCGACCACGATTTCGCTGCGCCGTGCATCGCCGTACTGCTCGCGGATGCGCCCGAGCTCCTCGACGATGATCTTCGTGATGCGCCCCGGATTGGCGAGCACGTCGAGCAGGTCCGCGATCTGGTCCATCACTTCCCGGTACTCGCTGCGGATCTTGTCCTGCTCGAGCCCCGTCAGGCGCTGCAGCTGCATCTCCAGGATGCGCTGCGCCTGCGCTTCCGACAGGCGATAGCCGTCCGGTCCCAGGCCGAAGTGGCGTGCGAGACCCTCCGGCCGCGACAGGTCCGGGGCGCTGCGGGCGAGCATCTCCTCCACCAGCGTCGAGCGCCAGACCCGACCCAGCAACTGCTGCTTCGCCTCGGCCGGGGACGGCGCCGCCTTGATCAGCGCGATCACCTCGTCCACGTTCGAAAGCGCCACCGCGAGACCTTCGAGGATGTGGCCCCGCTCGCGCGCCTTGCGCAGCTCGAAGACGGTGCGCCTGGTGACCACCTCGCGCCGGTGCCGCAGGAACGCCTCCAGGACCTGCTTCAGGTTGAGCTGGCGCGGCTGGCCGTCGACCAGCGCCACCATGTTGATGCCGAAGCTGTCCTGCATCTGCGTTTCTTTGTACAGATTGTTCAGGATGATCTCCGGCACTTCGCCGCGTTTGAGCTCGATCACCACGCGCATGCCCGACTTGTCGGATTCGTCGCGGATGTCCGAGATGCCCTCCAGGCGCTTGTCGCGCACCAGCTCGCCGATGCGTATCTGCAGGTTGGCCTTGTTCACCTGGTACGGCAGCTCGTCGATGATGATCGCCTGACGCGCCCCCTTCTCCAGGTCCTCGACGTGGGTGCGGGCGCGAATCACGACGCGCCCGCGGCCCGTGCGGTAGCCTTCGACGATGCCCTGGGTACCGTAGATGATGGCAGCCGTCGGAAAATCCGGCGCCGGGATGTACTGCATCAGCTCATCCACGGTGAGGTCGTGGTTTTCGAGCAAAGCCAGACAACCGGCCACGACTTCGCCGAGGTTGTGCGGCGGCACGTTGGTCGCCATTCCCACGGCGATGCCGGTCGAGCCGTTCACGAGCAGGTTCGGGATGCGGCTCGGCAGGACCGTCGGCTCCTGCTCCTTGCCATCGTAGTTCGGCTGAAAATCGACCGTCTCCTGGCCGATGTCCGCCAGGAGCTCCCCGGCGATGCGCGCGAGCCGGCACTCCGTGTAGCGCATGGCCGCGGCGTTGTCGCCGTCGATCGAGCCGAAGTTGCCCTGGCCATCGATCAGGGGATAGCGCAGGGTGAAGCTCTGCGCCATGCGCACCAGCGTGTCGTAGATGGCGTTGTCGCCGTGCGGATGGAACTTGCCCATCACCTCGCCGACAATGCGCGCGCACTTCACATACGGCCGGTTCCAGACGTTGTTCGCCTCGTGCATCGCGAAGAGCACGCGGCGATGCACCGGCTTCAGACCATCCCTGACATCCGGCAGGGCACGCCCGACGATGACGCTCATGGCGTAGTCGAGGTAGGAGCGCCGCATCTCCTCCTCGAGGCTGATCGGAACGGTTTCCTTGGCGAACGTTTCCATCCGGTAATCGGGTAAGTAATTGAGCTGCCAGCGTTTGCCGGATGGTGGCGGGATCCTGCAGAGGACTCCGGCGCCGGCTTGGCAAAAGCGCAAATTCTAGCATCCGGCGCTAGCCTGCGGCCATGCAGGAACCGCCTTTATGCCGACTGAATCGGGTGTTGCGCTGATACAACAACCCAGCAGAATCCGCAAACCGGCAAAAATTTTTGTGCTAGCATGCCCCGGTACTAAGAGTTCCGGCGCTTCTTGCTACGGCAGGGCGCAGCACCAAGATTCATCGATATCAAACCAATAAGTGAAGGGGTGATCCTATGAACTTTGCAGCCAAGGCCGTTCTCACGGGTTTCGCGGCGTCGCTGGCGCTGTCGTCCGTCCCGGCGATGGCACAGACGCCTCGCCCGGAGGTCTATACCTCCGATTCGGAAGGGCAAGTAGTGAAGGACCCGTATGACCTGTGCTGGCGGACCGGCTATTGGACGCCTGCCGGTGCGGCCGCCGACAAGGAGTGGGGTTGCAAGTGCGACAAGGATCTCATCGCGAAAGAGATCTGCGAGCCGCCACCGCCGCCACCACCCGCTCCGCCGCCACCGGTCGAGCCGGCACCGGTCAAGCTGCTGCCGAAGAAGATCGACTTTTCGGCCGACGCGCTGTTCGACTTCGACAAGGCCGTGCTGAAGCCGAAGGGTACCGAGATGCTCGACGAGCTGGTGTCGACGCTCTCCGGTGCGACCTACGACAGCATCGGCGCCATCGGCTACACCGATCCGATCGGTACCGTGGCATACAACCAGAAGCTGTCGGAACGGCGTGCCGACGCGGTCAAGACCTACCTGACCGGGAAGGGCATCGCGACCGAGAAGGTCAAGGCCGAGGGACGTGGCAAGAACGACCTCAAGATCACGATTCCGGAATGCCGGCAGCAGGGCAGCAAGAACCGGAAGGCGCTGATCGAGTGCCTGCAGCCGAATCGTCGAGTCGAGGTGTCCGTATCCGGCACCAAGCCGCAATAACCATCGGTCAAACCGTCGTATCATCCAAGCCCTGCGCAAGCAGGGCTTTTTTTTTGCCGTAGCGACGTCACTCGGACCCGATCAGCGTGAGCACGCACGCCCTCCCCGTCACCGCCATCGAGGCGCGCTGGGTCTTGCCCGTCGAGCCCGCCGGCATCCTCCTCGAGGATCACACGGTGCTCGTGGCGGATGGCACCATCCGCGCAGTGCTGCCGACGGCGGCGGCCCGAGCGCAGGCGCCCGCTGCCGAGCGGGTGGCGCTACCCGAGCACGTCCTGCTGCCGGGACTCGTCAACCTGCACACGCACGCGGCGATGACGCTCCTGCGCGGCCTCGCCGACGATCTGCCGCTCATGGAGTGGTTAAAGGCGCACATCTGGCCGGCGGAGATCGCGCACGCGTCGGATCAGTTCGTCGAGGACGGTACGCTGATCGCGTGCGCGGAGATGATCCGGGGCGGGGTCACCTGCTTCAACGATATGTACTTCTACCCGGAGGCGGCGGCGCGAGCCGCGCTCCAGGCCGGCATGCGCGCCGCGGTCGGCATCATCGTCATCGACTTTCCCACGGCGTACGCGTCCGACCCGCAGGATTATCTCGCGAAGGGGCTCGCGACCCGCGACGCATTCAAGCACGAACGCCTGCTTACCTTCTGCATGGCGCCGCACGCGCCGTACACGGTGAGCGACCGCAGCCTGGCGCAGGTGCTGACGCTCGCCGAGCAGCTCGACGTGCCGATCCACCTGCATCTGCACGAGACCGCAGACGAGATCGCGCAGGAGCGCTCGTGCCACGGCGCACGCCCGCTGCAGCGGCTGCACGCTCTCGGCATACTGAGCCCGAACCTGATCGCGGTGCACGCAATCCACGTCGACGCCTCCGAGATCGAGCTGCTGGCGGCGCACGGCTGCCATGTCGCCCACTGCCCGTCGTCGAACTTGAAGCTCGCGAGCGGCTTCGCGCCCGTCGCACGCTACCTCGACGCCGGCGTCAACGTGGGCCTCGGCACCGACGGCGCAGCGAGCAACAATCGCCTCGACCTGATGGAGGAGATGCGGCTTGCCGCGCTGCTCGCCAAGGCGGTGAGCGGGCGTGCGGAGGCCTTGCCCGCCCACACGGCAGTGCGCATGGCCACCATCGCCGGCGCCTCGGCGCTCGGGCTCGAGCGCCGACTGGGCTCGATCGTGCCGGGCAAGGAGGCAGACCTCGTGGCGGTGAACCTCTCCACCCTCGGGATGTCTCCCTGCTTCGATCCGGTGTCCCACCTGGTCTATTGCGCGGGCCGCCAGGACGTGACCGACGTCTGGGTCGCGGGTCGTCGTGTGCTGCAGGCGGGATCTCTCACGACCTTGAACGAACAGGAGCTGCTCGTGCGCGCGCTGCGGTGGCAGGAACGGCTCAAGGAGTAATTCATGTCCAACGTCGATCCGGCCGAGATCCAGAAATTCAGCGCGCTCGCGCACCGCTGGTGGGATCCGAACAGCGAGTTCCGGCCGCTGCACGAGATCAATCCGCTGCGCACCGACTACATCGACCGCCGTGCCGGGCTCGCCGGAAAGACAGTGCTCGACGTCGGCTGCGGCGGTGGCATCCTGTCCGAAGGCATGGCGGCGCGCGGTGCCACCGTCACCGGGATCGACCTCGCCGACAAGCCGCTCAAGGTGGCGCAGCTGCATCTGCTGGAAAGCGGCCGCAAGGTCGAGTATGTAAAGATCAGTGCGGAGGACATGGCGCTCGAGCGGCCGCACCACTTCGATATCGTCACCTGCTGCGAAGTGCTCGAGCACGTGCCCGATCCCGCGAGCACCGTGCGCGCGTGCAGCCAGGCGCTCAAGCCGGGTGGCCACGCCTTCTTCGCCACCCTGAACCGAAACCCCAAGTCGTTCCTGCTCGCCATCCTCGGCGCCGAATACGTGCTGGGTCTGCTGCCGCGCGGCACCCACGAGTACGCGAAGTTCATCAAGCCCTCCGAGCTCGCGGGCTGCTGCCGCGAGGCGGGACTCGCGGTGGTCGACCTCACCGGCATGACGTACAGCCTGCTCACCCGCACCTTTGCACTCGGGCGCGACACGGACGTCAATTACATCCTGCACGCCACGGCGCCATGATTGCCGCCGTCCTGTTCGACCTGGACGGCACGCTCGCCGATACCGCACCCGATCTCGCGCGCGCCCTCAATCTGCAGCGTGCGGCGCGCGGTCTCCTGCCGCTGCCGGTGTCCTACTTGCGGCGCTTTGCTTCGATGGGCGCGCGCGGACTGATCCGGGCGGGGTTCGATATCGGTCCGGAGGACGATCGTTTCCGGCCGCTGTGCGACGAGTTCCACGAGCTCTACGCGCTCGACGTGTGCCGCGAGACGCGGCTCTTTCCCGGCATGGAAGAGGTGCTCGAGTGGATCGAGGCGCGCGGCCTGCCTTGGGGAATCGTGACCAACAAGATCGAACGCTACACGCTGCCGCTGGTGAAACAGCTGGGTCTCGACGCAAAGGCGCGGACGGTCGTGAGCGGGGACACGACCAACCGGGCGAAACCGCATGCCGAGCCGCTGCTCTTCGCGAGCCGCCATTGCGGCATCGCCCCGCCCGAGTGCCTGTACGCCGGCGACGACGTGCGGGACGTGCAGGCGGCGCGCGCCGCGGGTATGCGCGTCGTTGTCGCACGGTATGGCTACCTGGGCCCGGGCAGCGCCCCGGAGACCTGGGGTGCCGACGCGCTGATCGACGCGCCGACCGACCTGATCGCCTATCTTTCGGGACTGCGCCCCGCCAACGCGTGAGCTCGCAACACCCGCGCGACCTCTTCGGTCTCATCGCCCCCATGCTCTTCGTGTTGCTTTGGAGCACGGGTTTCATCGGCTCGAAGCTCGGTCTGCCATACGCGGAGCCACTCACTTTTCTCCTGCTGCGCTTTGCGTTCGTGCTCGCGCTCCTGGTGCCGGCCGCGCTCGTGCTGAAGTCGCGCTGGCCCGAGAATCCGGCGCAGGCCGGCCATCTCGCGGTTGCCGGAATGCTGCTCCACGGCGGCTATCTTGGCGGCGTCTTCAGTGCGATCGATGCCGGCGCACCGGCCGGCATCGTGTCGCTCATCGTCGGCATGCAGCCGCTGCTGACCGCGGCCGCGGCGGGCACCTTCCTCGGCGAGCGCGTGACGCGACGACAGTGGGTCGGCTTGGCGCTGGGGCTTGCGGGCGTGGCGATGACCGTGTCCGACAAGACGGCGTGGCAGGCGCCGACCCCCGCTGCCATGACGGCCGCGATCGTCGCGCTGCTGTCGATCACCGCCGGCACGCTGTATCAGAAGCGCCACGGCGCATCCGCGGGGCTGGCCGCGAGCTCGGTGATCCAGTTCGCCGCGGCGGGCGCCCTGCTGCTGCCGATCGCGCTCGCCACCGAGAGCATGGCGGTGCGCTGGACCGCGCAGTTCATATTCGCACTCGGCTGGCTCGTCCTGGTGCTCTCGATCGGCGCCATCACGCTGTTGTATCTGCTGCTGCGACGGGGTGAGGCGGCACGGGTTTCCACCCTCTTCTACGCGACACCACCCACGACCGCAGTCATGGCGTGGTACCTCTTCGGGGAGCGGTTGGGGCCACTCGCGTGGGCCGGCATGGGGCTCGCCGCAGCGGCCATCTGGCTCGCGATGCGGCGGTAGCGGAGCCGTCTCGACAGGGTAACGGGCGGGGCGTACACTCCGACCTCCGCATCACGCTTGGCGGCCTCGGCAAGTGCAGATGGCCGGGCAAGCAGGCGACGGGCAGGTCGAGAACAAATCCCAAGGGCAACCAAGAGAGAGGAGCATTCCATGGCTGGACGAGAGGTAGTGGTGCTGAGCGCCGTGCGCACTGCGATCGGCGATTATGGCGGCGGTCTGAAGGATGTTGCCCTGGTTGACTACGCCGGGGCCGTGATCAAGGAAGCAATGGCGCGGTCGAAGGCCGATCCCAAGGATATCGGCCAATGCGTGGTCGGCAGCGTGGTCCACGGCGAGACGCGCGACATGTACGTCTCGCGCGTGGCGTGCATCAAGGGCGGGCTGCCGCAGGAGACCATGGCGTTCACCCTGAATCGGCTGTGCGGCAGCGGCTTGCAGGCCATTGTGTGCGCCTCGCAGTCGATCCTGCTGGGCGACACCGATGCGGCGGTTGCCGGCGGCGCCGAGTCCATGAGCCGCGCCGGTTACACGATGCCGACCGCGCGCTGGGGTCAGCGCATGAACGACGGCAAGATCCTCGACATGATGGTGGGTGCGCTCACCGATCCGTTCGACGCCGTGCACATGGGCGTCACGGCCGAAGCGGTGGCCAAGAAGTGGAGCATCAGTCGCGAAGAGCAGGATGCGTTCGCGGTCGAGAGCCACAAGCGCGCGATCGCCGCCATTCAGGGGGGTCGCTTCAAGGAGCAGATCCTGCCGATCGAGGTCAAGACCCGCAAGGGACCGGTGCCCTTCGACACCGACGAGCATCCCCGTGCCGACGCAAGCATGGCAGGCATGGGCAAGCTCAAGACCGTGTTCGACAAGGAAGGCTCGGTCACGGCCGGCAACGCTTCCGGCATCAACGACGGCGCGGCCGCCGTGGTGCTCATGGAAGCCGGTGCGGCGGCGAGCAAGGGATTGAAGCCGATCGCTCGGCTCGTCGCCTACGGTCATTCGGGCGTCGATCCCAAGATCATGGGCATCGGCCCGGTGCCGGCGGTTAAGTCTGCTCTGGTCCGGGCGGGACTCAAGGTCTCGGACATGGACGTGATCGAGTCGAACGAGGCCTTTGCCGCCCAGGCGTGCGCGGTCTCGAAGGAACTGGGCTTCGATCCGGCCAAGACCAACGTCAACGGCGGCGCGGTTGCGCTCGGCCACCCGATCGGCGCGACCGGTGCGATCCTCTCCGTGAAGTGCATCTATGAACTGCATCGCTCCGGCGGCCGCTATGGTCTGGTGACCATGTGCATCGGCGGTGGCCAGGGGATCGCGGCCATCTACGAACGGCTTTAACCGGCCCCTCCGGCCATTATGCGGGCCCGACGCTAGCTGCGTCGGGCCTTTTCTTTTGGGCGGGGCAGCGGCACCCGCTCCCCTCCGACTCGTTCCTCCAGACCGATTCGCACAACTTTCCGCTTGACATCCCTGCCCAACGCACTAAAATGCAAATGTTGCGTTGCAGCAAACCTACCCGCCGCCGCGACGCTTAAGCTCATGGTTGCCAAAAGCGCC